>NZ_JBHYJA010000065.1:0-50173 GCF_042740355.1 Streptomyces sp. NPDC059010
TATCAAATAACTCAAAATCACACTCACACTCCGCCACGCCAGCGCTCGGCCCGCCGGCGCAGCCCCCATCAACCCCCGCCCCCCGCCTCGTTTCTGAGGGCCCGTTCGTCCTCGGTGGCATCCTTGAGGCACACCGGGCGTGAGAGAGGCAGGTGGGAGCCATGGCGGGCGTGACCTCACGCGAGGATGCGGAGACCGGGGGCGCGGCGGCGACGGCCCAGCCACGTGCCATGCGCGCGGATGCCCGCCGTAATCACGAGCGGCTGCTCACCGAGGCCCGCTCCGCCTTCGCCGAGCACGGCACGGACGCGTCCCTGGAGGACGTGGCCCGTCGGGCGGGCGTCGGCATCGGCACGCTCTACCGCCACTTCCCCAACCGCGACGCCCTGTTGAGCGCCGTCTTCGAGGACGCGGTCGGCGACCTGCTGACCCGCTCCCGCGAACTCCTCGACGCCCCGGAACCCTGCGCGGCCCTGGTGACCTGGCTCCGCGAGATGGTCACCCATGCCGGGGAGTACCGGGGCCTGGCCAGATCCCTGATGTCCGTCTCCTACGACAACACCTCGGCCCTGGCCCGGTGCAGCGGCCCGATCAGGGAGGCGGGCGGCGCGCTGCTGGCGCGGGCGCAGGAGGCGGGCACCGTACGGCCGGGCGTCGCGATCGGCGATCTGCTCCAGTTGACCCACGCAATTGCCTTGGCCGCCGAGGAGACCCCGGGCGACCCGGACCTGGCAGACAGATTGCTGCACTTGACACTGAGGGGACTGAAACCCACCTAGGGGCGCGGGGCTGTATCGATATGCGGCTCCGCCGCGTGGGCGCGAGCAACCACACCCAGCCTGCACCCGCGCGACTAGACAGACCACTGCGGCGAACAGGCGAAACCTACCGCCGCCGCAGATCCGCGACGCGAGCCCGCTCTCGTTCCCGCTCCGCCCCCGGCTCACCCATCACCGACGCAGCCCTGAGCCCCGCGCCGCCGGCCGGCACCTGACCCCGGCGCGGCCCGGGCAACGCAGGACGCTGCTGACGCCGCGCCGGGACCTCGTCACCCCCCGAGCTGCCGGTCGCCCCGGCCACGGCGATCTGCACCCCCTGATCGGCGAGGGCCTGCAGCTCGGTGTGGGCGCGGTCGTCATGAGCCGGTGGATCGTCGGTGACGAGCCGCGTGATGACATCGGTGGGCACCGTCTGGAACATCGTGTCCGTACCGAGCTTCGTGTGGTCGGCGAGGACGACGACCTCCGAAGCGGCCTGGACCAGCGCCCGGTCGACGGAGGCGGAGAGCATGTTGGACGTGGAGAGCCCGCGTTCGGCGGTGAGCCCGCTTCCGGAGAGGAAGGCCCGGGACACCCGCAGCCCTTGCAGGGACTGCTCGGCGCCACTGCCCACCAGCGCGTAGTTGGACCCGCGGAGGGTGCCGCCGGTCATGACGACCTCGACGCGGTTGGCGTGGGCCAACGCCTGTGCCACCAGCAGCGAGTTGGTGACGACGGTCAGTCCGGGCACACGTGCGAGCCGGCGGGCCAGCTCCTGTGTGGTGGTACCCGCCCCGACGACGATCGCCTCGCCCTCCTCCACGAAGTTCGCGGCGAGGTCGGCGATGGCCGTCTTCTCGGCGGTCGCGAGATGTGACTTCTGCGGAAAGCCGGACTCCCGCGTGAACCCGCCCGGCAATACCGCACCGCCATGTCGGCGGTCGAGGAGTCCTTCTGCCTCCAGTGCGCGCACGTCCCGCCGTACGGTCACTTCGGAGGTCTGGACGACGCGGGCGAGCTCACGGAGCGACACGGCCCCGTTCGCTCGCACCATTTCGAGGATCAATTGGCGACGTTCTGCAGCGAACACGAAACTGACAGTAACCCCAACGACCGTCTGCTTTCAGCAGTTTGCGCCGAATAACAGAAGTTGTTCGTACGCAAGGGCGAGAAGTGGTATAGGGCCTAGTCCCGCCGCCTATGCCGTACGCATGCTCGACAACTCCCCGTGACCAGCGGGGAGTTGCTTCCGGTCGTCAGAGTTCGCCGCCGGACTTCCGTGTGTGCAACTGCCGGGCCACCTCGGCGATCGAGCCCGAAAGGGAGGGGTACACGGTGAAGGCGTTCGCGATCTGTTCGACCGTCAGATTGTTGTCGACCGCGATCGAGATCGGGTGGATCAGTTCCGAAGCGCGCGGTGAGACGACCACACCGCCGACCACGATGCCCGTACCCGGCCGGCAGAAGATCTTGACGAAGCCGTCCCGGATGCCCTGCATCTTGGCGCGCGGGTTGCGCAGCAGCGGCAGCTTGACGACCCGGGCGTCGATCTTGCCGGCGTCCACGTCGGCCTGGGAGTAGCCGACGGTGGCGATCTCGGGGTCGGTGAACACGTTCGACGACACCGTCTTCAGGTTCAGCGGTGCCACCGCGTCGCCCAGGAAGTGGTACATGGCGATACGTCCCTGCATCGCCGCGACCGACGCGAGCGCGAAGACACCGGTCACGTCACCGGCGGCGTACACGCCCGGCGCGGTCGTCCGGGAGACCTTGTCGGTCCAGATGTGCCCGGACTCGCGCAGCTTGACGCCGGCCTCCTCCAGACCCATGCCCTCGGAGTTCGGGATGGCACCGACGGCCATGAGGCAGTGGCTGCCGCTGATGACCCGCCCGTCGGCGAGGGTGACCTCGACCCGGTCGCCGACCCGCTTGGCGGCGGCGGCGCGCGAGCGGGCCATGACGTTCATGCCACGACGCCGGAAGACGTCCTCCAGGACGGCCGCCGCGTCCGGGTCCTCACCCGGCAGCACCCGGTCCCGGGACGAGACGAGGGTGACCCGCGACCCGAGCGCCTGATAGGCACCGGCGAACTCGGCACCGGTAACACCCGACCCGACCACGATGAGCTCTTCGGGCAGCTCGGTGAGGTCGTACACCTGGGTCCAGTTCAGGATCCGCTCACCGTCGGGCTGGGCGTCGGGCAGCTCACGCGGATGACCACCGGTGGCGATCAGCACCGCGTCCGCGACCAGCGTTTCCTCGCTGCCGTCGGCGGCGCGCACGACGACCTTCCGCGACCCGTCGAGGCCCTGCATGCCCTCCAGCCGGCCACGGCCGCGCATCACCCGCGCACCGGCGCGGGTGACGGAGGCGGTGATGTCGTGGGACTGCGCGAGCGCGAGCCGCTTGACACGCCGGTTGACCTTGCCCAGGTCGACGCCCACGACACGCGCGGGCGTGTCGATGTGCGGGGTGTCGTCGGCGACGATGATGCCCAGCTCCTCGTAGGAGGAGTCGAAGGTGGTCATCACCTCGGCCGTAGCGATAAGAGTCTTCGACGGCACGCAGTCGGTGAGCACCGACGCCCCGCCCAGACCGTCGCAGTCGACGACGGTCACCTCCGCGCCGAGCTGGGCGGCCACCAGGGCCGCCTCGTATCCGCCGGGTCCGCCACCGATGATCACGATCCGAGTCACGTACTCCATTGTCCCGCACGCCCCACCCGGCCACTGCCTGGGGGCCCGCCCGAGACACCACTGTTACGGGAGGGGCGGACGATTCCGCTGCCGTACCCTCTCTGCATGTCGCTCTACGCCGCGTACGCCGGCAATCTCGACGCGCGGCTGATGACGCGCCGCGCCCCCCACTCGCCGCTGCGCGCCACCGGCTGGCTGAACGGGTGGCGGCTGACCTTCGGCGGCGAGCAGCTCGGCTGGGAGGGCGCGCTGGCCACCCTCGTCGAGGATCCGATGGAACAGGTCTTCGTCGCGCTGTACGACATCGCGCCGATGGACGAGGAATCCCTGGACCGCTGGGAGGGCGTCGGCCTCGGCATATACCGACGGCTCCGGGTCCGGGTGCACACGCTGGAGGGCGAGGAGTCGGCGTGGGTGTACGTCCTGAACGCGTACGAGGGCGGGCTGCCGTCGGCACGCTATCTGGGCGAGGTCGCGGACGCGGCGGAGTCGGCGGGAGCCCCGCACGACTACGTGATGGAACTGCGCAAGCGCCCCTGCTGAGGACAACAACCGCCACACCGCCCCCTCCCGTCCTGCTCTTCGTTGGAAACGACAAGACAACGATCGCCATCCCGTGAGCTCTGTCATCTACGCGCGTAGGCCCAAACCGGCTACCCTCAGTCGCGTGAACGCATCTCTTCTTCCGGACGACATCCAGGGCGACCCCCACGCCGCCGCCGACGCCGCCGCCGCGCGCCTGCGCGAACTGACCGGCGCCGAGACCCACGACGTCGCCCTCGTGATGGGCTCCGGCTGGGCACCGGCCGTGGACGCCCTCGGCGCACCCGACGCCGAGTTCCAGGTCACCGAGCTGCCCGGTTTCCCGCCGCCGGCGGTGGAAGGGCACGGCGGCAAGATCCGCTCGTACAAGATCGGCAACAAGCGCGCCCTGGTCTTCCTGGGCCGCACCCACTACTACGAGGGCCGCGGCGTGGCCGCCGTGTCCCACGGTGTCCGCACCGCGGTCGCGGCCGGCTGCAAGACGATCGTCCTCACCAACGGCTGCGGCGGCCTGCGCGAGGGCATGCGCCCCGGCCAGCCGGTCCTGATCAGCGACCACATCAACCTCACGGCCACCTCCCCCATCGTCGGCGCCAACTTCGTCGACCTCACCGACCTGTACTCCCCGCGCCTGCGCGCCCTGTGCAAGGAGATCGACCCCACGCTGGAGGAGGGCGTCTACGCCCAGTTCCCCGGCCCGCACTACGAGACGCCGGCCGAGATCCGCATGGCCCGCGTCATCGGCGCGGACCTGGTGGGCATGTCGACGGTCCTGGAGGCCATCGCCGCGCGCGAGGCGGGCGCCGAGGTCCTGGGCATCTCCCTGGTGACCAACCTGGCGGCCGGCATGACGGGCGAGCCCCTCAACCACGAGGAGGTCCTCCAGGCGGGCCGCGACAGCGCGACGCGGATGGGTTCGCTGCTGGCACAGGTACTGGGCAGGCTCTGAGCGCCGTGTAGGGGGTGCCGCGTTCGGCCGTAGAGCCTCTGCGGGCTCGTCGTGGCTGGTCGCGCAGTTCCCCGCGCCCCTGGGGAGTTACGGTCGACCTGCGCCGCAAGGTGAGCGGACTCGCAGCCGCCGACGGCGGGAAGGGGACGGGTCGGGGGGTGTCCGCCCGCAGCGGCGGGCGTCAAGAGACAGCACCTCTCTGCCCGACACCAACCGCCCGACCGAGGACGGACACCCCCCGGCGCGGCCCCGACCCACCCCCGAACCGCAGGCGCTGCACAAGCCCCCACCGAGGCCGCACAGGCCGCCGCAGGCATAGACGCGCACCACCGACAACGAGAGGCTGACCCGCCGTGCACGACGATCTCATCGCCCGGGCCAAGACCTGGCTGGCCGAGGACCCCGACGCGGAGACCCGCGACGAACTCGCCAAGCTCATCGAGGCCGGCGACGTCACCGAGCTCTCGGACCGCTTCAGCGGCACCCTCCAGTTCGGCACCGCGGGCCTGCGCGGGGAACTCGGCGCCGGGCCCATGCGCATGAACCGCAGCGTCGTCATCCGCGCCGCCGCCGGCCTCGCCGCGTACCTCAAGAAGCAGGGCCACGACAACGGCCTCGTCGTCATCGGCTACGACGCCCGCCACAAGTCGGAGGACTTCGCCCGCGACACCGCCGCCGTCATGACCGGCGCCGGCCTGCGCGCCGCCGTACTCCCGCGCCCCCTCCCCACCCCCGTCCTCGCCTACGCGATAAGGCACCTCGGCGCCGCAGCCGGCGTAGAGGTCACCGCCAGCCACAACCCGCCCCGCGACAACGGCTACAAGGTCTACCTCGGCGACGGCTCCCAGATCGTCCCGCCCGCGGACACCGACATCGCCGCCGAGATCGACGCGATCGCGAGCCTCGACGACGTCCCCCGCCCGACGGACGGCTGGGACACCCTGGACGACAGCGTCCTCGACGCCTACCTCGCCCGCACCGACGCGGTCCTCTCCCCGGACTCCCCCCGCACCGCCCGCACCGTCTACACGGCGATGCACGGCGTCGGCAAGGACGTCCTCCTCGCCGCCTTCGCCCGAGCCGGCTTCCCGGCCCCGGAACTCGTCACCGAGCAGGCCGACCCCGACCCGGACTTCCCCACCGTCGCCTTCCCCAACCCGGAAGAGCCCGGCGCGATGGACCTGGCGTTCGCGAAGGCCCGCGAGACGGACCCCGACCTGATCATCGCCAACGACCCCGACGCCGACCGCTGCGCGGCAGCGGTGAAGGACGGCGAGGACTGGCGCATGCTGCGCGGCGACGAGGTGGGCGCCCTGCTCGCCGCCCACCTGGTGAACCGCGGAGCGCACGGCACCTTCGCCGAGTCGATCGTCTCCTCCTCCCTCCTCGGCCGTATCGCCGAGAAGGCGAACCTCCCCTACGAGGAGACCCTCACCGGCTTCAAGTGGATCGCCCGGGTCGAGAACCTCCGCTACGGCTACGAGGAGGCCCTCGGCTACTGCGTCGACCCCGAGGGCGTACGCGACAAGGACGGCATCACGGCAGCCCTGCTGATCACGGAACTCGCCTCCACCCTCAAGGCCGAGGGCCGCACCCTCCTGGACCTCCTGGACGACCTCGCCGTGGAGCACGGCCTGCACGCCACCGACCAGCTCTCGGTCCGCGTCCAGGACCTGTCGGTCATCGCCAACGCGATGCGCCGGCTCCGCGAGCAGCCGCCGACGCAGCTCGCCGGCCTGGCGATCACCCGCGCCGAGGACCTCACCCAGGGCACCGAGACGCTCCCGCCCACCGACGGCCTGCGCTACACGCTCGACGGCGCCCGCGTCATCGTCCGCCCCAGCGGCACGGAGCCCAAGCTGAAGTGCTACCTGGAGGTCGTGGTCCCGGTGGCGGCACACGCCGACCTCCCGGCGGCCCGCACCAAGGCGACGGCCCTGCTGGCGACGATCAAGCAGGACCTGTCGACGGCGGCAGGCATCTGATCAGGAACAGGCATCCGCACCCGAGGAACAGGCATCCGAACCTGAGGAACCAGGCATCCGAACCTGAGGAACCAGCCGAGCTGACATGACCACCCCCGACGGGGTGCCCCCATCCGGAGGCACCCCGTCGGGTGATTTCTCCCCGGCGGTTGACCCGGGCTCCACGCCCCGCCCCGCCACCCGGGCAACGGTGGAACGGAAACGCACCACCGAATCGCCTGGAGCCGCGCCGTGTCCACGACCGCATCCCGGCCAACACCCCGAACGACCACCGCCCCCGGCGCCGACCCCGACTCCGCGCCGGAGCCACCACGCGCCCCGCGCGCACTCGGCACCCGCGCGCACATCAGACACACCCTGCACGCCATGAACGCCGCCCTGCGCCACGCGGCCCCCGCCCTCCTCGCCTACCTCGCCGTACGCGGCACGGGCCTGCTGCTCCTCACCGTCTGGGCGCACCGCGGGCGGCACGGCGTCTGGCCGATCCTGGCGACGCAGTGGGACGCCGACTGGTACCTCGGCATCGCCGACCACGGCTACGCCCACGAACTCGGCAGCGCGCCGAGCGCCAACAACCTGGCCTTCTTCCCGCTCTACCCCACCCTCGTGAAGGCGTTCGCGGCGCTCACCCCGGGCACCCGCGCGAGCACCGGACTCGCCATCGCCGTCATCGCCTCCCTCGTCGCCGCGTGGGGCGTCTTCGCGGTGGGCGACCGGCTGTACGGCCGCCGCGCCGGCATCCTCCTCACCACCCTCTGGGCGGCGCTCCCGGTCGGCCTGGTCCAGTGGATGGGGTACACCGAGTCCCTGTTCACGGCCCTCGCGGCCTGGTCCCTGTACGCCGTGCTCACCGGCCGTCTCCTCACCGCGGCCGGGCTGGCGGCGCTGGCGGGCCTGACCCGCCCGACCGGCGTCGCGGTGGCGGCAGCGGTCACGACGGCTGCGCTGCTCGCCCTGCGCCGCCGCTTCTCCCTCCGCACCCTGGCGGCAGCCGCGCTCGCACCGCTCGGCTGGTGCGGTTACGTCGGCTGGGTGGGCCTGCGGGTGGGCCGCTGGGACGGCTACTTCGCCGTACAGCGGCTCTGGCACAACGAACTGGACGGCGGCCTGGAGACCCTGCGCTGGATGCGCCGCCTGCTCGTGTACGACTCGACGCCCGAGCTGTTCCTGGTGATGGTGACGCTCACGCTGATCGCGTCGGTGGCGCTGTTCGGGCTGTCGCTGTGGGACCGCCAGCCGGTGCCGCTGCTGGTCTTCACGGCCGTACTGCTGACGATCGTCCTGGGCAGCGGCGGCGTCTACTTCCCCCGCGCCCGCTTCCTGCTCCCCGCCTTCCCCCTCCTCCTCCCCCTCGCCCTACGCCTCTCCCACGCCACCAGCCGCTACCGCACCCTGACCCTCACGGCAGCGGTGGCCGGGTCGGCGTACTGCAGCGCGTACATGGCACTGGTGTGGCCGAGCGCGCCGTGAAGGAGGCGGCTCTCAGGACACGGCCAGCAAGATCACCAGAAGCACGGCCCCCGCGACCGCCGGCCCCATCACCTCATAGGCCCACCGCACGGTCACCTCGCCCTGAGCGGACTCCGCGTCCCCCCGGTTCTCCCACAGTTCCCGCAGGTCGGCCATGACCTGGTCGGTCTCGGAGCGCACCAGACCGTGCGCGTCCGTGTCCGTCCCGGGCGCCTGGAACCCGAACTCTCCGAGCCCTGTGCCCCCGCCTCCACGACCACCACGACCTCCCCGGTCACCCCGCGCGGGAGTGCTCCGCTCGGCGGCCGCGCGGGCCGACCGGCGTGCCGCCCGCTTGCGGGCCCGCAGCGAGACCGGGATCGCCCAGAGCTGGAACTTGGTGCCGGCGTTGTCGACGACCTCGTTGGAGTAGCCGGAGCGCAGTGCGGCGACCTGCCCCCAGGGCAGCACGATCACCCGGAGCGGGTTGCGGATGCGCAGCCGGTCGTCGTTGGCGTAGACGGCGGGGCGCAGGGTGAACGCGGAGACCAGCGGCACGATGAGGATCAGTGCCGCGAGGGCCAGCCACTGTGTGCGGCCTTCGCCCCGGATCAGTGCGTCGATGCCGAGCCAGAGCGCGATGGCCAGCATCAGGACGCCGCCCGCGATGCCCGTGTGCGAGCGGTGGACCCGGTCCTTCAGGGCGGGGTCCGGGGTGGGGGGCTGCTGCTCCGGGGTGGTCATGGGCTCGATTCTGCCGTACGCCCGTGGCGGCTCGGCCGACCGCCCGATCGCCGTGGGGGCTTCGCATGTGCGCGAGTGCGGCGTGTTCGTGGCTGGTCGCGCAGTTCCCCGCGCCCCTGGGGGCGTGGCGGTCCCCGGCGCTGTCGAGAACCGTCCCTCCAGGGCAGAGAGCCACTCTCTCGGGGTGTACAGCCGCTACGCGCGTAGATATGCTCGTCTGGTGACCATGCCCACCAATGCATCTGCCGCAGCTCACGCACTCACGGACGTCACCGCGTCCGACAGCACGCTGCGCCGCTTCCTCCACGGGCTGCCCGGTGTCGACGCGGTCGGCCTGGAGGCGCGGGCCGCGTCCCTCGGTACCCGTTCCATCAAGACGACCGCCAAGGCGTACGCCATCGACCTCGCCATCTCGATGGTCGACCTGACGACGCTGGAAGGCGCGGACACCCCGGGCAAGGTCCGGGCGCTCGGCGCCAAGGCGGTCCACCCCGACCCGACCGACCGTACGACCCCGGCGACCGCGGCCGTCTGCGTCTATCCCGACATGGTGGCCACCGCGAAGGAGGCCGTCGCCGGGTCCGGCGTGAAGGTCGCCTCCGTGGCCACCGCGTTCCCGGCCGGCCGCGCCGCCCTCGGTGTGAAGCTGGCCGACGTCCGGGACGCCGTCTCGGCGGGCGCGGACGAGGTCGACATGGTCATCGACCGCGGGGCGTTCCTCGCGGGCGACTACATGAAGGTGTACGACGAGATCGTCGCCGTGAAGGAGGCCTGCGGGACGAGCGCCCGCCTCAAGGTCATCTTCGAGACCGGCGAGCTGTCGACGTACGACAACATCCGCCGCGCCTCCTGGCTCGGCATGCTGGCGGGCGCCGACTTCATCAAGACGTCCACCGGCAAGGTCGCCGTGAACGCCACTCCCGCGAACACGCTCCTTATGCTGGAAGCGGTGCGCGACTTCCGCGCCCAGACCGGCATCCAGGTCGGCGTGAAGCCGGCCGGCGGGATCCGGACGACCAAGGACGCCATCAAGTTCCTCGTCCTGGTCAACGAGACCGCCGGCGGGGACTGGCTGGACAACCACTGGTTCCGCTTCGGCGCCTCCTCGCTGCTGAACGACCTGCTCATGCAGCGTCAGAAGCTGGCCACCGGCCGCTACTCCGGCCCCGACTACGTGACGGTGGACTGATCACCATGGCTTCGGTATTCGAATACGCACCGGCCCCCGAGTCCCGCGCGATCGTCGACATCGCGCCGTCGTACGGCCTCTTCATCGACGGCGAGTTCACGGAGGCGGCGGACGGCAAGGTCTTCAAGACCGTCTCGCCGTCGTCCGAGGAGGTCCTCTCCGAGATCGCCCAGGCCGGCGAGGCGGACGTGGACCGGGCCGTGAAGGCGGCCCGCAAGGCGTTCGAGAAGTGGTCGGCGCTGCCCGGCTCCGAGCGTGCGAAGTACCTCTTCCGTATCGCCCGGATCATCCAGGAGCGGGCCCGCGAGCTCGCCGTCCTCGAAACCCTGGACAACGGCAAGCCGATCAAGGAGACCCGCGACGCGGACCTCCCGCTGGTCGCCGCGCACTTCTTCTACTACGCGGGCTGGGCCGACAAGCTCGACCACGCGGGCTTCGGCGCGAACCCGCGTCCGCTGGGCGTCGCCGGCCAGGTCATCCCCTGGAACTTCCCGCTGCTGATGCTGGCGTGGAAGATCGCCCCGGCGCTGGCGACCGGCAACACGGTCGTGCTGAAGCCCGCCGAGACGACCCCCCTCTCCGCGCTCTTCTTCGCGGACATCTGCCGTCAGGCGGGCCTGCCCAAGGGCGTCGTCAACATCCTTCCGGGATACGGCGACGCGGGCGCCGCGGTCGTCGCGCACCCGGACGTGAACAAGGTCGCCTTCACCGGCTCCACGGCCGTCGGCAAGGAGATCGCCCGCACGATCGCGGGTACCCGCAAGAAGGTCACCCTGGAACTGGGCGGCAAGGGCGCCAACATCGTCTTCGACGACGCCCCGATCGACCAGGCGGTGGAGGGGATCGTCAACGGGATCTTCTTCAACCAGGGCCAGGTGTGCTGCGCGGGCAGCCGTCTGCTGGTGCAGGAGTCGATCCAGGACGAGCTGCTGGACTCGCTCAAGCGCAGGCTCTCCACGCTCCGCCTCGGCGACCCGCTGGACAAGAACACGGACATCGGCGCGATCAACTCCGAGGAGCAGCTCTCCCGGATCACCACGCTCGTCGAGCAGGGCGAGGCGGAGGGCGCCGAGCGCTGGTCCCCGGCCTGCGAGATCCCGACCTCCGGCTACTGGTTCGCCCCGACGCTCTTCACGAACGTCACCCAGGCGCACCGGATCGCCCGCGACGAGATCTTCGGCCCGGTGCTGTCGGTCCTGACCTTCCGTACGCCGGACGAGGCGGTGGCCAAGGCGAACAACACGCCGTACGGCCTGTCGGCGGGCGTCTGGACGGAGAAGGGCTCGCGCATCCTGGCGGTGGCGAACAAGCTCCGTGCGGGCGTCGTCTGGTCCAACACGTTCAACAAGTTCGACCCGACCTCGCCGTTCGGCGGCTACAAGGAGTCGGGCTTCGGCCGCGAGGGCGGCCGCCACGGCCTGGAGGCGTATCTCGCCCCGTCGAGCCCGGAGGGCGAGCGATGAAAAACACAGTTGATGCGACCCGACTCTCCGTCTTCAAGACCTACAAGCTGTACGTCGGGGGCAAGTTCCCCCGCTCCGAAAGCGGCCGGGTGTACGAAGTGACCGACTCGAAGGGCAACTGGCTGGCGAACGCGCCCCTCTCCTCCCGCAAGGACGCCCGTGACGCCGTGGTCGCCGCGCGCAAGGCGTTCGGCGGCTGGTCCGGCGCCACGGCGTACAACCGCGGCCAGATCCTCTACCGCATCGCCGAGATGCTGGAGGGCCGCCGCGACCAGTACGTCCGCGAGGTGGCCGACGCGGAGGGCCTGTCGAAGTCGAAGGCGGGCGCCGTCGTGGACGCCGCGATCGACCGCTGGGTCTGGTACGCGGGCTGGACGGACAAGATCGCCCAGGTCGTGGGCGGCGGCAACCCGGTGGCGGGCCCGTACTTCAACCTCTCCTCGCCCGAACCGACCGGCGTGGTGGCCGTGCTGGCCCCGCAGGAGTCGTCGTTCCTGGGCCTGGTCTCGGTCGTCGCCCCGGTGATCGCGACGGGCAACACGGCGATCGTGGTGGCGTCGGAGAAGTCCCCGCTGCCCGCCCTCTCCCTGGGCGAGGTACTGGCCACCTCCGACCTGCCCGGCGGCGTGGTCAACGTCCTGTCCGGCCGTACGGCCGAGATCGCGACGCCGCTCGCCGCCCACCAGGACGTCAACGCGATCGACCTCGCGGGCGCCGACGACGTACTGGCGAAGGAACTGGAGATCGCCGCGGCGGACAACCTCAAGCGCGTCCTGCGTCCACAGCCTGTGGACGAGACCGACTGGTCGGCCGCCCCCGGCACCGAGCGCATGACGGCCTTCCTGGAGACCAAGACGGTCTGGCACCCTACGGGTTCGCTGGGCGCGTCCGGCTCCTCGTACTGAGCCGCGAGGGGCCACCCAGACCGGAGAGCCGCGCTTCCCCGCCGTCCCGGGGAGGCGCGGCTCTCTGCCGCACTGCGACCGCGGCACAGGGTAGCCGGGTGAACGCGAGATGTAGTCGAGGTGTGACGCGCGCTGCAAACGCGGTACACCGGGTCGTTCACCGGCCCGGCCATGCCTCACACTGGTGTCCCGTGAGTTCCCAACCGCCCATACCGACGCGAGTCGTGCTGCTCTGCGGCCCTTCCGGCTCCGGCAAGTCCCTGCTCGCCGCCCGCTCCGGTCTTCCGGTCCTGCGGCTCGACGACTTCTACAAAGAGGGCGACGACCCGACGCTGCCGCAGGTCCCCGGGAGCTCCGACATCGACTGGGACCACCCCGACTCGTGGGACGCCGACACGGCCGTCGCGGCGATCGTGGAACTGTGCCGCACGGGCCGTACGAGCGTTCCGCTGTACGACATCTCGCTCAGCGCCCGCACCGGCGAGGAGGCCGTCGAGATCGGCCGTACGCCCCTCTTCATCGCGGAGGGCATCTTCGCGGCGGAGATCGTGAACCGCTGCCGCGAACTCGGCGTACTGGCCGACGCGCTCTGTCTGAGCCGCGGCCCGGTGAAGACCTTCCGGCGCCGCTTCCTCCGTGACCTGAAGGAGGGCCGCAAGTCGGTGCCCTTCCTGCTGCGCCGCGGCTGGCGCCTGATGCGCCTGGAACGCTCGATCATCGCCCGCCAGACCGCCCTCGGCGCCCACGCCTGCGACCGCGACGAGGCCCTCGGCCGCCTCACCGCGGCCGCGGCGGGCCGCTGCCCGGCGGCGAACACGGCGCAGCCGGCGTCCTGAGCCCAGGCGCCCGGCCCTCTCCGGAACGCACGAAGAACGGGACTGGACGGACCCCCCGGCCCTCCAGCCCCGCTCCCGTTGTGCTCCCCCAGCGTCCCCCGTGGGTGAGCATCCCCCGATCCCCCGGGCTTCCCCCGTAGGTCCCCCGTTGGCCCCCCGGCCCCCGTGGGTCCCCCCACTTGCTACCGCTCCCCAGCGGTCCCCCCGGACCTTCAGGCGACAAGCTCCCCGAAGGCGTCCTCCTCGTCACGGCCGAAGCTGAGGACCTCGTCCTCGCGCAGCCGGCGGAGCGACCGCCAGATGCTGGACTTCACCGTGCCGACACTGATGTCGAGGATGTCCGCGATCTCCGGGTCGGTGCGGCCCTCGTAGTAGCGGAGGACCAGCATCGTGCGCTGGAGTTCGGGCAGCCGGGCCAGCGCCTGCCACAGGACCGCGCGCAGCTCGGTGCCGCGCATCGCGTCCGTGTCGCCGGGCGTCTCCGGCAGCTCCTCGGTCGGGTACTCGTTCAGCTTGCGGCGGCGCCACGCGCTGATGTGCAGGTTCGTCATGGTCCGCCGCAGGTAACCCCCGACGGCGGCCTTGTCACTGATCCGGTCCCATGCCTTGTACGTCGAGAACAGTGCGCTCTGCAGCAGGTCCTCGGCCTCGAAGCGGTCCCCGGTCAGGTGGTAGGCGGTTGCGTACAGGGAGGCGCGGCGCTCCTGGACGTAGGCGGTGAACTCCGCCTCCGACAGCGAGCGACGACGCTCCCCCGAGTCCTCCCTGTACGCGGCTCCCCCGTGCGGTTCCCCCGTGAAACCGTCAACCACCGTCATGTACGCGGTGTGCTGACGCCCGGCGCCGCGAGCGCACCCCCGCCCGCTCACGGCACCGGACTTCTCGGAACCCCGGCCCCCGTTCACGTCGTGCAGACGCGTGATCACTGCGCTGGTGCTGGTGCCGTGCAGCGTGTTCATCTCGCGCCCCCCGTCGTGGACTTCCGGTGTTCTGCTCAGTACGTCTTGCTGTGTTGCGTCCTGCTGTCTTGCCTGTGCCGAAAAGCTTGCCCGGGCACCTTCATGGCCGTGTCCGCCGACTGTCACAGAGCTGTCACAGGGGCCTGTGTCAGAGGTCCGCCCCAGGACCCGGACAGCGCGCGCACAGCCAACAGCGCTACGCGCACGTATCCCTACAGCTCGTACAGGTGTCGAAACACCACCCCCACATGAGCCAGAATGAGCGCGTGCCTTCCCTGTTGCTGATCGAGGACGACGACGCCATCCGTACGGCCCTGGAGCTCTCACTGACGCGCCAGGGACACCGTGTGGCCACCGCTGCCACCGGCGAGGACGGTCTGAAACTGCTGCGTGAGCAGCGGCCGGACCTGATCGTGCTGGATGTGATGCTGCCCGGCATCGACGGCTTCGAGGTGTGCCGCCGTATCCGGCGCACCGACCAGCTGCCGATCATCCTGCTGACCGCGCGCAACGACGACATCGACATCGTGGTCGGACTGGAGTCCGGCGCGGACGACTACATCGTCAAACCGGTGCAGGGGCGGGTCCTCGACGCCCGCATCCGCGCCGTGCTGCGCCGCGGCGAGCGGGAGTCGAACGATGCGGCGGCCTTCGGCAGCCTCGTCATCGACCGCGCGGCGATGACCGTGACGAAGAACGGCGAGGACCTCCAGCTCACGCCGACCGAGCTGCGCCTGCTGCTCGAACTGAGCCGCCGCCCCGGCCAGGCCCTGTCCCGCCAGCAGCTTCTGCGCCTGGTCTGGGAGCACGACTACCTGGGCGACTCCCGCCTGGTGGACGCCTGCGTCCAGCGGCTGCGCGCCAAGGTCGAGGACGTACCGTCCTCCCCCACGCTGATCCGTACGGTCCGTGGTGTCGGCTACCGGCTGGACACACCTCAGTGACCGACAGGCAAGGGGGGGTCCGCGGCTGGTTCGCGGCTCGCAAGGGAGTGTGGTCGAGGCTGCGTTTCACCAGCCTGCGACTGCGGCTGGTGGTCGTCTTCGGCCTGGTGGCGCTCACGGCCGCCGTATCGGCCTCCGGCATCGCGTACTGGCTCAACCGCGAGGCGGTGCTCAGGCGCACCCAGGACGCGGTGCTGCGCGACTTCGAGCAGCAGATGCAGAACCGCGCGGGCCTGCTCCCCCAGGAGCCGACCCAGGACGAACTGCAGCACACCGCCGGGCAGATGGCCAACAGCAGCCAGCGCTTCTCGGTCCTGCTGGTCGCCCAGAACACCGCCGACAGTCCGCTGTACGGCAGTTCCGGCGGCCTGGACGGCTTCACGCTCGCGGACGTGCCCAAGTCACTGCGCACGGCGGTGAACGAGAAGCAGAAGGTCAACTCCACCAACAAGTCGGAGTACCGCCTGTACTGGCAGCGGATCGTGGTGGACGACACCCCGTATCTGATCGCCGGTTCCCGGGTGAACGGCGGCGGCCCGACCGGCTACATGCTCAAGTCCCTTGAGCAGGAGGCCAAGGACCTCAACTCCCTCGCCTGGTCGCTCGGCATCGCCACGGGCCTCGCCCTGATCGGCTCGGCACTGCTCGCGCAGGCCGCCGCCACGACCGTACTGAAGCCGGTACAGCGCCTCGGCGTCGCCGCCCGCCGCCTCGGCGAGGGCAAGCTGGACACCCGGCTGCGCGTCTCCGGCACGGACGAACTGGCCGACCTCTCAAGGACGTTCAACAACGCCGCCGAGGCGCTGGAGAAGCGGGTCGACGACATGGCCGCCCGCGACGAGGCGTCCCGCCGCTTCGTCGCGGACATGTCCCACGAGCTCCGTACGCCCCTCACCGCGATCACTGCGGTGACGGAGGTCCTCGAAGAGGAGCTGGAGGCGGAGTCCGGCTCCATGGACCCCATGATCGAGCCCGCCGTACGCCTCGTCGTCAGCGAGACCCGCCGCCTGAACGACCTCGTCGAGAACCTCATGGAGGTCACCCGCTTCGACGCGGGTACGGCCCGCCTGGTCCTCGACAACGTGGACGTCGCCGACCAGATCACGGCCTGCATCGACGCCCGCGCCTGGCTGGACGCGGTCGACCTGGACGCCGAACGCGGCATCATGGCCCGCCTCGACCCCCGCCGCCTGGACGTCATCCTCGCCAACCTCATCGGCAACGCCCTCAAGCACGGCGGCTCCCCGGTGCGTGTCGCGGTCCGTGCGGCGGACGACTCGGTCGTGATCGACGTACGCGACCACGGCCCCGGCATCCCCGAGGACGTACTCCCGCACGTCTTCGACCGCTTCTACAAGGCCAGCGCCTCCCGCCCCCGCTCCGAGGGCAGCGGCCTGGGCCTGTCCATCGCCCTGGAGAACGCCCACATCCACGGCGGCGAGATCACCGCCGCCAATTCCCCGGAGGGCGGCGCGGTCTTCACCCTCCGCCTCCCCCAGGACGCCTCGGAACTGGCCGAGCAGACGAACAACGGCAACAACACCAACGGCACGAAGAAGGGGGACGTCTGATGCCAGCACAGCACTCGCCGGGCGTTCCCACCGCACACACACCCACAGCCCGTCTGCTGACCCTCTCCGCCCTGGCAGCAACCCTCCTGACAGGCTGCGGCATACGCTCCACAGAGGTCCCCACCGACTTCGGCCCCGCCCCCTCACGCGTGCACTGCTCGCTCTCCGAACCGAACATCTCGACCCAGGCCGCCCGCGGCCTCCCGGTCCAGGTCTTCCTGCTCTGCGGCTCACAACTGGTGGCCGTGGAGCGAACCGTGCGCGTACCCGACGGCACGGCGGACTCGGCCCGCCGCGTCCTGGTGGCCCGGGGCCTGCTGGACGAGCTGGAGAAATCCCCGTCGGCGGACGAAAAGGAGGCCGGCTACACCACGGACGTCCGAGGCGCCATGAGCGTGACCGCCCCCCGCCCGGCCGACCCCGACGAAACCCTCCGCCTGACCACGCCCCCCGAAGACCTCACGTCCTACGCCCTGGCCCAGATCGTCTGCACGTTCTCGGACTCCACAGCAGCAGAGGGCGACGGCTCGGTAATCCTGGGCGGCCCGGCCAACGACCCCCCACGCCGCTACGAGTGCACGGACGAGGTCCGCACAAGGCCGGGCAGCAACGAGCCCCCGTCAAGCGAGGTCACAACCGACTGACGGCCGATCCGCCCCACCGTATGGGGGACGTACCCCCACGGACCGCCAGCCGCGTACGGCGGGAAGGGGACGTGCCGGGGGGTGTCCGCCCGCAGTGTCGGGCGTCAACAAACAGCACTTCCTGAGGCACAGCAACCGCCCGACCGAGGACGGACACCCCCCGGCGCGGCCCCGACCCACCCCCCCACACCGCAGGCGCTACGCACGCCTCCACCGGACAGGAACGGGCCGCCGCAGGCACCGCCCCCACCCACCCGCCGGAGGCAGTTGTGGCGGACGCCTCACGACACCCCGGCGTGTCCCGGAACCGATCCCACCGGGGGGCGCGTCTACGGGGGCGTGCAGCGTCAAGGCTCCATCGGCGGCAGCGCCGCGATCCGCATCCGTGCGACCGGGGGTGTGCTCCTGGTCGCGCATCTCGCGTTCGTCGCCTGGCTAACGCTGCGCCCCCTGGACGTCCCCTGGGTCATGCCGGCCAACCTCCGTCCGTTCGCCGGGATAAGAGCCGACCTGGCCCTGGGCTGGCAGGAGGCCGCCCACCGCATCATCGAGGGCCTCGCCCTGCTCGCCCCCCTGGGCGTACTGCTCCCGACGGCCCACGGCAGACTCCACGCCTCCCCCGTCGGCTCCCTGCTCCGCACGGTGGCCGCCGGCGCCCTGATCTCCCTCGGCATCGAGCTGCTGCAGACCGGCGTACCGGGCCAGGTCGTCGACGTCGACTCCCTGCTCCTGAACACGGTGGGCGTGGCCCTCACCCACGCGGCGATCGTCCCCGCCTCCCGCGCCTGGCTCCGCCGCAGGTCCCGGCTCGCACCAAGGCCCACGGTCCCCCAGGAGGAACCTTCTCAGGGTCGGACCCCGACGATTCCCAGGGTCGGGATAGCCCCGTAGAGGGAGGCTTTGCCCGGTTCGTCGCCGTAGCGTGGATGTCAGATGAGGCACCCACCAGGAAGGCCCCACAAGGGGGCCTCCGGCCGACGCCCGCGAAGGAGCCGCACCATGACCGCGCTCGCCCGACCCACCCACGGCCGCATGATCGGCGGAGTGTGCGCCGCGCTGGCACGGCGCTTCGGCACCTCCGCGACGACGATGCGCGTGATCTTCCTGATCTCCTGCCTGCTCCCGGGCCCGCAGTTCCTGCTCTACATAGCCCTGTGGATCCTGCTCCCCTCGGAGGACAAGGCGACCAAGACCCGCACGGCCTGGTAACCCGCCCCCACACAGAAATACGCCGCTGGGGCGCACCCTTGGAAACGGGTGCGCCCCAGCGGCGCGACTGTGCGGCTGTGCGGTTGTGCGACTGTGCGGCGAGACAGACTCAGCCGAGCGGAATCCCGTTGACGGGCAGCCCCTGGGTGGGCAGCGCGTCGGTGGGCAGACCCTGCACCGGCAGACCCTGCAACGGCAGACCACCGAGCAGCCCGAGAACACCGGTCGGGCCCCCGGCAAGCACCTTCTCGGCAGCCGGCTGCGCGGTGGCCACACCGGTGGTGACGGCCTCCTGCCCCTGGGCCAGACCCGAGGTGGCGGCCGGCGTGGCCGCGGTGAGGTTCTCGGCCGGCACCGCGGTGCTGACGCTGTCCAGCGCCGTGCCCGCGGCCTCCGGGCCGACCGGCGCGGCGTTCGCGGCACCGGCGCCCGCAGCGGCGAAGGCGGCACCGAGAGCGGCGACACCGAGGGTCTTGGCAGCAGACTGCTTCATGAAATGCGTCCTCGAAATTCGTAACGGGGTTGTGAGCGGTTCTCGACCGTAAACACGCGCCACACACCTCCGCAAACATCGAAATGCGGACGGATTGTGAATGAGCTTCGCCCTCCGTGTGGCCTACGACCCGCCCGTCACTCCTTCTCGGCAGCAGAATCGCTGGTAGACGTGGCCTGTCGGAAAAGCCACTCGGACTTGAGTTCGGCATATCCGGGCTTGATCACGTCATTGATCATGGCGAGTCGTTCATCGAAAGGAATGAACGATGATTTCATCGCATTGACGGAGAACCACTGCATGTCATCGAGTGTGTAACCGAACGCGTCGACAAGATGCTCGAATTCCCGGCTCATGCTGGTGTGGGACATCAGGCGATTGTCGGTGTTCACGGTCGCGCGGAAGTGCAGTCGGCGCAGCAGACCGATGGGGTGGGCGGCGTACGAATCGGCGGCGCCCGTCTGGAGGTTGGAGCTCGGGCACAGCTCCAGCGGGATGCGCTTGTCCCGTACGTACGAGGCGAGCCGGCCGAGCTTCACCGAGCCGTCGGCGTGCACCTGGATGTCGTCGATGATGCGCACGCCATGTCCGAGCCGGTCGGCGCCGCACCACTGCAGGGCCTGCCAGATGGACGGCAGCCCGAAGGCCTCGCCGGCATGGATGGTGAAGTGGTTGTTCTCGCGCTTGAGGTACTCGAAGGCGTCCAGATGCCGGGTCGGCGGATGGCCGGCCTCGGCGCCCGCGATGTCGAAGCCGACGACGCCCAAGTCGCGGTAGCGGTTGGCGAGTTCGGCGATCTCCAGCGCGCGGGCGGCGTGCCGCATGGCGGTGAGCAGGGCGCCGACACGGATGCGGTGGCCGTTCTCCCGGGCGATCCGCTCGCCCTCCCGGAATCCCTCGTTGACGGCCTCGACGACCTCTTCGAGGCCGAGCCCGCCTTCGAGGTGCTGTTCGGGGGCGTAGCGCACCTCGGCGTAGACGACGCCGTCCTCGGCGAGGTCCTCGGCGCATTCGCGCGCGACACGCACGAGGGCGTCGCGGGTCTGCATCACGCCGACGGTGTGGGAGAAGGTCTCCAAGTACCGCTCCAGGGAACCGGAGTCGGCGGCTTCGCTGAACCAGAGGCCGAGCTTGTCGGGGTCGGCCTCGGGAAGCTGGGAGTAGCCCGTCTCGCGGGCGAGCTCGACGATCGTGCCGGGGCGGAGGCCGCCGTCGAGATGGTCGTGCAGCAGAACCTTCGGGGCCCGGCGGATCTGGTCCGAGCTCGGGGTGTTCGCCTTTGGGGCAGTCTCGCTCGTCATTTCCGCACTGTAATACCTACGCGTGTAGATCGCCTGTTGATTGTCTCGTTTCTTTCGTTGCCCGCTCAATGGCTGTTCTTTGTTCCTCTTTGTACGAATCTGTCGATACGTAACGGTGACCCCACAGACGGGTGGCGTACACCCGCACTTCTGACACTGTTCTGTCATGGCACAACAAGCGACGCCGGTTCGCAGGGCCCGGCTGGGCAGGGCGATCGGGCCGGAGCCGACAGCGGTGAGCGGTGTGGTGCTCCTGCTTCCCGGTGGTGACGAGGCCTCACATCGCAGACCGGCGCCGTTGTTGGCGACCTCCCAAGTGCGCGCCCTCGGGCGGCGGCTGGCCCGGGCGGGGCGCGGGGAGGGGCTCGCCGCGCATGTCGTCCACTATCGCTTCCGCGGCTGGAACGGCAACGCGGCGAACCAGGCGAGCGACGCGTTGTGGGCCGCGGACGAGGTCGTACGGCGCTACGGGGACGTCCCCGTGTGCCTCGCCGGGTTCGACATGGGCGGGCGGGCGGCCCTGTACGCGGGAGGGCACGAGGCCGTCAACTCCGTGCTGGCGATCGCGCCTTGGCTGCCGGAGGAGGACATGGCGGCCTCGCCCGAGCCGGTGAAGCAGCTCGCGGGTCGGCGGGTGATGATCGTGCACGGCACGAACGACGAGCGCACCGATCCGGAATTGTCGTTTCGGCTGGCCGCCCGGGCGAAGAAGGCGAACCGGGACGTGTGCCGGTTCGAAGTGCACTCCGATGGACACGGGTTGCACCAGCACCGGGATGAAGTCCTCGCGCTGGCCGAGGACTTCGTCATGGGGGTGCTGTTCGGGAAGGTGTTCTCCCGGCCGGTCGCCGACGCGTTCGCGGCGCCGCCGCCTCTGGGTCTGAGGATGCCGCTGGCCTCCGGCTTCGGGCGCAGGCGGTAGCGCCGCGGGGGTTCAGGTCGGCAGCAGATTCCCCTTCTTCGAGAGCAGGAACTTCTTGAAGGCCGCCACCGGGGGCGTGTCCGGCCGGCCCTCCAGCCATGCGACGCCGATTTCCCGTGCCGCTCGCGGCGCCGTGACCGTCAGTTCGACGACACCCGGGCGGGGCACCGCCGGCGGGGGCAGCAGGGCGACTCCCAGACCCGCCGCCACCAGCCCACGCAAGGTCTCCGCCTCCTCGCCCTCGAAGGCGATCCGGGGTTTGAATCCCGCTTCCTGGCACAGGTCGTCGGTGATGCGGCGCATGCCGTAGCCGGGCTCCAGGGTCACGAAGGTCTCGTCGGCCGCTTCCGCGAGGCGGATACGCCTGCGCGCGGCCAGCCGGTGGTCGGCCGGCACGACCAGGCGGAGTTTCTGTTCGTCCAGGCGGCGGGCCACCAGGTCCGGGGCATCCGGCACGGGCGAGGTCAGGCACAGGTCCAGCTCGCCCGCGCGCAGTCGCTCGATCATCGCCTCGCCGTAGTTCTGGACCAGGCTGAAGCGGACGCGGGGGTGGTCGGCGCGGAAGGCATGCAGGAGGCCGGGGACCGTTTCCGCGCCCATGGTGTGCAGGAAGCCGAAGGCAACCTTGCCGGTGGCCGGGTCGGCGTCGGCCCGTACCTCGTCGGCTGCGCGCCGGATCTCGGCGAGGGCGCGTTCGGCGGAGGCCAGGAAGGTGCGGCCGGCGGGGGTCAGGGAGACCGTACGGCCGTGGCGGGCGAACAGGTCGACGCCCAGGTCCTGTTCGAGGCGGACCATGGCACGGGAGAGCGTGGACTGCGGGACCCGCATCTCCTGGGCGGCCCGGGTGACGTGCTCGGTGCGGGCCACGCCCGCGAAGTACGCGAGACGCGGTGCGAGCAGCCTCGACAAATCTTCCATGTCTTCTGTGTCACTGGACGGTGACAGTCGAGCCTGTGAGCTGTGTTGATGCACCATGGGAACGATTATGGCGAATCCATGCATTGGACGGATGAGTGGAGGCGTACGTAGCTTCGAAGCATGTCTCCCGCCAGTACCGGGGCGTCCACCATCGTGGACGCCGCACCCGCTGTCCCTGTCGTCGACTCCCGTATGGCCCCGGGCGGCCCCGGCTACCGCCGGATGAGCTTCGCCCTCTTCCTGGCCGGTGTCGCGACCTTCGCGCTGCTGTACTCCACACAGGCCCTTCTGCCGCTGATCTCCGGTGAGTTCGGGGTGGCGGCGAGCGAGGCGAGCTGGACGGTGGCGGCGGCGACGGGCGGTCTGGCGCTGTTCGTGCTGCCCATGAGCGCGCTGTCGGAGCGGTACGGACGGCGTGCGGTGATGACGGGGTCGCTGGCGGTCGCGGTGACCGTCGGGCTGCTGGTTCCCTTCGCTCCCAACCTGACCGCGCTGGTCGTGCTGCGGGCGGTCCAGGGTGCCGCGCTGGCCGGTCTGCCCGCGTCGGCGACGGCGTATCTCGCCGAGGAGGTCCGCCCCAAGGCGCTGATCACGGCGATCGGACTGTTCGTCGCGGGCAACAGTGTCGGCGGGATGAGCGGCCGGGTGATCACCGGCTGGGTCGCGCAGGAGTGGGGCTGGCGGGTCGCCGTCGGTGTGATCGGCGCGATCGCGGTGGTGTGCGCGGTGGCCTTCCGGCTGCTGCTTCCGGCGCCGCGTCACTTCAAGGCGGGTTCGCTGCGGCCGCGGGTGCTGGTCCGCACCGTCCGTGATCACCTCTCCGATCCGCTGCTGTGCCGTCTGTACGCGATCGGTGCGCTGTTCATGACCGTCTTCGGCGGGGTGTACACGGTGATCGGCTACCGGCTCACGGAGGCGCCGTTCTCGCTGCCCCAGGGCGTCATCGGCTCGATCTTCCTGGTGTACCTGGTCGGCACGGTGTCGGCTTCGACGGCGGGGCGGCTGGTGGGCCGCCTGGGCCGCCGGGGCGCGCTGTACGCGGCGGGCGGCACGACCACGGCAGGTCTGCTGCTGTCCCTGGCGGACTCGCTCCCGCTGGTCCTCCTCGGCCTGGTCCTGATCACCGGCGGCTTCTTCGCGGGCCACGCGGTGGCGTCCTCGGCGGTCAGCAAGACGGCCACCCGCGGCCGTGCGCAGGCTTCGGCGCTGTACCAGTCCGCCTACTACGTCGGCTCCAGCGCGGGCAGCACGGTCGGTGCCGTCGCCTTCCACGCGGGTGGCTGGGCCGGGACCGTCGGGGTCGGACTGCTGGCGGTGCTCGGCGTCGTGACGATCACGGTGTTCGGCACCCGGGCGGCGCGCCTGCAGCGGGCCCGGCCGGCCACGGCCGCCTGAGCCCGATTCCGGACGAACCCCCTGGTCGGGACCGGTTGTCAGTGGCCGCGGATAGTCTCCGCGATCACTGGTGACCGGGCCGATCAGGGGGATTTTTCATGGAGTTCCGCATCGAACGCACCGCCTTCGCCGAGGCCGTGGGATGGGCGGGGCGCGCGCTGCCGTCGCGCACTCCGGTGCCGGTGCTCGGAGGTCTGCTGCTGGCGGCCGACGCCGGCCGGCTGACCGTCTCGGGGTTCGACTTCGAGGTGGCGGCGCGCATCGAGGTGGACGCCGAGACCGGGGCGGCGGGCGAGGTGCTCGTACCGGGGCGTCGGCTGCTGGACATCTGCCGGGTGCTGCCGGACGGGCCGGTGCGCTGCGCCCTGGAGGGGGCTCGGTTCACGGTGGAGGCGGGCGGCACCGAGTTCGGCATGTCGACGCTGCCGCGCGAGGAGTACCCGGCCCTGCCGTCCCGGCCATCGGCGTACGGCACCGTGGACGCCACCGCGTTCGCGACGGCCGTCGGGCAGGTGGCCGTGGCGGCCGGACGGGACGAGACGCTGCCGGTGCTGACCGGCGTGCAGCTGCGCCTGGACGGCGACTCGATGACGCTGTCGGCCTCGGACCGGTACCGGTATGCCGTACGGCGGCTGGACTGGAAGCCGCAGGGGGCGGTGCCGGATTCCGGCGGCTTCGTGGAGGCGCTGGTGCCCGCCCGGCGGCTGCTCGACACGGCGCGGTCGCTGGCGCGCTGCGGGGTCGTACGGGTCGGGCTGGAGGCCTCGACGGGCGGCGGACTGGCCGGGTTCGAGGGCGCGGGGATGCGGAGCGTCGTACGGCTGCTGGAGGGGCGGCTGCCGAAGTACGGGTCGCTGTTCGACATGGCGGGGGCGGCGGTCGCGGAGGTCGACTGCAGGGCGCTGACGGAGGCGGTGCGGCGGGTCTCCGTGGTGGCCGAGGCGAGCAGCCCGGTGCGGATGGACTTCTCGGGCGACGGCACGGTGCTGCTGCGGGCCGGGTACGGGGACGACGTGGCGACCCAGCGGCTGCCGGCCGTGCTGAGCGGCGCGCGGGAGGTCTCCGTCGCCTTCAACCCGGCGTATCTGCTGGACGCCCTGAACTCCTTCGAGGCACCCCGGCTGCGCCTCGATCTGCTGGGCACCGGGCAGCGGGCGCTGCTGAGCGGGCTCGGCGACGAGGAGCGGGACGGCGGCGAGGGGGACGAGGGGCCGGGAGCGGTGTCCGTGCGGCATCGGCATCTGCTCATGTCGGTGAAGCAACTGGTCTGACAGCGGTTCTGAACTGGGCGTTCGTGTGCTCGGGGGGCCATTGTCAGTGGGCTGCGGTAGCTTCCGAGGTGTTGGGCGCGACGATGCGCACGACGGGATACGGCCACAGGGGTGGGTGGACGATGAGCGACGGCACGGCGACTACGACAACGGACCTCGACGTCAGGCTGGAGAAGCACCGCGTCGAACTGACCGGGTACTGCTACCGCATGCTCGGCTCGTCCTTCGAGGCCGAGGACGCGGTGCAGGACACGATGGTCCGCGCCTGGCGGAGCTACGAGAAGTTCGAGGGGCGCTCCAGCCTCCGGTCGTGGCTGTACCGCATCGCGACGAACGTGTGCCTGGACATGCTGACCGCGGGCAACAAGCGGGCCCGGCCGATGGACCTGACGGAGTCGACGCCGCTGGCTCAGGCGGCGCTCTCGCCCCGTCCGGACAACACCTGGCTGGAGCCGATGCCGGACAGCCGGGTGCTGCCCACAACGGACGACCCGGCGGAGGCGGCCGTCGCCAAGGAGTCGGTGCGGCTCGCCTTCATGGCCGCCCTGCAGCAACTGCCGCCCAAGCAGCGGGCGGTGCTGATCCTGCGCGAGGTACTGGCCTGGAAGGCGAGCGAGGTCGCCGAGCTGCTCGGCACCACGGTCGCGTCGGTCAACAGCGCGCTGCAGCGGGCCCGGGCGACGCTCGCCGAGGGGCAGCAGCCGGGCGCCGCGGCCACGGTCTCCGACCCGCTGGACGCGGAGCAGCAAAAGCTCCTGGACCGGTATGTCGCCGCCTTCGAGGGCTATGACATGACGGCGCTCACGGCGCTGCTGCACGAGGACGCCATCATGACGATGCCGCCGTTCGACCTGTGGCTGACGGGCCATGACGACATCACCGGCTTCATGACGACGCTCGGCGCCGCCTGCGAGGGCTCACGGCTGGTGCCGGTCCAGGTGAACGGTCTGCCGGGCTTCGCCCAGTACAAGCCGGACCCCGAGGCGGGCGGCTACACGCCCTGGGCGGTCCAGGTCCTGGAGATCTCAGACGGCCGGCTCACCGGGTTCCACTTCTTCCTCGACACCCAGCGCTGGTTCCCGCTGTTCGGGCTCCCCGTCCACCTCGAAGCGGAGACCGACCAGGTCGAGGAGGGCGTGTAGCGCGGGGTCGGCGTCCCGCAGCCGGATCCGGCCTCCGGCCCGCCGTGCGGCCAGCTGCAGCCGGGCCAGCAGATCCACGACGCCGAGCCCGGGCGGCCCGAGCCCTCCGACATCGCACACCAGGACCGCCGCTCCACTCGCCTGCAGCCGCCCCCGCACCTCGTCACAGAGCCCCGGCACCTCGTCCCGGGTGACGGGGCCGGCCAGCACGAGTACAGCGGGTGTCATGGAGTCCACGATCGGTAGACCGGGCGGGGGCGGATAACTCATCGCGGCGGCAGACCTCGGGGTGTCCGCCGACCGGGATCACATTGACCCGCTCCCCTCCTTCCCCAGAGGGTTGGCTGTATGCCCCATGCATCAGCGCACCCCCGAATACCCTGCGGTTTCCTCCCCGGCAAGGAGGTTCCGTGCAGGGAGTGCTGACGGGGTTCGCGGTGATCGCGGTCGTCATCGGGGTGGGCTATGCGATCGGCCGCCGCGGCTACCTCGGTGATCACGGCCGCGAGGTCCTCACCAAGCTGGCCTTCCATGTGGCGTCTCCCGCGCTGCTGTTCACCACCCTCGCGCAGACCGACCTCTCGGTGATCTTCTCCAGCCGCCTCCTGGTCACGGCACTGAGCACGGCCGCGGCGGCCGGAGTCTTCGTCGCGGTGGGTGTCGTACGGCGGTGGGGCGTGGGCCGTACGACGATCGGCGCGCTCTGCTCCAGCTACGTCAACTCCGGCAACCTCGGTATCCCGATCGCGGTGTACGTCCTGGGCGACGCCTCGCTCGTGGCGCCGGTGCTGCTCTTCCAGCTCGTCGGTGTCACCCCCGTCGCGCTGACGATCCTCGACCTGTCCGGCAACGGCGCGAAGGGCCCTCTGTGGCGCCGTCTGCTGACCCCGCTGCGCAACCCGATCGCGGTCGGCTCACTGGCGGGCGTCGCGGTGTCGGCGGCCGGGGTGCGGGTCCCGGCGCCCGTCCTGGACCCGCTCACCCTGATCGGCGGCATGTCGGTCCCGGCGGTGCTGCTGGCCTTCGGCATCTCCCTGTGCGGCAGCACGATGCCCGGCCGGGGCCCGGACCGTCACCCGGTGTTCCTCTCGGTCGCCCTCAAGTCGGTGGGCCAGCCCGCGGCCGCCTGGGCGCTGGCGACCGGGGTGTTCGGCCTGCACGGCGCCCAGCTGCTGGACGTGGTGGTGACGTCGGCGCTGCCCGCCGCGCAGAACCTGTTCACCTACGCGTCGAGCTACCGGGTGGGCGAGCGCCTGGCACGGGACTCGATCCTGCTGTCGACGGTGATCTCGGTGCCGGTGCTGGTGGTCGTCGCCGCGCTGCTCGGCTGACCCGCGTCGCTCGGCTGACCCGCGCTGCTCGGGTCACCCGGGCGGGGAGGGCATCGAAACACGACGGGCCGGGACCCGAAGGCCCGGGCCCGTCGCAGGTTCAGCCGCCTCAGGCGATGCGCTCCAGCACCACCGGCGATGCCGTGAAGTCCGTCCCCGCCGCCGCGATGTCGTACGACCCCTCGACCGACTGGAGCGCGTACTCGAAGCGCTCCGGCGTGTCCGTGTGCAGGGTCAGCAGGGGCTGGCCCTCGGTCACCGTGTCGCCCGGCTTGGCGTGCAGCTCGATGCCCGCGCCGGCCTGCACCGGGTCCTCCTTGCGGGCGCGTCCGGCACCCAGGCGCCAGGCGGCGACGCCGATGTCGTAGGCGTCCAGGCGGGTCAGGACACCGGAGGACGGGGCCTTGATCACGTGCTGCTCGCGCGCCACCGGCAGCTCCGCGTCCGGGTCGCCGCCCTGGGCCGCGATCATGCGGCGCCAGACGTCCATCGCCGAGCCGTCGGCCAGGGCCTTCGCCGGGTCGGCGTCACGGACACCGGCCGCGTCCAGCATTTCCTGGGCCAGGGCGATCGTCAGCTCCACGACGTCCGCCGGGCCGCCGCCCGCCAGGACCTCCACGGACTCGCGGACCTCCAGCGCGTTGCCCGCGGTCAGGCCCAGCGGGGTCGACATGTCCGTCAGCAGGGCGACCGTCTTCACGCCGTGGTCGGTGCCGAGGCCCACCATCGTGGACGCCAGCTCGCGAGCGTCCTCGATGGTCTTCATGAAGGCGCCCGTGCCGACCTTGACGTCCAGGACCAGCGAGCCGGTGCCCTCCGCGATCTTCTTCGACATGATCGAGGAGGCGATCAGCGGGATCGCCTCGACCGTGCCGGTCACGTCGCGCAGGGCGTACAGCTTCTTGTCGGCCGGTGCCAGGCCGTCGCCCGCCGCGCAGATCACCGCGCCGGTGCCGTCCAGCACGGACAGCATCTCCTCGTTCGACAGCAGCGCGCGCCAGCCGGGGATCGACTCCAGCTTGTCCAGGGTGCCGCCGGTGTGGCCGAGACCCCGGCCCGACAGCTGGGGGACGGCCGCGCCGCACGCCGCCACCAGGGGGGCCAGCGGGAGGGTGATCTTGTCGCCGACGCCGCCCGTGGAGTGCTTGTCGGCGGTCGGGCGGGACAGGGACGAGAAGTCCATCCGCTCGCCGCTCGCGATCATCGCGGCCGTCCAGCGGGCGATCTCGCGGCGGTTCATGCCGTTGAGCAGGATCGCCATGGCGAGCGCGGACATCTGCTCGTCGGCGACCTCCCCGCGGGTGTACGCGTCGATGACCCAGTCGATCTGCTCGTCGCTGAGCTCACCGCGGTCCCGCTTGGTGCGGATGACGGAGATGGCGTCCATGGCCATGGGTTTCCTTCCGAAGGTTCCAGAAGTGGTAGGGCCCCTCCGAGCCGATCGCCGGGATCAACTCGGAGGGGCCACAAGGGAGTTACTTGCGGAGGTGGCCCGGCCCGAAGGCCTGGGGCAGCATCTCCGACAGCGGCAGGATGCCCGCCGGGGTCTCCAGCAGGAGCTCCGGGCCGCCGAACTCGAAGAGCAGCTGGCGACAGCGGCCGCACGGCACCAGGACGTCGCCCTTGCCGTCGACACACGTGAAGTGCGTCAGCCGGCCGCCCCCGGTGTTGTGCAGCTCCGAGACCAGTCCGCACTCGGCGCACAGGCCGACGCCGTACGACGCGTTCTCGACGTTGCAGCCGGTGATCGTACGGCCGTCGTCGACCACGGCCGCGACGCCGACCGGGTAGCCGGAGTACGGGGCGTAGGCGCGGGACATGGCGTCCCGGGCGGCGGCGCGCAGCTTGTCCCAGTCGACGTCGTGGGAGGCGGCCGCGGTCACTTGCCCTGCCCCTTCTTGTACGGCAGACCGTCCGCCTTGGGCATCCGCAGGCGTTGCGCGGACAACGTGAGGACGACGAGGGTGACGACGTACGGCGTGGCGGAGACGACCTGGTTGGGCACCTCGTTGGTGGTGGCGTACCAGGCGTACACCAGGGCGCCGATCACCGCGGTGATCATCGACGGGGCGTACTTCTTGCGGACCACCAGCCAGATGGCGCCGATGATCAGCAGCAGCGCGCCGAGCAGCAGCAGGGCGTGGACGTTCTGCGAGCCGCCGCGCAGGTTGAGGCTGTCGGTGTAGCCGAACAGGCCGGCGCCGAGGGCGAGACCGCCCGGCATCCAGTTACCGAAGATCATCGCCGCGAGGCCGATGTAACCGCGGCCGCTGACCTGGCCCTCCAGATAGAAGGGGTTGGCCACGATGGAGAGGAAGACACCACCGAGACCGGCCAGGCCGCCGGAGATGATCACGGCGATGTACTTGTACCTGTAGACGTTGACGCCGAGGGACTCGGCCGCGATCGGGTTCTCACCGCAGGAGCGCAGCCGCAGACCGAAGGCGGTGCGCCACAGGATCCACCAGGTCGCCGGGATCAGCGCGATGGCGATCAGGGTGAGCCACGAGACGTTGGTGACCAGACCGCCGAGCAGACCGGCGATGTCCGAGATGAAGAACCAGCCGTTGTTGTTCAGGTCCCGCAGGCCGTCGGACAGGCCCGGCACGGTGAAGTGACCGAGGGTGTCGACCGCCGGGGACTGCTTGGCGGAGCCGCCCGCGTGGCCCTCGAAGGCCAGCGGCGCGAGGTAGCGGGTGATGCCGAGGGCGAGGATGTTGATCGCCACACCGGAGACGATGTGGTTGACCCGGAAGGTGACGGTGGCGATGGCGTGCAGGATGCCGCCGATGCAGCCGCCGATGATGCCGACGACGACACCGGTCCACGGGCCCCACTGGAAGCCGGCCCAGGCGCCGAACCAGGTGCCGAGGATCATCATGCCTTCGAGGCCGATGTTGACGACGCCCGCCCGCTCGGCCCACAGACCGCCGAGACCGGCGAGGCCGATCGGCACGGCGAGCTGGAGGGCGGTGGACATCTGGCTGACGTTGGTGATGCCGTCGGCGCCGGTGATGATGCGGACGATCGAGGTCAGCGCCAGGGCTCCGGCGATGACCAGCAGCAGGATCTGCCACGACAGGCGGCGGCCGGTCGGCGCCGCGGGCTGCAGCGTGGGCTGGTTGACGTCGACCGCTGAGGTCTGCGGGGTGGTCATCGGCCGGCCACCTCCTTCTTGGAGTTGTTGTCGGCGCCGAGGACGTGACCGGCGGCCAGTTCGGCGCCGACCCGGCGCTGCTGGCGACGCAGGCCCCACTCGCGGACGGCCTCGTAGGAGACGACGACCGAGAGCACGATCAGGCCCTGCATGATGACCGCGATCTCCTTGTCGTAGCCGTGGAAGTCCAGCTCGGGCGATGCCTTGTCGAGCCAGGCCCACAGCAGGGCGGCGAACGCGATGCCGACCGGGCTGTTACGGCCGAGCAGCGCGATGCCGATGCCGAGGAAGCCGATGCCGGTGGGGAAGTTCAGGCTGTACGTGTGGGTGTCGCCGAGCAGGATCGGCAGACCGGCGAGGCCCGCGAGACCGCCGGAGAGCAGCATGGCGGTGAGCACCATGCGCTTGGGGTCGACACCGCTGGCCGCGGCGGCGGACTCCGAGGCGCCGGAGGCGCGCAGGTCGAAGCCGAAGCGGGTGCGGTTGAGGACGATCCAGTAGCCGATGCCGAGCAGTACGGCGAGGAAGACCAGGCCGTAGATCTCGCCGGCGTCGCCCATGTCGATGCCGGGGACCCAGCCGGACTCGTGCATCTCGCCGGTGGTGTTGTTGTTGCCGACCTTGACGCCGAAGACGTTCGGCAGCCACAGGTAGGCGATGACCGAGGTGGCGATCGCGTTCAGCATGATCGTCGCGACGACCTCGCTGACCCCGCGGGTGACCTTGAGGACACCGGCGATACCGGCCCAGAAGGCACCGGTGCAGACTGCGGTGAGGAGCAGCAGCGGGACCTGGAGGGCCGCCGGCAGGCTGGCGTGGGCGCCGACGACGGCGGCCATCATGGCGGCCAGCTGGTACTGGCCGTCGACACCGATGTTGAACAGGTTCATCCGGAAGCCGATGGCCACCGCGAGGGCCGCGATGTAGTACATCGAGGCCTGGTTGATGATCAGCACCTGGATGTCGGAGTACGAGGCCTGCTCGAACATCAGGGTGTATGGCTCGACGGGGCTCTTGCCCGAGGCGAGCAGCACGATCGCGCTGAGCACGAAGGCCACGGCGAGCGCGATGACCGGTCCGGCCACCGCGAGGAGCACGCGCTCCTTGTCGAACTTCTTCATCAGCGGGCCTCGTCTTCCGGAGCCTCGGGAGACTTGCGGATCTCGGGGGTGTCTGCCTGCGGCTCGGCGTTCTCGTCGTGTTCCAGGTGGCCGGTCGCGGCACCGGTCATCGCCGAGCCCAGCTCCTCCGGGGTGATGGTGGCCGGGTCGGCGTCCGCGACCAGCTTGCCGTTGTAGATCACCCGGAGCGTGTCGGACAGGCCGATCAGCTCGTCCAGGTCGGCGGAGATCAGCAGCACGGCCAGGCCGTCGCGGCGGGCCTCGCGGATGTGGTCCCAGATCGCGGCCTGCGCGCCGACGTCCACACCGCGGGTGGGGTGCGCGGCGATCAGGAAGCGCGGCTTGTGGCTCATCTCGCGGCCGACGATCAGCTTCTGCTGGTTGCCGCCGGACAGGGAGGCCGCGGTGACGTCGATGCCGGGCGTGCGGACGTCGTACGCCTCGACGATGCGACGCGTGTCCTCCTGCGCGGCCTTCGGGTCCAGCCATACGCCCTTGGCGTTGGGCTTCTCGGTGACATGGCCGAGGATGCGGTTCTCCCAGAGGGGGGCCTCCAGGAGCAGGCCGTGCCGGTGGCGGTCCTCGGGGATGTAGCCGATGCCCTGCTCGCGGCGCTTGCGGGTGGTCCAGCCGGTGATCTCCTCCTCGATGAGGGTGATCGTGCCGGAGTCGGCGCCCTTCAGGCCGATGAGCGCGTCGACCAGCTCGGTCTGGCCGTTGCCCTCGACGCCGGCGATGCCCAGGACCTCGCCCGCGTGGATGGTGAAGGTGATGTCGTCCAGCAGCGCCTTGCCGCCCACCGCCTCCAGGCGCAGCTTGTCGACGGAGATGACCGGGCGGTCGGTGACCGTGGACTCCGCGGTCTCCGGCGTGGGCAGCTCGCTGCCGACCATCATCTCGGCGAGCTGCTTCGACGTGGTCTCGGCGGGCACGGCCGTACCGACCGTCGTACCCCGGCGGATGACGGTGATCTCGTCGGCGACGGAGAGCACCTCGCCCAGCTTGTGGGAGATGAAGATGACCGACAGGCCCTCGGCCTTCAGCTCGCGCAGGTTGTCGAAGAGCGCGTCGACCTCCTGCGGCACGAGCACGGCCGTCGGCTCGTCGAGGATCAGGGTGGTGGCGCCGCGGTAGAGGACCTTGAGGATCTCCACGCGCTGGCGGGCGGCGACGCCGAGCTCCTCGACCAGGCGGTCGGGCTCCACGCCGAGGCCGTAGCGCTCGGAGAGCTCCTTGATCTTGCGGCGGGCCTTGCCGGCGATGCCGTACAGCTTCTCGCTGCCCAGCACGACGTTCTCAAGGACGGTGAGGTTGTCGGCGAGCATGAAGTGCTGGTGCACCATGCCGATGCCGCGGACGATGGCGTCGGCGGGACTGCCGAAGCTCACCTGCTGACCGTCGACCGCGATGGTCCCCTCGTCCGGCTTCTGCATGCCGTAGAGGATCTTCATCAGCGTCGACTTGCCGGCGCCGTTCTCGCCGACGAGGGCGTGGACAGTGCCCTTGCGGACGGTGAGGTGGATGTCGTGGTTGGCCACGACGCCCGGGAATCGCTTGGTGATCCCGGCGAGTTCGACGGCGGTCACCTGACCGTTGACCGCCGCGCCGGCCGGAGGGCTGCTGGACGCGTTGATGGCGCACACTCCTGGGGACGGGGGTCGTCTACGCGCGTAGCGCCCCTATGGCCTGAAAGGGGTCGACGCACCGCGACAACGGGGTACGGGGAAGGCTCCCGCCGGGAGAGTCTCCCCGTACCCCGTTGAGCGGACGTAACCCCGGGGTTACCGCTGCTCAGGGTATTGCTGCAATCAGCTGGACTTGACCTTGATCTCGCCGCTGATGATCTTCTCCTTGGCCGTCTTGATGGCTTCCTGGACCTCGGCGTTGTCCGCGAACTTCGGGTTGGAGTTCGACAGGCTCACCTGGCCGGTCTTCAGATCGCCACGAACGATACCGGTCGCGGGCTTGCCGTCCTTGACCGACTTCGCCAGCGTGTAGACCGCCTTGGCGACGTCCTTCATCGCCGACGTCAGGATCGAGTCCTTGTACTTGGCGAGGGCCGCCTGGCTGTACTGGTCGGAGTCGACGCCGATGGCCCACACCTTGTTGGCGGCGGCGGCCTCGATGACACCCTGGCCGGACAGACCGGCGGCGGCGTAGACGACGTCGGCCTTCTTCTCGATCTGGCCCTCGGCGGCCGACTTGCCCTTGTCGGGGCTGGCGAAGCCGCCCTCCTCCGCGGTCTGCGTGAGGTACTGCGACAGGACCTTGACCTTCGGGTCCGTGTCCTTGACGCCCTGCTCGAAGCCGGCCTGGAACTTGTGGATCAGCGGGATGTCCACACCGCCCACGAAGCCGACCGTGTTCGTCTTGGTGTTCTTGGCGGCGGCGACACCGGCCAGGTACGAGGCCTCCTCCTCGGAGAAGACCAGGTCGGCGACGTTCTTCGACTCGACCGTGGAGTCGTCCACGATGCCGAAGGTGGTGTTCGGGAACTTCTCCGCGGCGCCCTTGACGGCGGCGGCGTACGCGTAGCCGACACCGACGACCGGGTTGTAGCCCTGCTTGGCCAGCGACACCAGTCGCTGCTCCTTGTCGGCGTCCGTCTCGCCCTCGGTGGGCTCGACGTCCTGCGTGTCGTAGCCGAATTCCTTCTTCGCCTTCTCCAGACCCGCGAACGCGGCGTCGTTGAAGGACTGGTCGCCCTTGCCGCCGACGTCGTACGCGATGGCGAGGCCCTTGGTGCCGCCGCCGCCCTTCGACTCCGAGGAGGCCTCGGTGGAGGTGCCGCCGCAGGCGGAGAGCGCGAGGGCCAGAGAGGCGGTCGCTGCGCCTGCGACCGTGATCCGGGAAATCCGGCGCATGTGTGGTGACTCCTGTCGTACGAGCGCCGGACGGTACAGCTCGGTACAGCTTCACAGCTACGGCGCTGGCTTTCGCCGCAGATTAACGCGCGTAGACAAGCCTGAAAACCCCTTCTGTCCACCTTGTTATCCGGCCGTGTTCAACTCAACGCACGCCCTTGACCAAAGGCTTGCCGACAGCAAAGCCAGGGGGGCCGGTGGGTGATCCACGTCGGTGCAGGTGGGAGCCGGGCACAGCAGAGCGGGCGGGCACCCCCCGGATGCCCGCCCGCCGAATGTGTGTACGACCGCTGCCGTGACGTACGCGAGACAGCTGCCGCGTCTGCCTGCGACCGCTGCTACTCGGTCTTGACCTTGATGGAGCCGTCGATGATGCCTGCCTTGGCCTTCGCCACGGCGGCGGAGAGACCGGCGATCTTCGCGAACTCCGGGTTGGACTCGGCCAGGCCGACGCCGTTGACCTTCAGGTCGAAGGTCTGGGTGCCGGTCAGCGGCTTGTCGTCCTCGACGGACTTGGCCAGCGTGTAGACCGCGCCGCCGACGTCCTTGAGGGCGGAGGTGAGGATGGAGTTCTTGTACTTGGCGAGCGCCGCCTGCTTGTACTGGTCGGAGTCGACACCGATCGCCCAGACCTTGGCCTTCGAGGCGGCCTCGATCACGCCCTGACCGGACAGACCGGCGGCCGCGTACTCGACGTCGGACCCCTTTTCGATCTGGCCCTCGGCGGCGGCCTTGCCCTTGTCGGGGCTGGCGAAGCCACCCTCCTCGGCGGTCTGCGTCAGGTACTGCGACAGGACCTTGACCTTGGGGTTGGTGTCCTGGACGCCCTGCTTGTAGCCGGCCTCGAACTTGTGGATCAGCGGGACGTCCACACCGCCGACGAAGCCGACGATGTTGCTCTTGGTGGCCTTGGCGGCGGCGACGCCGGCCAGGTAGGAGGCCTCCTGCTCGGCGAAGACGAGGGAGGCGACGTTCTCGCCCTCGACGACGGAGTCGACGATGCCGAAGGTGGTCTTCGGGTATTTCTTGGCCACGGCCGTCATCGCGGGGCCGTAGGCGAAGCCGACGCCGATCACCGGGTTGTAGCCCTGCTTGGCGAGGGAGGAGAGCCGCTGCTCCTTGTCGGCGTCCGTCTCGCCCTCGGTGGGCTCCACGTCGGCCGTCTTGTAACCGAACTCTTTCTGAGCCTTCTGCAGGCCGGCGTACGCGGCGTCGTTGAAGGACTGGTCGCCCTTGCCGCCGATGTCGTACGCGATGGCGAGACCCTTGGTGTCGCCGCTGCTGTCGCTGTCGTTGCCGCTGTCGCTGCTGGTACCACCGCACGCCGTGGCAGCGAGCGCGATCGACGCGACCCCCACCGCGACACGGGTCAGTTTGGAAATCCGACGCATCGTGAAGTCCCCATTCTCCAAGCCCCGCAGTGGGTGCTGAGTTCGGCGCACATTAACGCGCGTAGACACTCCTGGGAACGGGGTTTCGCCCTGCCGTTATCCATTCGTGCCGATGGCCGGTTACGGCCTTGTGAACCACCGGATCGAAACGCACGCATGGGACGAGTAGACCTGGGCGCCTTCACCGGTGACGGCGCTCAGGACCGCCCGCCATGGGGCCAGACTCCCTCCGCTGCCGGGAGACCGCAAGCGGAGGGAGGCGAGTGGCTGACGACCACTCCCAACGCGGTGCGGGGGGCCGTATCGGGCGGGAGCGGGGGCTGTATCGGGATCGGGATGTGGCTAGACCGCGGCGTCGAGAATCGCGGCCGCCGTGAACAGCTCCACGCCCACCGCGATGGCGGACTCGTCCACATCGAAGTCACCCTGATGCAGATCACGCCCGACCCGGTCCCCCGGCACCCGCACCCCCAGCCGGGCCATGGCGCCGGGCACATGCTCCAGATACCAGGAGAAGTCCTCGCCCCCGAGGCTCTGCTCGGTGCTCTCGACGGAGTCGGCGCCTCGGCGGGCGGTCATGGCCTCGCGCATCAGCTCCGTCGAGGCGGGGTCGTTGACGACGGGCGGGACGCCGCGGATGTAGTTGATCTCCGACTTGGCGCGGTGCAGGTTGGCGACCTCGTCGATGGCGGCGACGACGAGGTCGGGAGCCTGCCGCCAGGTGTCGAGGTCCAGGCAGCGGACGGTCCCGGAGAGCTCGGCGTGCTGCGGGATGACGTTCGGAGCGTGGCCGGACTCGATACGCCCCCAGGTCACGGCGAGCCCGCTGCGGGCGTCGGTGCGCCGGGCGACGAGGGCGGGTACGTCGGTGACGACGCGGGCGGCGGCGGTGACCAGGTCGGTGGTGAGGTGAGGGCGAGCGGTGTGCCCGCCGGGCCCGTCGAGGGCGATTTCCAGCCGGTCGCAGGCGGACGTGATGGCGCCCTGCCGCAGCCCGATCTTCCCGGCGTCCACCTTGGGGTCGCAGTGCACGGCGAGCATCTGCCCCACACCCTCCAGCACCCCGCACTCGACGACGTCGGCGGCGCCCCCGGGGAGCACCTCCTCGGCGGGCTGGAAGAGCAGCCGGACGGGCCGGGGCAGCTCTCCGCGCTTGTGCAGCTCGGCCAGGACCAGCCCCGCCCCGAGGACCACGGCGGTGTGCACGTCGTGGCCACAGGCATGGGCCCGGTCCGGCACGGTCGACCGATACGGGCAGTCACTCTTCGTGTCCGGGATCGGCAGGCCGTCGATGTCGGCGCGCAGGGCGAGCATGGGCCGCTTGCCGTCCCACTCCCCGATGTCACAGATGAGCCCGGTTCCGATGGCGAGCACGCGGGGCTTCAGGCCGGCCTTCTCCAGCCGGGCCTTGATCGCGGCGGTCGTACGGAACTCCTGGTTGCCGAGCTCCGGGTGCATGTGCAAGTCGCGCCGGAACTCGATGAGTTCGGCACGGAGCGCCTCCGGCAGGGTGCCGGGGAGGGCTGCTTCCCCTGGGTGATCGACCTCGGACTCTGCGGACATCAGTTGGTTCACCCTCTGAAGGGTAGGACGCCGAGGCGGCCAACTGACCCTCGATCAACAAAAGTTCAACCCGATTGGGGAAGAAAATCTGGCCACTCGACGCATAGGTATCGGTTTGGGTGGGTAAACTCGCGCTCCTTTTCGCCAAGTCGATCATGGAATTGACAGAGACGGAGAGTGACGACGCGGGCCATCCACATCTCCTGGCATACCACGCCGCGGACAAAACCGTCGGTTGTGTTCGCCTGTCGGGACCGCCGATCCGTGGTCGGCCAAGCTCGGGCGCCTCGCCCAGAGCATGGGTTCAAGCTCAGTAATCGCCGCATTAGCAAAGAGGCATTGATCGCTGCTGCACATGCCCCGCAGAGTTGCACCGGAAGGGACCAGAAGCGCTTGACCGGCGCAAGGGCTGCGACCAGGGGGCCGAGGAGGTGGAGCGGCAGCTCGATCGGCTTCGGACCGGACCGTTCACACATGCACTGTTCGTGAGCCGTTCCCTCCCTGCGGCCCGCCATCTGGATGGTTCACGCAAGACGAAATCGACCACAAGAGCCTCAGGGCTCCCACGGGGAATGGACGACATGCGATTCAACAAGAAGATCGCGGCCACCGTCTCGGCGCTGGCCATGACCACGGGGCTGCTGGCCATGTCCGGAGCCGCCACCACCGCCAGTGCCGCGGACGGCTGCAGCACCAACGTGGTGACCGGGACCGCCCGCTCGGCGACCGGGAGCAAAGGCCAGCTCTTCGAGCTGAGGTACAACGGCTCCGGGAACAACACCTGCGCCTGGGGCCGGGTCACCAACGGCGCTCCCGGCATGCACGTCTGGGTGGACCGCAGCCGCGACGGCGGCCGGACCTGGGAGCCGCAGCTGGGCTGGCGGGAGATCGCCGGGGGAACCAGCGTCCACACCGAAGCGTGGAGGGACCCGAACGGCTCCGTGATGCGAGCCTGCGGCGACTCCGGCTACAACACGGTGATCACCTGCACCGGCTGGTTCTAGTACTCCGGTAGAACTTTGACGTTTTCCCAGTCCAGGGGCGGTTTGGGTGAGTGTGGCGGGCCGAGTTTCGACCTGTGTCCACTTTCCCGGACCGCCCCTCGATCGTGTGCGGCAGCTACGTGGCCAGCTCACACCACACGTACTTGCCCCGGTTGCCGTGCCGGGACAGCGGCTGCCACCCCCACAGGTCGGCGCAGGCCCGGACGAGGGCGAGACCGCGCCCGTCCTCCAGCTCGGCCGGCTGATCCGGTGCCGCCGGCGGTCGGGGCGGTTCGGGATCGGCGTCCCAGGCCCCGATCCGCAGCACGCCCGCCGCGCAGCGCACCCGTAGGGCGGCGGGCCCTTTCGTGTGGCGTACGGCGTTGGAGACCAGCTCCGTGGCGAGCAGTTCGGCGACGTCCACGAGGTTGACCAGGCCGTGCATGGTGAGGATCAGACGGAGGGTGCGGCGGCTCACGGTGACGGCGCGTACGTCGTTCGGGATGGAGAGGGAGTACTCCCAGGGCTCGGACTCGGGCTCGGCATCGGTTTCAGGCATGCGTCAACTCCCGTTCGGTGGAGTGGGGTTGCGGCTGGCGGGCGGTGGCAGTGCCGCGGCCGTCATGGCAGGACGGGGCGGTGCGCTTCCGGGGATCCCGGCGTTCCGCAGAGTGTGCGTCGCATCACTGACGGTAGACCTTAGATTTAAGAAACGGCAAGCCGATCGCGTAACCTGGCCCCCGAACGAGTCCTGCTTGCAAGCGCGTTGAACCAAGGAGCAATCGATGGGCACCAAGCGCGAGCCCACGGCGCGACAGATGCGGCTGGCGGTCGAATTGCGCAGGCTCCGCGAAGCAGCGGGACTCAGTGCCCGCGAGGCAGCAGCACTGCTCGGTGTGAACTCCGTCCAGATCAGCCAGATCGAGTCCGGCACCTCAGGCGTGAGCGAGCAGCGGCTGCGTCGACTCGCAGCGCACTACGCCTGCACGGACGAGGAGTTCATCGAGGCCCTGACGGCGATGGCGATCGACCGGACGCGCGGCTGGTGGGAGGAGTACCGGGGTCTGCTGCCCACTTCCTTTCTGGACCTGTCCGAGTTGGAGCAGCACGCCACCTACCGCTGGGATGTCGACTTCCTGCACGTCCCCGGCCTTCTCCAGAGCGAGGACTACGCACGAGCGCTCTTCTCGCGCCGAGTTCCCGAACTCCCCCAGAGTGAACTGGAGCTGCGCGTCCGCCATCGAATGCAGCGCCGCATCATCATCGGGGAGGCCCGACCGATCCCGTACGAAGCTCTGGTCCACGAGGCGGCGTTGCGCATCAGAGTCGGCGGCCGCGCCACCTCACGTGCTCAACTCGCCCGCATCCTGGAGCTCTCCGAGGCGGACCACATCACCGTGCGCGTCATCCCCTTCGAGCTGGACGAATTCGCCGACGTCACGGCCGACATGGTGTACGCCGGCGGCACCGTCCCGAAGTTGGACACCGTGGTACGCGACGGCCCTCATGGCACGCTCTTCATCGACTCCGAAGCCCAGCTCGCCGTCTTCCGAACACTTTTCCGTAGAGTGGAGGCGGTATCACTCGAACCCGAGCGGTCGCGTGACCTCATCCACAGGCTGGCGAAAGAGCTGTGAGGCACCACATGGGCACCCCCGACATCTGGCGGAAGTCGTCCTACTCCGGCAGCGGCGACGGCAACGCCTGCGTGGAAATCTCAGACCGCCGCACCCACATAGCCATCCGCGACTCAAAGACCCCGGCCCGGGCAACCCTCACCTTCCCGAGCGGAGCCTTCACCCTCTTCATTGAGGCGGTGAAGTCCCGGACGTCCGTCCACCACCCGCACTAGGGTGCGCTTCGTGACCGCCGAACCCTCCGGTTTCCTGGAAACCACCAGAGCCTCGTACGACGCCATCGCCCCCGCCTACACGGAGGCCTTCCCCGACTGGCTGGCCGACAGCAATCCCCTGGACCGGGCCCTGGTCACCGCCTTCACCGAGCTGGCCCGCGACCACGCGCCCGCGCCGGTCGCCGACCTCGGGAGCGGACCTGGCTACGTCACCGCCCGTCTGGACGCTCTCGGCGTTCCCGCCTTCGGCGTCGACATCTCACCGCGGATGGTGGCCCTGGCCCGCCGCGCACACCCCGAACTCCGGTTCCACGTCGGCTCGATGACGTCCCTGGACCTGCCGGACGAGACGCTGGGCGGGATCATCGCGCTGTACTCGATCATCCACGTCCCCGACGACCACCTGCCCGCCACCTTCACCGAGTTCCACCGCGTCCTGCGCCCCGGAGCCCCGGTGCTGCTGGGCTTCCAGTCCGGCGACGCCGAGGACCGGACCCACCTGACCGAACGCTTCGGCCAGGAGATCTCACTCGACTACTACTGGCGAACCCCGCAAACCGTCGCCGACGCCCTGACCAAGGCCGGCCTACGGCTCCAGGCCCGTATCCTGCGCGAACCTCAGGACGAGGAGAAGCGCCCTCGCGCGTTTCTGCTGGCACAGAGGGCGGCGTAGGCGCTGGACACCCTGGTGACGACGGCTGCCGTCGCCCGTAGGGCCCCCGCCTACACCGCCGTAACCGCCGACAGCCGGTGCACATCCCGAGCCGTCCCCGTAACCCCCGACAAGAAGCCCTGCGCCCGAGGCGACGCGTTCTCCGTCAGCCAGGCGGGGTCGATGTCGCACACGGCGACTCGTACCTCCGTGCCGGACAGCGCCAGGGGCAGGGTGTGCACAACCGTCGACGGGAAGCTCAGGATCGTGCGGCCGATCGGGCCGCGGCGGGCGATCAGCTCCAGTGGGAGGTCGGGGCGTACGACCTCCAGTCCCGTCTCCACCGCCAGCCGGTGCAGCTTCTCCGCGCTCTCCCGGCGGTGGGCGAAGTAACGGGTCGCGCCGTGGGTCTTCGCCAGGGAGCTGACCGCCTCCAGGTAGCGGTCGCCGTCGACCACGCCCGTCTCGACCAGGGACGTACCCACCATGTCCGCGCCCTTGGTGATGCGGGGCGGGCCGAAGCGGTCTCGGGTCCAGGCGAAGGTGTTGGTGGTGACCTTCACGCCGTCCGGGGTCTCCTCCATCGGCATGGAGGAGAAGATCTCGACCGACCTGTGCTCACTCGGCGTCAGGCGTTTGCGGGCCGCCGACGACACCGGGGCGAAGACCAGGTCGCGGGGGCCGGGGCGGCCGCCCTTGCGGTGCCAGCGGACCAGGCGTTCGCCGCGGGCCAGTTGGGCGACGAACTCCATGGTCGCCGTGCCGTCGTCCACCACGACGAGGTTGCGGGCCTTGGTGATGGTCAGCAGCAACTGGACGTAGCGGGAGAACGGGTCGCCCAGGACCACCCGGTCCGCCCTGCGGAGCAGGCCCGTCAGGCCGCCGATCGTCTGGAAGGGGGCCGCCGCGCCGCCCCGCGCCTCCTCCCAGCGGACCTGGTGACCGTCCTCGCGCGCCAGCTCGGCCATCCGGCGCAGCTGGCCGCGGGTCATGGGGTCGTTCGGGGACAGGACGACGAGGGTGAGCCCCGCGCCGACGCTGTGCGCGTGGGCGTGTGCCCACTCCAGCACGTTCAGGAGCTGTACCGGGCTCTCGACGAAGGCGAGAGTGTGGGGGCCGGTGTTCCCGGCGCGGAAGCTCATCGACGTACGACCTACCTGTCTACCCGTCGTAAGGCGCTCATGCGGCGCTCGTATTCAGAAGTCGCTCAAGTCGCTGGAACTGGCTCCGAGTCCGAGCGCTCCTCCTACTTGGAGCACTCGGACCCGGGGAGTCAGCAGGGTCTGTCTCAGACCCCGACATCGGTCAGACCGACACCGGTCAGACCGACACCGGCTCGCCCGCCGCCGCGGCGATCTCCGCCTCGGCGACCACACCGGCGACGCGGCGCAGCTTCTTCATCGGGCCGAGCTCGGAGTCGTAGACCTTCTTGACGCCGTCACCGAGGGACGCCTCGATGGTGCGGATGTCGCGGACGAGGCGCGTCAGGCCCTGCGGCTCGACCGAGGCGGCCTGGTCCGAACCCCACATCGCGCGGTCCAGGGTGATGTGGCGCTCCACGAAGACGGCGCCCAGGGCGACCGCGGCCAGCGTGGTCTGCAGGCCCGTCTCGTGGCCGGAGTAGCCGATCGGGACGTTCGGGAACTCCTTCTCCAGCGTGTTGATCGCGCGGAGGTTGAGCTCCTCGGCCTTCGCGGGGTACGTCGAGGTGGCGTGGCACATCAGGATGTTGTCCGAGCCCAGGACCTCGACCGCGTGGCGGATCTGCTTCGGCGTCGACATGCCGGTGGAGAGGATCACCGCGCGGCCCGTGGCGCGCAGGGCGCGGAGCAGCTCGTCGTCCGTCAGGGACGCGGACGCGACCTTGTGGGCCGGGACGTCGAACTTCTCCAGGAAGGCGACGGCCTCGGTGTCCCACGGGGAGGCGAACCAGTCGATGTTCTTGCTCTTGCAGTACTCGTCGATCTGGCGGTACTCGTCCTCACCGAACTCCACACGGTGGCGGTAGTCGATGTAGGTCATCCGGCCCCAGGGGGTGTCGCGCTCGATGTCCCACTGGTCGCGCGGGGTGCAGATCTCCGGGGTGCGCTTCTGGAACTTGACGGCGTCACAGCCGGCCTCGGCGGCCACGTCGATCAGCTTGAAGGCGTTCTCCAGCTCACCGTTGTGGTTGATGCCGATCTCGCCGCAGATGTAGACGGGCTTGCCCGGGCCGACTTCGCGCGAGCCGAAGTTGCGGAGGCGGGAGTAGGTGCTCATGGCAGAGATGTCCTTACTTGGTGAGGGAGTCGAGAGAGGGGCCGAGGATCCAGCTGGCGATCTCTCGGATCGCGCCGTCGCCACCGGGGGTGGCGGTGACCGCGCGTGCGGCGCCGCGCACGACGTCGTGGGCGCTCGCGACCGCCACGGGCCAGCCCACGAGGGCGAAGCACGGGAGGTCGTTGACGTCGTTGCCGACGTAGAGCACGCGCTCAGGCGCGATGCCCTGCTCCTCGCACCACTGCTTCAGTGCGAGGTCTTTGCGGTCGATGCCGTGCAGCACGGGGATCTTGAGCTTCCGTGCGCGGGCGGCGACGACCGGGTTCTGCTCCGTGGAGAGGATCAGCATCTTCAGGCCGCTCTTGCGCAGGGCGGCGATGCCGAGGCCGTCTCCGCGGTGCACGGAGACGAACTCCTTTCCATCGGCGTCGATCAGCACCCGGTCGTCTGTCTGGGTGCCGTCGAAGTCCAGTACGACCGCGTCGATGTCGTCCGTGGTCGGGAGGGCGCCGGGGCGGTCCGCGTCGAACAGCGGAGCCAGCGCGCGGGCGCGGGCCAGGTCGTGGGGATCGTCGATCTCCAGGACCCGGGCGGGGTCGGTGCGCACGAGTTCGGTGCGGCCGAAGAAGCGGTGCTTGTGCTCGCGGAAGCCGTCGGCGGCCATCGCGTAGGCGGCACCGGTCTCCAGGAAGTCCTGGGGGCGGTCCTGGCGGCGCGGGCGGAAGGACTTGTCGTGGTTGACGCCGTAGCCGCCGGTGGTGGCCGCGCGCTCGGTCTCCGCGGCGGTCGCGTCGTCGTCGCCGTGCCGCCACACGAAGCCGTGGAAGGGCGCGACGGTCAGGGCCGTGTCGGCGTGGTTCGCGACGATCGCCTTGACGACGCCGTCGAGGTCCTCGCGGATGATGAACGGGCTCGTGCACTGCACCAGCAGCACCACGTCCACCTTCGCGCCGTGCAGCGACTCGTGCGCGTCCATCGCGTGCAGCACGGCCGCCTCGGAGGTCGCGGTGTCACCGGCGATGGCGGCGGGGCGCAGCACGACCTCGGCACCGGCCTGCCGGGCGGCGGCCGCGATGCCCTGGTCGTCGGTGGAGACGACGACATCCGTGACGAGTCTCGAAGCCCGGCACTCACGTACGGCTCGCGCCACGAGCGGCACACCGCCGACGGGCATCAGGTTCTTCGCGGGCACGCCCTTGGAGCCGCCGCGCGCGGGGATCACGGCGAGCACCCGTGGCACCGCAGTGCCTTGACCTGCTTCCGAGTTGGACATGGGCTCCACTCCTTGGGCTCTTGGCAGGGGCTTCGGGGCGCGTCCCGGCGCCCCGGTCCCCGGATCGGTCGTCGGATCGCTCACAGCTCCCCCATCCGCCGGATGACGGGCGCCACGCGCTGCACGCCGTGCCGGTAGGCGCCGCGTGCCGCCCGCCGCACTATCTGGCGGACCGGGCCGGGCTCCCTGTCATGGGCGGGGGCGCCGGGCAGCGGGCTGCCGTCGACGCCGAGGTGGTGGCGGGCGAGGATGCCGGGCAGATAGCCGGGCGCGGTGGCCGGCGTGTAGTACGGCGTCAGGGCGGGCAGTCCGCCGGGCCGCGCGAGCAGCTTGGCGATGCGCTCACGGGCCGGGTCGAAGGCGTTGGCGTAGGTGCCGTCGGCGCAGACGCCCTGCCGGGACACCCACTCCTCGTCGGCCGTCGGCCGGTGTCCCTCGTCGAGCTGGTCCCAGGAGGCGAGGCACCCGGAGCCCACGAAGTGGTGGTTGCCGAGCACCTCGCGCACACCGAGGTCGGTGAGGACGACGGTGGGGATACGGCGGTGCAGCGATTCCAGCGCCGCCGTGGAGCTGATGGTGACCATCAGGTCGGTGCGGTCGAGGACCTCGCCCATGTTGCCGTACGCCAGTTTGAAGTTGGCCGGCGGTTCGAGCCGCTGGACCAGCTTCTGGTACGGCAGTTCCTCGATGTGCGTGGTGTGCTCGCCCGGCTTGGAGCGCAGCTTGAGCAGCACCTCGCGCTCGGGGTGCCTGCGGGCGTGCTGGATGAGGCGGTTCAGCAGGTACGTACGGTCCTTGCGGCTGTCCGGCACGGAGGGCTGGGCGGCGAAGACGACCGTGTACGGCCTTTGCCCTTGCTTCGCGGACGGGTCGTGCTCGCCGGTGTAGGGCGCCCCGCCGAGGAACGGCAGGGCGACCTCGGTCACCGCCGAGGCGTCGGCGCCGACTCCCTCGTACACCGCGCGGAAGCGCTCGGCGTCCTGGCGGGAGTTGGCGAGGACGAGGTCCGCGCCGTGCCGCAGCAGCAGGCCGTCGGCGAGCTTCTCGTAGACGACGCCGACATAGCCGGTGACGACGACGGGGCGCTCGGTGCGCTCTTCCCAGACCCGCTTCAGTCCGTGCAGCATGGCCTGCACACCACCGCCCACGAGGGCGAGGACGACGACGTCGTACGACTCCTGCGCCATGCTGCGCAGGAACTCGACGGCGGTCACCTCGCGCAGGGAGTCGGCATGGACGCCGACTTCCTGGAGCTGGCGGGCGGTGGGGGTGGCCCGGCCGCGCAGGAGGTATCCGTCCAGGTGGATGTCCGATTCCCCGGTGTTCTCGGAAGCTATGCGGCTCGCGGTGAGCGCACCCCACTTCCACCGGGTATCGGAATCCGCGAGTACGGCCACTCGCCTTGTCTTCGTCGCACTTACTGGCACGTCGAAGACGCTAGGAAGCAATTTCGATGTTCCGCCCAACCGAAATGTAACAAAGGGTTAACAGCACACCGCCGAACGGCGAATCGGGGCCCGGAACGGTTGAAAAAAAGCCTGGTTCACGGCATCGACACGCGTCGTTCACCTGACATCAAGCTGCGAGTAAAGACGGATGTCGGACCGCGCCCTAACGTCCCTCACGTGGTCAAGCTCTCCGTCATCGTGCCGTTCTACAACGTGCAGCAATACGCGCCAGACACCTTGAAGAGCCTGCGTGCGAACACACGCGCGGACTTCGAGTTCATCCTCGTCGACGACTGCTCGACGGACGGGACACCGGACATCCTCGCGCGCGCGGAGCGCGAGCTGCCCGGCGCGGTGCTCGTCAGACACGAGCAGAACGGAGGGCTGGCCACCGCACGGAACACAGGGATCGACAAGGCGCGCGGCGAGTATCTGACGTTCCTCGACGGCGACGACTGGCTGGCGCCCGGCTATTTCCCCCAACTCCTGTCCGCCATCGAGGAGTTGGACTGCGACTTCGTGCGCACCGACCATGTGCAGTGCACCGGCCGGGCGCGCAGCATCCACCGGGTGCCGCACGGCCGCCGCTGGACGGTGATGAACCCGCGCGAGGCGATCCTGCCCGCCGACCGGTCGACGTCCGTGGACTACGCGTACGCCTGGGCCGGCGTCTACCACCGCCGGCTGGTCGACCGCGGGCTCCTGCACTTCACGCACGGGCTGCGCACCGCCGAGGACCGGCCGTGGATCTGGAAGCTGCACCGGGAGGCGGAATCCTTCGCCGCGGTGGGGCTGCTCGGTGTCTACTACCGGCGCGGCGTGGCGTCGTCTCTCACCCAGATCGGTGATGTCCGGCAGCTGGATTTCATTCGTGCGTTCGACCAGGTAATCGTGGAAACCGCCGCTGACCCCGAGGCCGATAAGCTGCTGCCGAAAGCCGTGCGCACTTATTGCGCGATCATGGCTCATCATCTCGGACAAATCGAGAGGTTCGAACCCGCAGTGGCTCGAAAACTGCGCTCGATGAGCGCCGCCGCTCTGAAAAGAATGCCGCAGGACGTGCTCGCGGAGGTTATGGACTCGATGGACGCGCAGCGAGCGGCCCGGCTGCGGCGGGTGCGCCGCAGGGCGGTCGGGGCCCGGACGGTGGCCGCCTGATGCGTCGCACCACCCAGATCTTCTGCGCCTCGACGCTGTACGGCGCCGCGACCCTGGCCGCCGCCCTGGACGCCGGGCTCTTCGAACCGGCCGACCGCCGGATCCTGCTGGTCACCAACAACGCGGTCAACCCGGAGATCACCCCGTCCGTCGACGCGATGCCGGGCTTCGCCCAACTGCGCGAGCGCTTCGACGAGGTGCTGTCCTGGAACGAGACCATCTCCCCGTTCCACCCCAGCGGCTGGTCTCCCCGTGAGAACGACATCCCCATGTGGGAGCGGTACGTACGGCTGCTGTGGGACCTCGGTGACGACGAGATCCAGCTGGCCGTCGAGTCCGTCCAGGTCAACCCGGCCCTGGCGCTGTGCCAGCTGTTCACCGGCGCTCCCGTCGTCGCCTACGCGGACGGCCTCATAAGCTATGGCCCCACGCGCGACAAGATCGACCCGCTGGTCGGCACCCGGATCGGCCGGCTGCTGCACCTCGATCTCGTCCCGGGCCTCACCCCGCTGCTGCTCACCGAGTTCGGCGTCCCGTCCGAACTGGTGCCGTCCGAGGTGTTCCTGAAGGTGCTCGGCGAACTCGCCGAGGCGGAGACCGAGGTGGCCCTCCTGCCGGCGTCGGCCGGCGGTGATCAGCCGGCGCTGCTGCTCGGCCAGTACCTCGGCGCGCTCGGCATCCTCACCGACGCCGAGGAGGAGGACCTGCATCTGCAGATGGTGCGCGGCGCCGTCGCGCTCGGCCACCGCAGGCTCGTCTTCAAGCCGCACCCGGTCGCCCCGGCCCGCTGGTCGCGGCTCCTGGAGGACGAGGCGAAGACGCTGGGCGCCGAACTCACCCTGCTGGACCGCCCCGTACTCGCCGAGGTCGTCTTCCAGCGGCTGCGGCCCGCACTGGTCGTCGGCTGCTTCTCGACCGCGCTGCTGACCGCCGCCGGTCTGTACGGCGTCCCGGTCGCGCGGGTCGGCACCGACGCCGTGCTGGCCCGGCTCACGCCCTACCAGAACAGCAACCGGGTGCCGCTGACCATCGTCGACGCACTGCTGCCGGACATCGCGGACGCCGCCGCGGTGAACGCCTGGGCGATGCCCTCGCGGGAGCGGGTGGACGAACTGGACGCGCTGCTGGGGGCCGTCGGGTTCGCGATGCAGCCCAAGATCTACCCGGGGCTGCGCGGCGCCGCGGAGGCCTACCTCTCCCGGCAGCTGAACCCGCACACCTGGCGCTACTTCAAGCGCAAGCGCCTGACCTCGCTGGCCCTGCCCGGCGCCGTACCGGCCCAGCTCTCCTTCATCCCGCGCAACGCGACCGTGCGCCGACTGGCGCGCCGGGCCCGGGCGCTGAAGCAGGTGGCCGGCCGAAAGTAGCCAGAAACAAGGGGTGGTTGTTCATCCGTGTGACACCTATGCGCTCCCTGAGCGTCAGACGTCACTCACCTTTCACCCGTCCGAGGGACATAGCGTTCGGTCATCGTATTAAACGGCAACAGCCGTCACGTACGACCGAACGCTCCTCGCGACTCCCAGGAGAAGGGCCCCAGGATGAGCACGGCTGACCAGGCGACGGCACCGCCGGCACCCCCGGCACCCCGGCTGAACCAGGTCCTCGCCGAGCGGCCTCCTGTACGGCCCCGAAGAGAGAGCCGGCTGCGCGCCCTGGACGGGCTGCGCCTGGTGGCCGCGCTCATGGTGTGCATGTACCACTTCACCGGCAAGAACGGCGAGGTGGCCAACTCCTGGCACCAGTCCCCCGGAGCGATGTTCCCGACGCTGTCGCAGTTCTCCACCTACGGCAGCCTCGGTGTGCAGTTCTTCTTCGTCATCAGCGGGTTCGTGATCTGCATGAGCAGCTGGGGCCGCAGCCTCGGCGACTTCTTCCGCTCCCGGATCTCCCGCCTCTTCCCGGCGTACTGGGTGGCGATCGTCATGGTCACCGGCGCCGCGGTGCTGCTGCCGGTCGTGGTCCACCCGCTGCGGCCCGACGAGCTCCTGGTCAACCTCACGATGATGCAGCAGCCGCTGGGCGTGCCGCGGGTCCTGGGCGTGTGCTGGACGCTGTGGGTGGAGCTGAAGTTCTATGTACTGTTCGCCCTGTTCGTGATCTGGAAGGGCGTCACCTACAAGCGGGTCGTCACCTTCTGCATCCTGTGGACGCTGGCCGGCGCGTTCGCCCGGGTCGCCGACAACCCGCTCACCGACGAGCTGGTGATGCGCGACCACGCCCCGTTCTTCATCGGCGGTCTCGCGCTGTATCTGATCCACCGCTTCGGCAGCGACCTGCTGCTGTGGGGGATCGTCGGCATGTCCTTCCTGCTGGGCCAGCGCTACTCGGTGACGGCGCTGTGGCACCCGGGCGTGCAGGGCGACTTCCATCGCAACCCGCTCGTCATCCAGGCCATCGTCTTCTGCGCCTTCGCCGCCGTGGCGGTGGTGGCGCTGGGCTGGACGAGCTGGGCCAACTGGAGCTGGCTGACGGTGGCCGGGGCGATGACGTACCCCTTCTATCTGATCCATGAGCACCTGGGCTGGTTCTTCATCCGGGTGCTGCACCGCGGTCTGGGCCTGGGCTCCTATCCGACGCTGGCGCTGTCCGTGGGCAGTCTGCTGCTGCTGGCCTGGCTGATGCACCGGTTCGTGGAGCGGCCGTTCGGGCCGAAGCTGAAGCGGGGGTTGCCGGCCGTCCGGTTCTGAAGCCGGTCCGAAGCCGGAAAGGCAGCTGAAGCCGGAAAGGGGGGGGGGGGGGGGCGGGGGGGGGGGGGGGGGGCGGCCGGGCGGGGGCAGGCCAGGGTGGGGGAGGGGGAGGGGCAGGGGGGGGCGGAAGAGGAGGGGGGCGGGC
>NZ_JBHYJA010000066.1:0-1724 GCF_042740355.1 Streptomyces sp. NPDC059010
CGTCGCCCGATCGCGACGCTCGCGGCGTCGTGACGGGACATCTTTCGCTTGTTGCTGGTCAACGGCTTACGCCAGTGCTCATCGCCCCATATCGACGTGTACGCCGGATCGACCGCGACGATCGACAGGCCGTGCTCGGCTGCCATGGACACGAGCCGGGCCTTGAGCTTGCCGGTGGGGATGCCGGAGATGAGCTGCCTGAACCGCTTTCGGCGGCCGTGCTTCTCCCGCGTCTTGTCCTGGCCGAAGTCCAGGTTCTCGATACCGATCGCCTTGACGCCACACCGGTCGGCCCAGTGCAGCAACTTGCTGATGGCGTGCCGGATCTGGGCGTCTCGGTGATCGGCGGTGCCGGACAGGTCGTAGAAGAACCGGCGCGGATCACCCATCGGGTTGCCGTTGCGGTCGAGTCCTTCGCCCGCATGAAGAACTGGAAGATCCTGCGCGACTGCCGCCTTATTGATCCGAAACTCCAAGGTTTCTATTCGAGGATGTAGCAGACGTGTGGGCCGCCGAAGTAGCCGCGGACGATGTGCGGCTGGCATTGACGGCGGTGGAAGAACCGGCGGGTCTCGGCTGCGAGCTGAGCCTGGTCACCAGCCTTGCCGTGCAGCAAGCCGGGCGAGCTTCAACAATGACCACCGGCGCACCGGGATGCTCCTGGTCGAGCGGTGTCAGTGCCTCTGCCACCGCCCGACCAGGAGCAGCAACTGTGCCTCGCCGGAGACCTGGATGACAGCCACCCTCTACCGCGGTAGTTGTAGGCGGCTCGTCTCGTACCGCCCTGGTTTGGTCTGGAATCAAATCAGCAGGGGACGCCGACCCGGACGACCGTCCATACCGTTATGCCGCACGTACGCATCGCACGGCGGGCCGTCGGGGGACCCAACGGGGGGACCCGGCCCGCTCCTCAAGAAAGGACCGTGCTCCATGACGACGATGACCATGCGTCAGCGCATCACCACCGGCCTCGTCTCCGCCGCGTTCCTCGGCGGGACCTTGGTCGCTGTCGCACCGGCGGCGAGCGCCGCACCGGCCACGGCGCCAGCCGCTTCATCGGCAGGCGTCAGCGCCGCCCCCAACTGCCCCATGACCACTGGAATCGGCTACTACTGCGGCTACTACAAGGGCACCGCTTACACCGACTTCGGCGACCGGGGCAACAAGGTGAAGGAGATCCAGGCCCTCATCAAGGCGTCGCACTACTCGGGCCGTCTCGCGATCGACGGCGACTTCGGCAACGACACCCTGAAGGCCGTCAAGTGGTACCAGAAGCGGTGGATGGGCGACAGTACGCCCGACGGCAAAGTCGGGCCCATCACTTGGAAGTCGCTGCGCTGGGACTGCGCCTGCTGAATCCGGCGGTGGCCCGCCCTCCGCGCGGCCTTCGTTCCAGTGGTCATCGCGACACCCCAGCCCGAGGGTGCGATGGACTTCAAGATCCGGGAGAACGGGGCAACGGCTCAGGGGCTCAGGTCCTTGTCTGCTGAGCGAGCTGCATGCTTCCGGTTCGTGAAGCACGAGGTACAGCAACAACGAGTCACACTGGACCGTCGGGATCAAGCCGAAGACCTGTAGACGCTAGCGCAACTGATGTATCGCGTCCGGGCGTACAGCGGCGGGGGGGGGGGGCGGCCCCGCCGGGCGCCAGCGCCCCCAGCGGCGCGGGGGGCGCGGCCCGGCCGCGGGGGTCAGAGCAGCGCGAGGGGGGTGGTATGGGGAAA
>NZ_JBHYJA010000066.1:1734-44984 GCF_042740355.1 Streptomyces sp. NPDC059010
CTACCACCTCTCTCTCTGTCTGCGCGCCCCTCTGTTGTTGTCTGGGGTCGGGGCCGCCCGCGGGGCCCCCCCCGGCCCCGCGGGGGCCCCCAGCCTCTGCTTCCGGGCGGCGGTACCTGCGCGAGGACGAGCGCATACGGAGCCTGATGCTGGTACTGATCCGAAACTCAATCGGTTCTATTCGAGGATGTAGCGGACGTGTGGGCCGCCGAAGTAGCCGCGGACGATATGCGGCTGACGTTGGCGGCGGTGGAAGAACCTGCGGGTCTCGGCGGCGAGTTGGGCCTGGTCGCGGGCCCGGCTGTGCATGGGCAGACTCCGTTTGAGGTCGGCGTTGACCAGCTCGTCGGGATTCAGCTCCGGCGAGTACGACGGCAGGAAGTGCAGCTCGATCCGGTCCGGATGATCGGCCAGCCAAGCGCGGACCTTGCGGGATCGGTGCGCGGAGTGACCGTCCAGGACGAGGTGCACCTTGTGGTCGAAGTGGCCGACGAGCCGGTCCAGGAAGCGGCACATGACGTCGGCGTCGAAGGTCTCGGTGAACACCCTGAAGTGCATGCGGCCCTTCGTGCTGATCGCGGACATCGCGTTGACCGAGAACCGGTTGCCCGTGCGGTGCACGACCGGTGTGCGGCCCCGCTCACCCCAGGTGCGGCCGGTGACCTGGTCGGAACGGATGCCGACCTGATCGGCGAAGAGCACCTCCCCGCCCTCGGCCTTCGCCTTCGCGCGGATCGCCGGCCAGGTCTCCTCCCGCCAGACGCGGACCGCTTCCGCGTCCTGCTCGACGGCCCGCTTGTCCGGGCGCTGGAACGACAGGCTCTAGCGGCGCAGGTACTTGCCCACCCCCTGCTCGGTCAGCCGCACCCGGTACAGCTTCGCGATCAGGCCCCCCACTCCCGCGCGCGTCCACAGCTGCCCGGCCAGCCCCAGGTCACAGGGGCGGTGATCCAGAACCGCCTGCCGGATCGCTTGTTGCTCGACCGCGTCGAGAACCTGATGTTCGCCGACCCGGCGTCCACGCGGCTGAGCCACGAGCGCCTCGCGCCCGCCGGCCAGCCACTTCGCCCACCAATTGTCCACCGCCTTGAGCGAGACCCGGAACACCGCCGCGACATCCTCACGGTCCCGGCCCACCACCAACGCGGCCACCGCTCGCAGTCGAAGGGCCTCCTGAGCCGACGGCGACAACTGCCTTGCGTCCCCCACCAGTTCACTCACGCAGGGATCAACGACCCAGAACATCTACCGTTTCGGATCAATAAGGGCGACGGCGTCCACCACGCCATGCTCGGCATCGCCCGGCTGCACAATCTCGCCCTCACCGGATAGGCAGCGAGCCGGCCGCACGCTCTACCGCCTCCAATTGTTCAATGAACGCAGAACTCGTTGCCCTCCGGGTCCTGCATCACGGCGAAGAATGAACCCGAGCTATCCGATTCCTCGATGCGCAACCGGGACGCGCCCACGCTCTCCAGCCGCGCCACCTCGGCAAGCACTCGCTCCTTGCGAGTGGCAAACGCGACGCTACGCCCTCCGCTCACACCCAGATCAAGGTGGAGCCGGTTCTTGACGCCCTTTGGCTCGGGTACCTGCTGGAACCAGACCCGCGGGCCGACGCCATCCGGATCGATGACGGAGTCACTGCAGTCGCCTGCGCCCAGCTCCTCCTCTGACAGGCCCTGGTCCAGCCAGTACGCGCGCCAGGTAGCGAACGGTGCAGGCGGCGGCTCGACTTTGTAACCCAGTGCAGCGGCCCAGAATGCCGCGAGCCGCTCGGGCTCAACACAGTCGATGGTCAGCTGGAGTTTGAGTTCAGTGATCACCGGCCAACCTTACTGGCCACATGAGCGCCGCCTCTGCGCCCTGGGAGCAAGGACCGGTGGTGCTGCTGCTGACACCAAGACATGCCGGTGATCGGCGCTGATGAGCTACTGAAAGGAATGCGTAAGGGAATTTCCATGCAAGTTAAATTGTCATTACTCTCTTCCCGCGAGGCCGAATCAAGGACTCATGTCCGACGGTGCGCAACTTCAGGGAATTTCTGCTCGATGGGAACAAGGGAGAGTTATGTCCAAGCTCAAGAACCTCATCGCTCCGATGGTGGCTGTAACCGCGCTGGCCGGAGTCATCGGCATCGGAGCGTCCGCCCCCGCACAGGCGAAGTCTGCGGAGTACAGCGCGGGGATCAGCGCGAGTGGGTATTCGACCGTGCACTTCCAGGGGAAGATCACGGCTGTCAATGACGGGCATATAGAGGTGGAAACGAACGGCAAGGTCGTTAAAGTCGACTGCACCAAAGGGGCGTACTGGGTGAGTCCTCTGAGGGTGGGTGCCTGGGCGGACATCACGGCATCCGAGGGAGATGGAGAGTACATCGCCAAGGTTGTTGTCACCTGGTAAGCCGAAACGCTTCGAGGTGATGAAGTACCGCTGCCCTGTCGGGTCCGAACCCGACAGGGCAGTTTTTTGTCTGGAGAATTCTGCTTTGAAACAGGTGTGAAAGATGAGCCCTGTGGTGAGAGTTCCGCTGCTAATTTCTCCGTTGTCGGATCCAGTGGGACCAGGCTTTGAGGGAGAAAATCATGAACATGCGTAGTCGCATCACCAAGCTGGGCGTTGTCGCTGCCGGGCTGGCGGCCGTCCTGGGAGTGGCGGTGTCCTCGTCGGTGCAGGCGGCGCCAGCAGAGCAGAAGGTCAACGCCGTCAGTGCCGCGATGGCGCAGGACCAGGCCCAGACCGAGGAGTTCACGGGAACGATCTCTGCCTTCAAGGACGATTACCTTGAGCTCGAAACGAACGGTACGGTGATGAAGTTCAGCCTGCTGAAGGGCAGCTACTACTGCGGCGCCATGATAAGGGGTGCCGTGGCGAAGGTTATCGCCTATGAATCCGATGGTGAATGGGTCGCCGAGAGTATTGCCGCCGTTATGCCCCAGTAGCCGGACAGGCCTTGAGTGTATTCCTCCCGTCGCTATTCTGTCGGCGGGAGGAATGTTTCGATTACGCCCCTCTCAGCCGCGGGCGATGACTCTGAGGTCCACGCCGAGGTTGCGGATTCGCCGCTGCTCCTCTGTCGGCAGCGCGCTGTCCACCAGCACGACGTTGAACGCGGTGAGCGGGGCGAGGGCATGCAGTCCCTGTTGAGTGAATTTGGTGTGGTCGACGATCAGGATGCGCCGTGTTGCGGACTCCATCAGAGCCTGCTTGACCTGCACGGTCTCCTGCGATTGGTGATAGCAGCGTGCCCGAGTGATCGCGGTCGTCGACATGAAGAGCACGTCGGCGTGGTAAGCCGCCGCCGCTCTCGCTGTCTCCAGGCCCAGGAAGGCGTCGTAGGCCGGATAGTATGTGCCGCCGAGCGAGAGCAAATTGATACCGGATTCACCGGCCAGACGTTTCATCACGGGGAAGAAATTGGTGATGACGGTGAGCGGGTTGCGCTCGGTGAGTCGTTCGGCCAGCGGCAGACACGTAGTGCTGTCATCGAGGGCAACCGTCTGTCCGGAGATGACAAACTCCAGTGCCGCATTCGTCAGGCGTCGCTTGGTGTCGGCCATCGTGGTCATGCGCTCGCTCACGTCACCGTGAAATGCCGATGAGGTCAGCGATGTCGCACCGCCACGCACCTTGCGGAGCCAGCCCTGTGACTGAAGCACGTCCAGGTCCCGGTGGATCGTCATCAGGCTGACCTCGAACTGTTCGGCCAGAGCGGCGGTCCGCACGACGCCTTCGTCCAACACACGCTGCTGGATCTGCTGCCTGCGGTCGCGCTGCTCGTCAGACCGCGACGTAGCCGCGAAGGTGCTGGGGGGCCGGTCGCCGCTCCCCGTCGGAGAGACGTTCACGAGGTCACTCTTTTCCGGGACGAGTTGACTGCTTGCCGTAGCGCCTGTCGTATGGCAGTCGTTTCATTTTCTAAGGAAATGAAATCTTCATCCATACAGGTCAGAGGTAGTCAGAGGCGCGCCGGGCGCACATCAGAGGCACACCGAAGGCACATCGGAAACTCTGGAATGTCACGGGGCTGTGGGGTTCGATTCTTCTGCGCAGTTGGTTTGCCGCCCGCTACGGCGGCTCGACCGGGCACTCACCAGATGGAATGCCCGCTCCTGTCGAATTCTGCGGGGACTCGCACCCCCCTGGCACCTCAGGAACTCATATGCACATCCAGCCCATCGTGCCCGGCCAATCGGCAGGGCCGCGCGGACAGACGACACGCGGACAGACGACACGCGGAAATCCCACCGGCCCGAAAGACCACCACCGAAGCCTCCGCACCGATCGCATTCACATATTGCGCTGGCCCGAGCAGGCGGTCGAGGTCGAGGCGTACCGCCGCCGCAGGATGCCTCGCCTACTGGTCGTGGCGCCGGGTGCTCGCCCTCCCGCGTCGATCGACCCGCTCGAAGACTGGGTCCGGGCCCCCGTGGACGAGAAGGACATCCAGGCCCGGTGGGAGACCTTGCGGGCCAGATCGGTCCCGCGCGACCCGGTGATCGACTCTCAGGGTGTCCTGCACTACGCCGGGCGGCGCCTGCCGCTTGCTGCGGGTGAGGCCGACCTCGTCCGTGTGTTTCTCGATTCGTACCGGTCGGTGGTGGGCCGGGAGGAACTGGCGGCGCAGATGTGGCCGGACGGGGCGAGCGGCCGACGCAACGCCCTTGACGTGCGCATTCTGCGGACCCGCCGCCGACTGGCGCCGCTGGGACTGGTCATCAAGACCGTGTGGCGCAAGGGGTATCTGCTCGATTCGGACACCAGGGGAGAGATGGCATGAAGAATCGCGACGCTGTGCACGCCGATGCACCGGTCCACCTGGACACGTTGGCCCACTTGGCCCGCCGCAACGCCGAACAGTGGCCGGCGACCACCGCCGTCCGATGGCGTGACGCCGACGGCGTGTGGTGTCGGCGGTCGTACGCCGAAGCCTGGCAGGCGAGCGAGGAGACGGCCCGTGGGTTGATGGCGCTCGGGCTTGAGCCGGGCGACCGCGTCGCGGTGCTGAGCGACCTGCGCCCCGAATGGACCTTTACGCTCATGGGGGCTGCGGCTGCCGGACTGGTGGTGGTCTCGCTCCTGCCGACCACGGTGCCGGAAGAGATCGAGCACGTACTCGGTGACTGCGCCGCGAAGGCGGTGCTGTGCGAGAACACGGCTCAGCTCGCCAAGGTGGAAGCGGTCTGGTCGCGCCTGCCCCACCTGCGGCAGGCCGTGCTGGTCGATCCCCCGGACCTCGCCCCGGACCGGTCGAAGGAGGACGGCGGCGCTCGCACCGCAAGGACGACGACCCTCGCCGGACTGCGTGCGCGGGGGCGAACCGACACTTCACCAGAGGCGTTGCGGAGCCGCTCCGATGCGGTGCGGGCCGAGGATCTGCTGGCGATCATCTACACCTCGGGGACCACCGGACCCAAGAAGGGCTGTGCGCTCACCCACGGCAACTACGTCAGTGTCCTGCGCGCCCATCCTCAGCCCCCGCCCAAGCCGGATGCCGCGGCGGACCACAGCAACGGCACGGTCTTCGTCGTCACGGGACCGCACACCATAGCGATGCTCATGCAGGTTCTGGTGTGGTGGTCCCGCTACACCCTGGTCTATCGCCGCGGCAGCAGCACCGACCTCCTCGCCGACGAGGTGCGCGAGGCGCGGCCGCAGATCCTGCCGCTGGTTCCGCTCGCACTGGAGCAGATCTACGGCGCGGTTCTCGCGTCGCGGCCGCAGGAGGACACCGCCTTGCTCATCGAAGCGGCACGGGCCGGCCTGGAGGTGCGTGAGCGGCGTTCCCGGGGCGAGCGGATCCCTTCCCGACTGGAGAGCTGGTTCGCGACGGCGGACCGGACGCTCTTCGCGGACGTACGCGCACACTTCGGCGGCGCGGTGCGCCGGGTGACGGTGTCCGGTGCTTCCGTGTCGCAGGACATCCTCGGGTTCTTCCTCGGTTGCGGAGTGCCCATCGTCGAGTGTTACGGGATGACGGAGACCGCGGCGGCGGCCACCACCAACTCACCGGACGACTACCGCCTGGGGACCGTCGGCAAGCCCTTGCCCGGTATCGAGGTGGACATCGCACCCGATGGCGAGGTGCTGATCCGCGGAGCCAACGTCTTCCCCGGCTACTGGGGCTGCCATGACGACGATTTCGGTGCGGTGCGCGACGGTTGGCTGCACACCGGAGACCTGGGCTCCGTCGACGACGACGGCTACCTCCGCCTCACGGGCCGCAAGAAGGAGCTGATCCAGCTCTCGCACGGCGTGGCGGTGACGCCCAATCCCCTGGAGCGAGAACTGCGGACCAGTCCTCTGATCTCCAACGCCGTGGCTTACGGCGAGGGCAAGCCGCACCTCGTCGTGCTCCTGACTCTGGACGCGTCCCGGGTACGCGAGTGGGCAGCCGGGAGAGGGTTGCCCACCGACCTGCCCGGCCTGGTGCGGCACCCGAAACTGCTCGGTGAGCTCACCCGGGTGTTGGCGGACGCCAACGCGAAGCTCCAGGAGTACTACCGGGCCCGGAAGTTCACGGTGCTGGAGCGTGATCTGTCCATCGAGGAGGGGGAGTTGACCATCTCCATGAAGGTGGCACGCCCTGTCGTGCACGACCGTTTCCGTGAGCGTTTCGAGGCGCTCTACGAGTGACGCATACCGCTGTACGCCAGAGCGAGGGCGCCGACGCAGTGATGCGTCGGCGCGTTTCGCGCGGTGTGGCGAGCACCGGGGCGGCACGTGCGCGCGGCGGGCGAGGAGATGCAGGCCAGGCGGTCCCTGGCGCGGGCCCGGGTGACGGTGCCCTTACGGCGCTCAGGCGGCCTCTGGGCGTGATTCATTGCGCAGGTCGGCCCACACGACGTGGCTGCCTGCGACGCGGGTGGATCCCCAGGCGGTGGCCAGTGCGTCCACGATGTTCAGGCCGCGGCCCGATGTGCCCATTCCGCCATCGGGGCGCGGCCATATCGGACGCCGGACGGCTCTTCCGCCCTGGCCGTGGTCGCCGACCACGAGGTGGAGGGCGTGGCCGCCGTCATCCAGCAGGACGTGACTCATGGTCAGCCGGACGGGCCCGGCGCCGTGCCGGACCGCGTTGGCCACCAGCTCCGACGCGATGAGCGCGCAGTCGTCCGCCAGCGCCGTGCACCGTGTCTCCCTCACGAAGGACCGCACACGCCGGCGCGCCACGGCGGCCGAGGCGTCGTGGGCGGGCAGGTACCAGGTCGGGGTGGCGTCGACCACGTGCGGGTGGTGGGGCGGTTCGGAGCAGTACATGGCCTGCCTCCTCGGATGACGGGGTTTTGTGTGTTTCAGCCGGAGGCGGGCCCTCCAGGGGTGGTGGACAGGCAGCTGTGCCGGTGGCCGGCCGCGTGCTGTCCTCGGCGGCGGGCGTGGCGTCCGCGCCGGGGGCGGGGAATCGCCGCAGTGCCGTTGCCGGTGGACAGACCTCGGCCGACCAGGCAGCACAGCAGGATGACGGCGATGGGCAGGACCATCGTGGTGCGCCATGCGTCGACGAAGGCGTGCTGGAACACGGTGTCCGCGAGGGCGCGGAAGTGTTCGGCGTCGGCGGGGCTCAGGCCGGTGGGCACCGGAGGGTGGGTGATGCCGTCGCCGGCGGCGTGCGAGAGGGCGTCGGTGAAGGGGCTGCGCAGTGAGCGGGGCAGTTCGGCTGCGGCGGCGTGGGCGTGAGCGCGCAGGTCGGCGGCCAGCTGCACCTGCAGCAGGGATCCGACGGCCACACCGCCGAGGAGGCCGCCTACCTGACGGGCGGTGTTGAGCACTCCGGAGGCACCGGCGGTGACGGAGGGGGCGATGCCGCCCAGTGCGATCTTGGCGACCGGGGCCAGGGTGCATCCGATGCCCGCGTCGGCGAGGACCATGGCGGGCAGCAGCCGCCAGGCGTTCATGCCGGGCTCCGCGCAGGCCACGGTCGAGGCGAGTCCGGCGGCGTAGGCGAGCAGGCCGGTGACCAGCAGCGGTTTGGCACGAGCACCGTTGCTCAACCGGCCCACGACCAGCGCGACGAGTCCGACCGCCAGCGCGGACGGCGCGGTGACCTGCGCGGCGGCGAGCGGTGTGTTGCCCAGGACGGACTGGAGGAAGAACAGCAGCGGCAGCGCGGTGCCGACCACCGCGAAGTGGACGCCGCCGCCCACGACCGTGGCCCGTATGAAGTCCCGCTGTCCGTAGAGGGCGTGCGGCACCAGTGGCTCGCGGTGATTGGTTCGTTGTTGTGCCACCAAGGTGATCAGCAGGACCACTGCGGCGACGAGTGCGGCCAAGGGTGCGGCGGCCCCTGCGGTCGCCGACTGGCGGTACTCCAGCAGGCCGTAGGAGAGAGCCGCCAGGCCGGAGGTCGCCAGCACGGTGCCTGTGAGGTCCCAGCGGTGGTGGAGCCGTGGGCGGTGATCGGGTACGACGAGGGCCGCCCAGACGAGTGCGACGACGCCGACCGGCACATTGAGCAGGAAGATCCATTCCCAGCCCGCCGTGGCGACCAGTACACCGCCGGCGAGGGGTCCGGCCACGGCGGACAGCCCGATCACCCCGCTCCAGACGCCGAATGCCGTGCCACGCCGGTCGGCAGGGAAGAGGACGACGATGAAGGAACTGGTCTGCGGCGTCAGCAGGGCGGCCCCCAGGCCCTGGAGCACACGCAGGGCGATCAACTCACCGGCTGTTTCGGCGGTTCCGCACAGGCCGGAGGCGACGGTGAAGACCAGCAGCCCCGCCAGGTACATGCGCTTGGGGCCGAAGCGGTCGCCGAGCCGGCCGGCCGTGATCAGGAAGGCGGCATAGGCCAGGACGTAGGAGTTCACCACCCACAGTGCCTCCCGCAGCCCGCTGCCGAGGTCGCGGCTCATGACCGGGACGGCGGCGTTGACCATCGTCGTATCCAGGATGATCATGAAGAATCCGGTACAGAGCACGGTCAGGACGAGCCACGGCCGACAGCGCTCCGGATGAGTGCCGGACATCCGATTCACCTCCCTTCCACTGCGGTTGACGGCTTCGGCTAACGGGCGGTGTAGCCGCCGTCCACGACGAGTTCGGCGCCGGTGATGTACGAGGCAGCCGGGGATGCCAGGAAACCCACTGCCGCGGCGACCTCGTCGGGCCGGGCGCAGCGGTGCAGGGGAGTGGCCTCGATGACCCGCTCGATGAACGGCGTCGGTGCCTGCGCGGTCATGGCGGTGTCGACCATGCCGGGGTAGACGGCGTTGACGCGGATGCCGTGGGGGGCCAGCTCGACGGCCGCGGCGGTCGTCATCGTGCGTACGGCTCCCTTTGCCGCGTGGTAGGCGAAGGACGTACCCGAGCCGACGAGTCCGTATATCGAGGCCACGTTGATGATGACGCCGCCGCCCGCGGAGCGCAGGCACGGGGCCGCCGCCTTCATGCCGAGGAACGTGCCGCTCTGGCAGACCGCGACGACGCGGGTCCACTCCTGCTCGCCGACGTTCTCCAGAGGGTTGTGTCCCAGTACCCCGGCGTTGTTGACCAGCACCGTCAGGCGTCCGAACCGGCGGCGGGCCAGGCGTGTCACGCGGTCCCATGCCTCAGGGTCGGTGACGTCCAGCGCGCAGCCCAGCGCGCGGCCGGCCCGTCCGCTGCGATTGAACTCGTCGGCGGCCCGCCGGCAGGCCTCGGCGTCCAGGTCCGTCAGCAGGACCCCCATGCCCCGGTTGAGGAAGTGCCCCGCGATCGCACGACCGATGCCGCCGAGCGCACCCGTGACGACGGCCACCTGATGGCCCGTGTCCGTCATGGCTCGGCTCTCCGGACCGGAAGCCACGCAAGAGCCGCCGCATGGCCCTTGGCATGGGTCAAGGACACTGCCGGGAAGGGAAGTTGAAGGCTTCGCAGGTGGTCCGCCAACACGCCGTGGAACTCCATCGTGGGGGCGGCGCCGGGCCTGCGGCGTACCTCCATCGCATGCCATGTGCCAGGGCCCAGCGGCAGTCCCAGGAGCTGGGCGACCGCCTCCTTCGCGGCCTTGCGCGCGGACAGGTGCTCATGAGCGCGCTGAAGGCCGTAGCTGAAAGCGAGCTCTTCGCGGGTGAGCCAGTCGCTCCAGCGCGGATCGCCGGGAGCGGGGACGTGTGGGGGAGAGGTGAGCGCCAACGCCCGCGTCGGCGAGTTCATCGCAGGTCCTTGTGCGTATCGGTCCGACGCGGCCAGGGCGGGAACGACGCCAGGACGGCGGCGATGAGTTCGGTGACGGTGGGCCAGTCGGTCCACCGTCGTTCCACGGCGGGGGCCGCCGGTAGCGTCACCGGGAGCGGAAGCGGTGTGTCCATCACGCTGTCTCCTTCGCGGCTGCCGAGGGACTCGCGTCGTCCCAGGGCGCGAGGACCAGGGAGGCATAGGTGCCGCCCCAGTTGGCCGCCGTGATCAGGCACGGTGTGCCCGTCGCGGGGGCAGGACCCAGGTAGTCGGTGACCGTCTCGCGAGGGTCGGCGGGCATGGGTGTCTCGGGGCTCCACCCACTGCGCACGGTCTCGGTGGCGCAGACCGCGGACATCAGTGCGGTGGTGCTGTGCACATGTCCGACGTACGGGCTGAGGTTGCTCAGCCGGACCCCGCCGGGCTCCCAGACCTGGGCGACCGCGCGGACCTCGGCGATGTCGATGGCCGCGGTGCCGCGTGCATCGCCGTAGACGGTGCCGATGTCGCCCGCCGTCATCCCGGCGTCGTCCAGGGCACGGCGGAAGCTCTCGGCCCAGGCCTGCCCGGAGGGGTCGTTGCCGGCGACGCGGTAGGCGTCCGAAGTGACCGCATGGCCCTTGATCTCGGCCAGGATCGGGGCCCCGCGGCGCAGGGCGTGATCGAGTGACTCCACCACCAGCGCGGTGCTGCCCGCACCCAGGACCGTGCCGCCCGACGTCGCGTCGTAGGGGCGGATGGTGTCGTCGGAGAGCAGGCCCAGGCGGTCGAAACCGCAGTGCAGCAGGGGCGTCAACTCATCCGCGCTGACCGCGAGCATGACATCGGCCTCGCCACGCCGCACCAGGTCCGCGGCGTACGCCAGACCGGTGAGCCCTGAGGCGCCTCCGGTGGCCAGCGTGGACAGCGGGCCGCGGATCTGCAGCGCGAGGCAGGCGTGGCCGGCCGCGGCGTTCATCACCGAGTTGGGGAACAGCCGCGGGTTGACCCGATGGGGCCCCAGGGTTCCGATGGTCTCGCTGAGCTGCGCCACGGTCTGCATCGGCCCGCTGAAGGTGCCGAAGATCATGCCCACGCGTTCCGAGTTGGCCCGGGTGATGCGCAGGCCGGCGTCGCGCAGCGCGATACGGCTGGCGGCGAGGGTGAGCAGTCCGATCTGGTCGAGCCGGCGTGCATAGGCGGGGTCGACGTGGCGGCGGCAGTCGGCGCCGTCGATCTCTGCCGCCTGCCGGGTCCGGGACAGGGAGAGGTCGGCCAGCCGGGCCGGGCCGATCGCGGTGGTCCGCGCTCTGAGCGCGTCCACCAGTTCCTGCCGCCCGCTCCCGAGCGCCGTGACGGGCCCGGCGCCGGTGATGACCACGCGGTGGTCGGGCACGGCGGCCGGCGGGATCGGGTGGCGGCCCAGTATCAGCGAGCAGTTGTTGCCGCCGAATGCGAAGGAGTTGGAGACGATGACGTCGAGGGCCTGCGGCCGGGCCCGGTTGGCCACGATGTCCCGCGGGGTACCGGCCGACTCGTCGACGTTGATGGTCGGCGGGATCATGCCGTCCCGCAGCGCCAGCACACAGACGGCCGCCTCCATGGCCCCGGCCGCCCCCAGCATGTGACCCACCTGGGACTTCGTGCTGCTCATCGGGGTGGAGGGGGAGTCGGCGAAGAGGTCGGCCACCGCCTTGGTCTCGGCCTTGTCGTTGGTGGGCGTACCCGTCCCGTGGCCGTTGACGTAGTCGACCCGGTCGGGGGTGAGCGACGCCTGCGCGAGCCCGCGGCGCATCGCCCTTGAGGCGCCGCTGCCCGCCGGGTCGGGAGCGGTGGCATGGTAGGCGTCGCTGGTCAGCGCGTACCCGAGGACGTAGCCGAGGACCGGAGCCTGACGGCGGCGGGCCACGGACTCCGCTTCGAGAACCAGGAATGCCGCTCCTTCACCGAGGTTGAGACCGGTGCTGCGCGAATAGGGGGCACAGGGCTCGGAGTCGAGGGCGTTGAGGCTGTCGAATCCGGCGAGCGAGAGGATGTCGAGCACATCCACTCCGCCGGCGATCATGACGTCGGCCCGTCCCTCGCGGATGGCGTCCACCGCGTATCCGATGGAGTTGGACCCGGCCGCGCAGGCGTTGGAGATCACCACTTTGGGCCCTCGGAGCTGGAAGGCCACGCTGATCGCGTCCGCCGAGGTGTACAGCGGATAGCTCGTCAGCAGACCGCGCCGGCCGGCCGTGGGGCCCCCGCTCAGTACGTCCCAGTGGAAGCGTTCGCCCTGGTCCAGGCCCCCGACCGAGGTGCCCACGGCCAACCCCAGCCGGTAGGGGTCGTACTCGGCCAGCGGCAGCCGCGCGCTGTCGACGGCCTCTTCCACCGCGGCCAGGGCCAGCCGGGTCGCCCGGTCCGGATGGCTCCCCGTCCGCCGCACGGTGCCGGGCAGGGAGCCGACCTCGCCGGAGTACTTGCAGCTGAGTGTGGAGACGTCGAGTCGCCGGGTCCTGTCGATTCCGCTGGCGCCCTCGCACACGGCACGCCATACCTGCTGCACGCCGTTGCCCAGAGCGCAGCTGATGCCGATTCCGGTGACGGTGACGCTCTCTTCCCGCCGCTTGCTGGGACTCATGGTGTTCTCCTCAGTCGAGGGCTACGTCGAGGCTGGTGGCCGTCAGGAAGGGGGCGGAGATCGTGCGTACGACCGTGCCCGTGCCGGCGAGCTGGAAGTCCTGGCCGGACGCCGCCACACCGTGTTCGACGACGGCGGTGCCGATGAACCGGGACAGGGACGGGGACCAGACGCAGTGCGTCACCGATCCCACCTCGGCGTCGCTGACCGCCATGACGGCCCCGTGGGCCGGCGCGCTCTCCAAGGAGGCGTCGGCGACCCAGCACACCGGGGACCGGTGCTCCTGCTGCCGGCGCTCTTCGAGGGCATCCCGGCCGACGAAGTCCTGGCGCGCGTCGAGCATCCACTGCAGACCCACGTCGAAGGGGGTGACCGGTCCGCCGGCGTGCTCGTGCTCCAGGCTGGCGAAACGGACTTCCATCCGGCAGATGTCGAGCGCGTCCTTGCCGCATTCGACGGCTCCGGCCGCCAGGAGCTCCGCGCGCAGCCGGTCCGCGGCACCGGACGGGACGATGAACTTGTAGCCGTACTCGCCGGTGAGGCCGGTGCGCGACAGCGTCATCGTGCCACCGCCCCATTCGACGGCGGCACAACTGCGGTAGGCGAGGGAGGCGATGGGGAAGTCGAGGTACTTCTGAGCGATCCTGAAGGAGGACGGGCCTTCCACCGCGAGCACCGTGTGCCGGGCGCTGATGTCCTCCGCGGTGACGTCGGGGAATCCGCCGGCTGCCGCGAGCAGATGCGGTACGGCCTCGGAGGCCTGGGCCGGCCAGATCTCCACGAGGTAGTCGGCGCCGCGGCAGTGGATGAGCGTCTCGGCGACGATGCTGCCGTCCTCACGCAACAGCAGGGAAGAGGTGCTCTGTCCTTCGAGGAGGAAGTCGACACTGCGCGTGCCGACCCGGCCGAGGTAGGCGGTGGCGTCGGGCCCTGTCACTCGGAGCAGGCCCGCGCCGTCGTAGTGGATCAGGCCGACGTCATGGCGCAGGGCCGCGTACTCCTCGTCGGTGGTGGTGCAGCTGGACTTCATCGTTCCTCCGTAGGGGGTTCAGCGCGATGCGGTGGGCAGGGACGTGCGGGGGCGCGGGGGCGCGGGGGCGGTCAGGGGCAGGGCGGTGGGGTGTGGCGGCTGCCGGTTCTACGACCGGTCGAGTTCGGTGACGGCGAGACGGGCCGTCATGACCGGCTCGCTGCCGACCGATGCCTGGCCGGTGACCGAGATCAGTCCGCCCAGCCGAGGGCCGCTCTGGGCGCGGAAGACGACCTGGTCCCCGGGGAGGACGGGTTTGAGGAACTTGGCCTGGCGGATCTCGGCCAGATAGCCGACGCGGTCGGCGACATCCGCCACCAGCTCACCGGTGGCCGACTGCGCCGCGGCACTCCCGTAGATGACCGCGGCGAGCTGCGCGACGCATTCGACGAGCAGGACGCCGGGGTAGAGCATCCGGCCGGGGAAGTGACCGGCCAGGACGCCGTCGGAAGCGGTGACGTTCTTGATGGCCTCCGCGCTGGTGCCGGGTTCGAGCGCCGTGACACGGTCCAGCAGGAAGAACGGGTGACGGTGTGGCAGCAGTCGGGCGATGTCGTCGGCGCTCAGCACCGCACGCGCCGTCGAGGGCGGCAGTCCCTTCATGCTCCGGCACCTTCGATGTGGTCGACCAGCCGGTTCAGCGACAGCAGGCTGTGGGTGTCGTCGTCGGTGACCGTGACCCCGAAGGTGTCCTCCACGGCCATCGCCAGCTCCAGGGTGTCAATGGAGTCGAGCTCCAGGCCGCGGCCGAACAACGGCTGGTCGTCCCCGATGGAGCCGGGGTCGACGTCCAGCGAGAGGCGGTCGACCAGCAGGTTCTTGACCTGCGAGCAGAGCTCCTGTCGTGCCGTCGCCCGACGGGTCGCCTCGTCGAGTGTCATCACCATGGTGGTTCTCCTGTCAGTGTCGGGATGGTGCGTGGGTTTTCGGGGTCAGCAGATGAGGCCGCCGTCGACGACGACCGAGGTGCCGGTGACGTAGGCCGCGGCGTCGCCGAGCAGGAACCGCACGACGGAGGCGACCTCTTCGGGCTGCCCGATGCGGCCCAGCGGCACATGCCGCAGGTTCTCCGCCAAGCGGTCGGCGGGCATCTGACGGGTCATCGAGGTGTCGACGAAGCCGGGGACCACGCAGTTCACGCGGACCCCGTAGGCGCCCAGTTCCTTGGCGAGCACCTTCGTGAGCGCCACCCCGCCCGCCTTCGCGGCCGCGTAGTTGGCCTGGCCGGCCGGGGGACTGAGCGCACTGGTCGAGCTCACGGTGACGATCGCGCCGGTGCGTCGACGGACCATGAGCCGGGCGGCGGCACGGGTGCACAGGAACGCACCGGTGAGGTTGGTGTCGATGACCCTGCGCCAATTGGCCTCGCCCATCATGAGCGCGTAGCCGTCGTGGGTGATGCCCGCGTTGTTGACGAAGGCGTCGAGCCGCCCGTGGTCATCCCTGACCGTCCGGAACATGCGCTCCACATCGGCCGCGTCGGCGATGTCCGCCTGGATCAGCTGGGCATCGGCACGGATCTCCCGCACTCGGTCCAGGGCTGTCCTGGCCTGCTCCGGCTTGCCGCGGTGATTCATCAGCACGGTGGCACCGCCGCGAGCCAGTTCCTGCGCCACTGCCAGGCCGATGCCCTTGGTGGCGCCGGTGACCAGGGCGATGCGCCCTTGAAGATCGCTCACGTCATCCTCCCTTGGTCGAGGTCGGTCGGGTGACCGGATGCATCACGTCATGCGTGCCGGGGCGGGCGGGAGGCGGGCACTGACGCAGCGCCTCCCAGGTCGTCAGGTGCCTGGCCGTACGGGCCATCTCCCTGCCCAGACCGCCCAGCACCCGGCCGGGGCCCGCCTCGACGTACGTGTCGGCGCCCAGCGCGGCAAGGGCGGGCACGGTGTCGCTCCACCGCACCGGCGAGATCACCTGGGACAACAGGTCGGTGCGGTAGGCCGCGATGTCGGTGACGTGGCTGCCGGTCGTGCTGGAGACGAACGGGATGCGCGGGGCGCCGAGCGGGGCGGCGGACAGGGGCCCGCGCAGACTGTCGTTGGCCTCGTTCATCAGCGGCGAGTGGTAGGCGCCGCCGACGGTCAGCCTCCGGGCGCGCAACGCCCCGGCGCCGATCGCGGCGTCGACGACCTGCTCGATCGCGTTCACGGTGCCGGCCACCACCAGCTGGCGCGGAGAGTTCCAGTTGGCGACGACCGCGACTTCGCCGTCGGCGCAGGCCCGCCGGCACAGGGCCTGCACCGTCGGCGCCGGGAGACCGACGACGGCCGCCATGCCGCCTCGCCGGGCACGGGCCGCCTGTGCCATCGCCTTGCCCCGGCAGGAGACCAGGGACAGTGCGGTGTCCTGGTCGAGGCTGCCGCAGGCCACCAGCGCGGTGTACTCGCCCAGGCTGTGGCCGGCCACCGCGCACGGCCGCAGGCCCGCCTCCCGGAGCCGTTTCAGTGCGGCCAGCGACCAGACCAGAACGAGCACTTGGGCGATCTCCGGATCGGCGAGAGTCGCGGCGTCGGCGCGCGTCATCAGCTCGGTCACCGGCAGGCCCGTGATCTCCTCGGCACGGCGGGCGAGCGTGCGGGCATGCGGGCCCAGTCGGTGCAACTCGTGCCCCATGCCGGGGAATTGGCTGCCCTGCCCGGGGAAGACGAAGGCCGTCGTCGTGGTCATGACGGCGCCCCCGGGGTGCGCGCCGCCGCCCAGGAGAGCACCAGACCGTCCTCGATCCGGACGGAGGAGCCGACGACCTCCACCTGCTCGGCCTCGGCCCAGCGGGCGAGCGGGCCGCTCAGCCGCACCGGCCACGGTTCCCGGTCCCCTTCGTCGTACGGGATCCCCACGGAGATGTCCGCCAGCCGGGCGGTGGGGGGAAGCCCGCCCACCGCTTTGACGACGCTCTCCTTCACACCGAAGAGATGGCCGAGCACCTCGGCGAACGAGCGGTCGTCCGTCGCCCGCTCCTGCGCGGTCCGGCGTTCGTGTGCGGTGAAGTACCGCTGCGCCAGCGCGTCTCCGCAGCGCTGCACGGCACGCTGCCAGCGGCACAGGTCCACCAGGTCCACACCGGCCGTATGAATGTGCGCCGGAATGTGCCCGACGGCATGGGGAATCTGCATGGTCTGCTCTCCGCCTCTTCACCGAGAAGGCGAGTAAAAGAGAATGGTGAATGGGGTGGAATCCGTTCGGCTCGGTAATATCGCCCTCACGTTTCCGGGAAATCCCCTTCGGATGGCATGAACCTAAAGGTGCGTCCGTGTCGCGTCAACATCCGAGTAAGATGCATGTCAGGCCGCGCGGCGCACCTGAAATACTTCGCGGGCAGCGCGAAAGATCTGTAAGGACCGGGAAACATTCGGCGTCCCGGATTGACTCGTCCTCGGTCAATTCCTAGTGTTCCCGGAACATCGGCAGTCGACGTGGTGCACGAAATGCGCCGGACTTCCTGCCGGTAAATCCCTCAGATCATCGCGAGAGGATCAACGCACCATGCCGCGTTTCGTGCAGTCCGCGACAAACATCATGCGCGACGTAAGCGTAGTGGCCACGGCCCGTGTCCGCTGGGGGGAGTGCGATGTACAGGGGCACGCCTACTACGCCAGCTACATTCCCTGGTTCGACCTCGGGCGGGAGAAATTCGCGCTCGACGTGGGCGCCGACTACCGGAAGTACCAGATCGCCACCACCGATCTCCAGGTCCGCTTCCACGGCGCCGCCAAGTACCTGGACGACCTGGTGATCCGGACCTGGGCAGCTGCTCCGGGAACACTCACCTACTACTACGAGATCTACCGGAAGAACGGCGGCCAGTTCATTGCCGAGGCCCGTACGGTCCATGCGTTCGTCGATGTCGAGCGTGGTGTCCTGACCAAAATCCCGGACGACATGCACCAGGCCTTCGTGCAGTTTCTCGAAGAGCGTCGAAAAAGCGCGTGAACATCTGTGGAGAACGGGCCGGACACTGTCTCCGGCCGACTCGAACATCTGGAGCCTTTCATGAAGAATGATGCGCTCGACCGCCTGCGCGGGAAGCTCCTCGGCGAGGTGCTGGGGCCGCAGGACGCCGGATACGACGCTGCTCGCCGGGTCTACAACGCCATGATCGACAAGCGGCCCGCGGTCATCGCCAGATGCCTGGGAACCGCGGACGTCGTCCAGGCGGTCCGCTTCGCCCGCGAAGAAGGACTGCTGATCGCCGTCCGCGGCGGCGGCCACAGCGTCGCCGGCCACGCCATGTGCGACGACGGCATGGTCATCGACCTCTCCTTGATGAGGGGCGTACACGTCGACCCGGCGAACCGCACGGTCCGGGTGCAGGGCGGCGCCCTGCTGGGCGATGTGGACCGCGAGACGCAGCTGCACGGCCTGGCGATTCCGACCGGCCAGATGTCCGAGACCGGCATCGCAGGGCTCACCCTGAACGGCGGTGTGGGCATGATGCTCCACAAGCACGGGCTGACCTGTGACAATCTCCTGTCCGCCGACATGGTCACGGTGGACGGCGAACTGGTCACGGCGAGCGCCGACCGCCGTCCGGAACTCTTCTGGGCGCTGCGCGGAGGCGGCGGCAATTTCGGCGTGGTCACCTCTTTCGAATTCCGCGCACACCCCGTGGGGCCGATGATGCTCGCCGGGTTCCTGGCACATCCGGTCGAAGAAGCCCCTCAGGTACTGGAGTTCCTGCGGGACTTCAGCGCCACCAGCCCGGCGCACCTGAGTGCGGACGCCCTGTTCATCCACGCTCCGGAGGCGGATTTCGTGCCGAAGGAGTTCTGGGGAATGCCGCTGGTGACGCTCTTCGTACGCTACTTCGGGCCGATGGAACAGGCCTGGGAAGCCGTACAGCCGCTGCGCGAATTCGGCACCCCGCTGTACGACAGCGTGGGACCGATGCCGCTGGTGGCGGTGCAGTCGATGCTCGACACGTTCACACCGGCCGGCAATCTCCACTACTGGACCAGCGAGTTCGTGCCCAGCCTGGGGCCCGAGCAGATCGCCGCCGTCGCCGCCATAGGCAGCGATCTCCCCTCGTCGCTCACCACCATCAACGTCCACCCCTTCGACACTGCGGCCACCGAAGTCCCGCCCGACGCGACCGCGTTCGCCCATCGTGAGGACAGCTGGCTGATCCATGTGATCTGCCAGTGGAAGGACGAAGCCGATTCCGAGCGGTGCCGCGACTGGGTGAAGCAGACCGGCAAAATCCTCAAGAGATTCGGCAGTGGAAACACCTACCTGAACACCACGTCCGAAGACGACGAGACCGACCGCGTCCGCGCCTTCTGGAACGAACACCGGCTGGCGCGCCTCGCCGAGGTGAAGGCCGAGTACGACCCGGAGAACGTGCTGCGGTTCAACCACAACATTTCCCCGGCGGCCCGCGAGCCCGGGTCATGAACCACCCGGCGTCCGCACGGCGGTCCCGGCGGGTCCCCCACGTGGTGATCATCGGCGCCGGGGTGAGCGGTCTGGGCCTGGCCATGGCCCTCAAGCGTTCCGGCCACCACGAGTTCACGATCGTGGAAAAGGGCGACGACATCGGCGGTGTGTGGCGGGACAACACCTATCCCGGCGCGGCATGCGACATTCCCGCCCCCTTGTACTCGTACTCGTTCGCACCGCACGACTGGTCACAGCGCTACGCCGGACAGCAGGAGATCCTCGACTACCTGCGCCGCTGTACGGACCGATACCAGCTGCACGGCCATCTGCGACTGCGTACCGAAATCCGCTCCGTCCACTTCGACGAGCCCACCGAACGCTGGCGATTGCACACACAGTCGGGGGAAACACTGGAGGCGGACGTCCTGGTGCCGGCGTGTGGCCAGCTGAGCCGTCCGTCCTTCCCCTCGATACCCGGCGCCGACCGCTTCAAGGGGCAGGCCTTTCACTCCTCGCGCTGGCACCACGCCCACGACCTGAGCGACCGCAGGGTCGCGGTGGTCGGAACGGGAGCCAGCGCCATCCAGATCGTGCCCCAAGTGGCCCAGAAGGCAGCATACTTGACGGTCTTTCAGCGTTCGGCGCCCTGGATCGTGCCCCGCTGGGACCGTGCGTACCCCCGGCGCAGAGGTGTCTTCGGACGGCTCGCCCACAAGGGGGCACGCCTCGGGTGGTGGCTCTTCAACGAGCTGACCGTCCCCGGCCTGACCCGCCGCTGGCCGATCACCCGCCTGACGTCCTACGGATGCGCCGCACAGCTGGACCGACAGGTCCAGGACCCCGCCGTCCGCGCACGCCTCACACCCCGGGACGAAGTGGGGTGCAAGCGGATCGGCATCTCCAGCGACTACTACCCGGTCTTCAACGAACCCCATGTCGAGCTCGTCACCGATCCCATCACCGAGATCACGGAGGACGGGATCCGCACCGAAGACGGCACCGAACACCGCGTCGACACCCTCGTCTACGCCACCGGCTTCACCGCCACCGACTTCCTCGCCTCCCTCCCCATCACCGGACGCGGCGGCCGAGAGCTGGCCGACACCTGGCGCGACGGGGCACACGCCTACCTCGGAATGACCGTCCCCGGCTTCCCCAACATGTTTCTGCTCTACGGACCGCACACCAACGTCGGCGCCGGATCGGTCATCTACATGGTCGAGAGCCAGATCCGCTACGTCCTCGACGCCCTGCGGATCCTCGCCCGCGGAAGGCGGCGGTTCCTCGACGTACGGCCGTACGCCGAGGAGACGTTCACCGCGGAGATGCGCCGACGGGTCCGGGGCACCGTCTGGTCGACGTGCCGCAACTGGTACCGGGGAGCGAACCGGTACGTCACCACCAACTGGCCCGGCCAGACCGCCGAATACCGGCGCCGGACCAGGCGGCTGAATCTGGCCCACTACCAGCCGGACGGCCACGCGCACACCCCGGACGCCTCACCGTGACACGACCGCCCGCCCCCAAGGGGTGCGCCAGCCCCGAAAACCCCGCTGTACCAAAGGAGTTGCCGTGTCATTGCACCCGGAAGCCGCCGCCTTCCTCGACCGCCTGGCAGAACAGCGCATGCCGCCCTTTCACCAGGTGGGCGTCCCCACCGCCCGCGAGCTGATGAGCGGTCTGCGGCAGGCCCAGGGCCCCGCCGAACCGGTGCAATCGATCACCGAGACCTACGTTCCCGGCCCGGCCGGCCTGCTGCCCGTCCGCGTCTACCAGCCCGCCCGACACCCCGGGCCGCGCCCGCTGCTGGTGTTCTTCCACGGCGGAGGCTGGATCGCCGGGGACGTGGAGCTGGTCGACAGACCGCTGCGGAGCCTGGCCAACGCCACGGGCGCCGTCGTGGCGAGCGTGGAGTACCGGCGGGCCCCCGAGACCCGGTTCCCGGGCCCCGCAGAGGACGCCTACGCCGCCATCAGCGCCCTGGCCGGGCGGGCCGAGGAGCTCGGCGCCGATGACGGGACGCTGGTGGTCGCGGGGGAGAGCGCGGGAGGCAATCTGGCCGCCGCCGCATGCCTGATGGCCAGGGACCGCGGTGGCCCGCACATCGATCTGCAGATCCTCATCTGTCCCAGCCTGGCGCCCGCCGAGAACTCCCCGTTCGACTCCTACCGCCAGTACGCCTCGGACTACCTCAACACCCGTGCCACCATGCTCCACTTCTGGGACCTCTACCTTCCCTCACCGAACGAAGCGGCCCACCCGTACGCGTCCCCGCTGCTCGCCACGGACCACACACTCCTGCCGCCCGCGCTGATCCTCACCGCCGAGTGCGACCCGCTCAGAGACGAAGCCGAGGAGTACGGCCGACGGCTGCAGGCCGATGGCGTGTCCGCCGCGATCCGCCGCCTCGACGGCGCGCTGCACGTCTTCTTCCTGCTCCCGGGGCTGACCGCGGCACGTCACGCGAGAGACCACATCGCCCACACGCTGCGCGGCCACTTCGGCACACCGCGGCCCCGAGCACGCTGAGGAGCCCAAGTTGTCTGCCTACGACCACCTCTACATCGACGGCTCATGGCAGCCGTCGCACAGCACCCAAACGCTCACCGTCCTCGACCCCACGACGGAGCAGCCACTGGCGCAGATACCGGACGGCACGGCGCAGGACGCCGACGACGCCGTCCGGGCGGCGCGCACCGCCTTCCACGCCTGGTCACGCACGCCGGTCGCCGAGCGCGTCGGCCACCTGCGCGCCATCGCCGCGGAACTGGGCCGCCGTGCAGGCGACTTGGCCCGGCTGATCACCCGCGACGTCGGAACCCCACTGGCGTTCTCCCGCGCCGTACAGGTCACGCTGCCCGTCAACAGCTTTCTGCAGGCAGCACGGACAGCCATGGCGTACGACTTCGAACAGCGCCGCGGCCCGTCACTGATCGTGCGGGAGCCCTACGGTGTGGTCGCGGCGATCACGCCGTGGAACTACCCCGTGCACCAGGTGGCTGCCAAGGTCGCCTACGCGCTGGCCGCAGGCAACACCGTCGTTCTCAAGCCCAGCGAAATCGCGCCGCTCAGCGTCTGGGAACTGACCGACATCATCGACTCCGTCGGACTGCCGCCGGGAGTGTTCAACCTCGTCAGCGGAACCGGCCCCACCGTCGGGGAGGCGCTCGCCGCCCACCCGGGAGTCGACGTGGTCTCCTTCACGGGCTCCACAACGGCCGGCCGCAGGGTCGCCGCCCTCGCCGCCGACAGCGTCAAGAAGGTCACCCTGGAACTCGGCGGCAAGAGCCCCGCGGTGATGCTCACAGACGCCGACCCCACCCTGGTCGTCCCAGCGGTGATGGCGGCCGCGTTCCTCAACAACGGACAGACCTGCTCCGCCCTCACCCGCCTGATCGTGCCGCGCGCCAGGCTCCGTGAAACCGAGGAACTGGCCCGCGACGCCGCCCCGGCCTGGGCACCCGCGGACCCCGCCGGCGAACACACCCGACTGGGGCCGCTGGTCTCCGCCGCCCAGCGCGACCGGGTGCGACGCCACATCGGCGACGCCCTGGCGAGCGGAGCGAAGCTCGTCACCGGCGGTGCGGCCGCACCGCGGGAACCCGGCCGGGGGTACTTCGTCCGCCCCACCGTGCTCTCCCACGTCACCGGCGAGATGTCCCTTCACCACGACGAGGTGTTCGGCCCGGTCCTGGCCATCGAGGCCTACGACAGTGAGGACGAAGCCGTCCACATCGCCAACGACACCGCCTACGGTCTGGCCGCCGCGGTGTGGTCGGCGGACGAGGACCGGGCACTGACGGTGGCCCGGAGGCTCCAGGCCGGACAGGTCCAGATCAACGGTGCGCAGTTCGACCCCAACGCGCCGTTCGGCGGATACAAGCAGTCGGGCAACGGCCGCGAGGGCGGCCAGGAAGGCCTGGAGGAGTTCCTGGAGACCAAGGCCATCCAGGCCTGACCCCCAATCCCCGACTCCTCGAATCCCCACAAGCACCAATGGAGGGTGATCCCATGTACTACCGCACGATGTTCAAGTCCAAGATCCACCGCGCCACCGTGACCCAGGCCGACCTGCACTACGTCGGATCGCTCACCCTGGACGCCGACCTGATGGATGCCGCCGGGCTGCTGCCGGGGGAGAAGGTCGACATCGTCGACATCAACAACGGCAACCGCCTGTCCACGTACATCATCGAAGGCCCCCGCTCCACCGGGGTCGTAGGGATCAACGGCGCCGCAGCCCGGCTGATCAACCCCGGCGACATCGTCATCGTCATCTCCTACGCCCACATCTGGGACTCCGACGCGTCCGGGCTCGTCCCCAAGGTCGTTCATGTGGACGGCGGCAACAAGATCGTCGCCCTGGGATCCGACCCCGCCGAGAGCACATCCGACGGCAGCACCGAACGCGGCGACCACGTCCACGTCGACTGAACCCGGCCCAGCATCCTACGGAGTACGCATGTGTGGCATCACAGGCTGGATCTCCTTCGACACCGACCTCACAGGTCATCCGGAGACCGTGGACGCCATGACCCGGTCCATGGCCTCCCGGGGCCCGGACGCATCGGGAGTCTGGATCGGTCGGCACGCCGCCCTCGGACACCGGCGCCTGGCCGTCATCGACCTCGACGGCGGCGCCCAGCCCATGACCGTGGAGACGGCGGACGGCCCTGTCGCCCTGACCTACAGCGGCGAGGCGTACAACTTCCTCGCTCTGCGCGAGCACCTGCGCGGGCGTGGGCACCGCTTCGGCACCTCCAGTGACACCGAGGTCGTCCTCCGTGCCTACCTGGAGTGGGGCGACCGGCTCGTCGACCACCTGGTGGGGATGTACGCCTTCGCCGTCTGGGACGGCCGCCGCGACCGACTGCTGATGGTCCGCGACAGGCTGGGGGTCAAACCGCTCTACTACTACCCCACCGCGGACGGCGTCCTGTTCGGCTCCGAACCCAAGGCCATCCTCGCCCATCCCCAGGTCGAGGCCGCGGTCGACCACGACGGACTGCGGGAGATCATGCTGGGCGTCAAGACCCCCGGAGCCGCGATCTGGCGGGGGATGCGGGAGGTGCACCCGGGATCCCTGGTGACCGTCGACCGCAGCGGGGTGCGGGAAGCCCCGTACTGGCGGCTGACCGCCCGGCCGCACATGGACGATCTCGCCACCACCCACGCCCACACACGGCACCTCCTCAGCGGCTCGGTCCGCGAACAGCTCGTCGCGGACGTCCCGCGATGTCTGCTGCTGTCCGGCGGGCTCGACTCCAGCGCGATCGCCGGATTCGCCGCCGACGAACTCGACATGCACGGAGAGCGTCTGCGCACCTTCTCCGTGGACTTCCTCGGACACACCGACCAGTTCACTCCCGACGCCCACAACGTCGGCCCCGACGCACCCTATGTACGTACGGTCGCCGCGTTCCTCGGCGCCGACCACACCGATCTGGTGCTGGACGGCGCCGGCCTCTCCGAACCGGGTCTGCGCCACACCGCCGTCCGCGCCCGCGATCTGCCCGTCGGGCGCGGCGACATGGACCACTCCTTGCTCCGGCTGTTCACCGCGATCCGCGAGCACAGCACCGTCGCCCTGTCCGGAGAAGGCGCCGACGAGATGTTCGGCGGCTACTGGTGGTTCCACGATGCCGCACTCCGCGAGGCCCCCGGATTCCCCTGGCTGATCGCGGCGCTCGGCCGCATACGACAGGAACGTGCCTTCCTTCCCCAGGACTTGTCGACAGCACTGGACCTGCCCGGATACGCCACCCGGCGCTATCACGAGGCGGTCGCCGAGACCCCGTCACTCGACGGCGAAAGCGCGGCACAACGCCGCTCGCGCGAACTCCTCCATCTGCACCTGACGCGCAGCCTCGCGGGAATGCTGGAACGAAAGGACCGGCTCAGCATGGCCGTAGGACTGGAGGTGCGCGTGCCGTTCTGCGACCACCGCATCGCCGAGTACGCGTTCAACATCCCATGGGCCTTCCACGTCGCGGACGGCCGCGAGAAGAGCGTCCTCAGGGCGGCCGCGCGCCGGGTCATTCCCGACAGCGTGTTCAGACGGCTCAAGAGCCCTTATCCGATGACCCGGGACCTGGGCTATGTCCGCTCCCTCCAGGACCAGGTCCGCCAAGTTCTGGCCCATCACCCCGGCCACGACGTTTTCGCAATGTTCGACAAAGCCGCGGCGATGAAAACGGCGTCCGCAGACCCCGCGGGCCACCCGAACCCCCATGGTCACCGAGCGGCGCTGGAGAAATTCCTCGATCTGCACACCTGGCTCGACATCTACCGGCCCACGCTGATGCTGTGACAGCCCCGACCACGTCTGCGCTCCCGGCGGCGCTCGCGTGAATTTCACACACACCGAACACTCCCTGACCAGCGACAGTGCCGATGTACATGCGGCGGTGCGGACAACGTAACAGCACGACGCCCGCGGGCCACGAGAAGAATTCTCCCGCCATTGACACCGCTTCACGCCATTTCTTCCATTGTCCTGGGCCTGCACCACGAGGCCCCGTTTCCGTGAACGACCCGCTACCACGTCCATTTCGCACGCCGGCCCTTCCCGCAGGCAGGAAGCGGGTGCACGGCCGAGCGTGCCCGCACAGCACGAGGCACCGCATATGGACGCCTACCGAACCGTCCGCCACCCCCTTGCACTGCTCCGTGACGGAACCGGCCTGACGCATGGCGCATACGCCCAACTCGTCGCCGAAACCCATGCCGCACTCGGATTCGGAAACATGGCAGCCCGTCGGGAGAAAGTCGCCCGCTGGGAATCCGGCAAGGTGATCCCGGAAGCCAAGGCACAGCTCGCCATGGCCCATGTGCACGGTGTGCCGCGTTCCGAGGTGCTGCGGCTCGGCTGGCCCGACTGGCTCTACGCGGCCACCGGCCATTCCGAGCTGCTCACCGCGCCCTGGACCTGGGACACCGCGCTCCAGGCCCTGGACCGCACCGGGAAGGCGACGTCCAGGTCGGTGGACCGGGGCTACCAGGCGCTGTCCTGTGAAGAGGGCATCGCCGACCTGGCCGCGTCCTGGCTGGATGCGGTGGCTGCCACCCCCCGATGGCAGCCTGCCGAGGGCCACCAGCGCATCGACGGCTCGACCGTAGACCTTCTGGAGCAGCGCCAGCTGCAGCTGCATGCGCTCGTGGCGACTCTGGGATCCCTCGCGGTCCGGCCGCTCGCGGACGCGGAACAGCGGACGATCTCCGATCTTGTCCGCAGCGCCTCCTGTGACCGGGCCACCAGTGCTCGTCTGCTGGCACTGGCGGCAGACGCCACGAGCTTCGCCGGACTGCGCGCGTTCGAACTGGGAGACAACATGCGCGCCCAGGCCGCCTATCTCGCCAGCCTGCGAGCAGCGGCCGCCGCCGGGGACCCCCAACTCGGGGCGTATGGAATGACTCTGCTGGCCAGGCAGAAGATCGATCTGCACGATGTCGTCGGAACGCACGCCCTCATCGACGCCGCCGAGCGGCTGTGCGCACACTCGCGCCCCAGTCCCCGCCTGTCAGCCCATTTCGCGATCACACGAGCCCTCACCAGCGCACTGCAGGGCGACAGGGAGGCCGTCGAGCGTCATATCGACGCAGCCCGCACCCTCCATTCGGCCTCCCCGCACGACGACGATCCGAGCTGTGTCGACTGGGTGACGCCCGAATCGATACTCATCCAGGCCGGCAATGCCTACGTCTATCTCGGCGACCGGACCAAGGCAATGGAATACCTGCTCCCCCTCTTCGGCAGTACCCCGGCCACCCTCACCAACCCCGCGATCACACAGCGTGACATCGAGTTCGGCAATACACACATCGCCTTGGCGTATGCCGCCTCCGGGGAAATGGACATGGCGATCGAATGGGCGAGGAAAATTCCGCCCGCGCTGAACAAATCCCAGTCGTACCCGGTGAAGATCTATTTCCAGCGCGTACTGACCAAACTCAACGAGCATCGCCGAACGCCGGTCGTACGCGAGTTCCTCAAGGAGCAGAAGCTCGCCCAGAAGGTCTAGCCGGTGGGCGTTTACTCTCCGCTGCACGCGACACCGGGGGCGTCCCTGCGCCGACCCGGGTCAGCCGGACCAGGGCGACGCGTTCGGGCGGGTGGACCGCGGCCCACTCGTCCAGGCTTCGGGCCAGATACTCAAGGGCGGTCTCGTTGGCGTCGGAGGACATCGCACTCCTGCGGCCGCATGGCCTGCATGCCGACGCGTGAGTGTTCCGCGCGAGATCCTCAGCGGAACCTGAGAGGGCATCGCCCGGGCGGCACGAGCCGCGGTCGGCGCCGGTACCGGTACCGGCCTTCGGGGGAATTCCGCGGTGCCCCCGCGGTCTGACCGGCGGCGGGTGGTACGGGCAAGAGGTGCCCCCGCCGCCCGATCCGCCCGCTTCGCCGCTCGGACGTCTGAGCGGCGGCGAGTCCCGTGTGCCGGACGCGCTGCGGACCGCGGCCGCGTACGCATGGCGGATCATCGTCATCGGCGTCGTGGTGCGGGCCGTCTTCTCCGTGCTGGGGCAGTTCCACCGGATCGCCGTCGCCGTCTTCCTCGGCCTCGTCATCACCACCGTGCTCCGCCCCACGGCCGGTCTCCTCGCCCGGTACCTGCCCCGGCCGCTCGCGGTCGCCACCGCCCTCATCGGCGGCGTCGCCGTCGTCCTCGGCGCGCTGGCCCTGGTCGGCGAGATCGTCGCGGATCAGAGCACTGGGCTGCAGAAGGAGTTCGTGGCGGGCATCGACCGGATCGAGCGCCAACTGGAGGACCCGCCCTTCCGGCTTCCCCCGGACACGTTCAACGATCTCCAGTCCCGGATCGGCAAGCTCCTGTCGAGCCATCGCTCCACCCTCATCAGCGAGGCGCTCAGCGGGGCGAGCCGGCTGGTCGAGGTGCTGACCGTGATCGCCCTGGCGCTGTTCTGCGCGGTCTTCTTCACCCACTCCGGCGACCGCCAGTGGCAGTGGCTGTGCGACGAGCTCCCCGAGGGGGCGCGCGAGCGATTCACGGTGGCGGGCCGGGCCGCCTGGCGGACCTTCACGGGCTACACGCACGGCATCCTGCTGGTGGCGGCCACCAACGCGGTCCTCGTCGGCATCGCCCTGTCCGCCCTCGGAGTGCCGCTCGCCGTGCCGCTGGCGCTGCTGGAGTTCCTCGCCGCCTTCATCCCGCTGATCGGCTCACCGATCGCGCTGGCTGTCGCGGCCGTCGTCGCGCTGGCCACGAAGGGGCCGTTGATCGCCCTGGTGGTCGTGGTCCTGATCGTGGTCATCGGACAGATCGAGGGCCACCTCCTGCATCCCATCGTGATGAGCTGGGCGGTCCGGCTGCACCCGGTGGTGGTGGCGCTGGCGGTCGTCGGCGGGGCGGTCGCGGCCGGGGTGATCGGTGCGGTGGTGGCCGTACCGCTGGTGGCGGTGGCGTGGGCGTCGTACCGGGCGCTGCGGGACGGTGCATGAGGCGCCGCCGCGCTGGACACGATCTGTCAGGAATCGACCACGGGTGAGGAGAAGCGTATGGACGCAGGCAGGCGTCAGTTCCTCGGCAGGTGCGGAGTCGTGCTCACGGGCGTCGCGGCGCCGTTGGCGTTACGGCCCGACGTGGCACAGGCGACCGCTGATCCCGGCACTCACCACGAGCGGTACATGTGGTCGGCCATCGAGCAGGCCCGGTTGAACCCCAAGTGGCCGTTCGGAGCGGTGATCGTGCACTCCCGGACCGGCGAGATCCTGGCGCGCGGGGTCAACACCGGGTCGGACAGCCCCTTGCTGCACGGCGAGGTGGTCGCCATGAACGACTATGTGCGGCGCCACGGCAACCAGGGCTGGGCCGACACCACCCTTTACACGACCGGTGAACCTTGCTCGATGTGCATGAGCGCGATGGCATGGGCCGATCTGCGGCGCGTCGTGTGGGCGAGCTCGATCGACGAGATCCGTCGCACCGACATCGGCCAGATCGACCTGTCCGCACGGCAGGTGGCCGCCTCCGCACGGTCCTTCTACACCCCGGAACTGCTCCTGGGTGGCGTCCTCGCGCACCACACCAACCACCTCTTCAGGGAGGCTCAGCGGCTCCGGCAGGAGGACCCCTCGGCCGAGGCCTCCTGACCACTCGCCGCCGACTGGCCGTGCTCTGCCAGCTGTTCCGCCGGGATCACGTCCGTTCGTTCCCCGCGACTCGCCTGCCGGGACCCGTACTTGAGCCCCCTGTATGGCCGGGAGGGTACCGAGACGCGCTGTCCCGGCCTCGGCAACCTCTCCCGGCGCACGGCTTGTTGACGCTTCGTCTCATTGGTGGTTCAGTGGCTCAGTCACTGATCCACTGGCTGGCTGGGGGCCGGGATGGAAGCACTGCCGCGTGAGACCGTCGTCGACGTCCTGGAGAAACGGCTGCGCGAGGACATTCTCGCCGGACGTCATCCGGCGGGGAGCTATCTGCCGCCCGAGCGTGAACTCGCCGACGGGTTCGGGGTCAACCGCACCACGCTCAAGCATGCCTTCGGCCGGCTGGTGCACGTGGGACTTCTGGAGACACGGCACGGTGTGGGGACCCGCGTACGGGACTTCCTGCGTCTGGGCGGGGCCGATCTGCTGCCGATGCTGGTGCGGCACAGCCCCGACTGGATCGGCGAGATCTTCGAAGTGCGCGGCAGCATCGGCGCGTTGATCGCGGAACGCGCCGCCGCCCGTGCCACGCCCGCCCAGATCGCCGAGCTGAGCCTGCTGATGACGGCCGTGGCGGACGCGGACGGCGGTGACGAAGTGCAGCTGGCTGACGCCGAGGTGCACCGGGCGCTCGCCCGGGCCACCGGCAACCGGGTGTACGTCCTGCTGACCAACACCCTGTTCAACGCGTATCTGCCGGTGCGTGCCGCGCTGGTCGCCCCCTTCCTGGACGCGCGCGCCGCCCACGACCGGCTGGCCCCGGTCGTCGAGGCCGTGACCGCCCACGACCCCGAGGCGGCGCGTGTCGCCGCGAGCGCCTATCTGTCGGCGACGGAACGCATCATGCTCGAAGGCCTGGCGCGCTCCCGTGAACGCCGGGACGGTGCCCTGTGAGCCCGCGTGGAACGGTGTTCCGGGAGACGATGCTGGGCCGTGTGCGCCTGGGCGACGAGGAGCGCGAACGCCCTGTGCGACTGGACCTCGCGGTCCGGGCCGACGTCGTGATGCTGCCCCACCGCACGACGCCCGCGCGCGTGACGGGACGCGTGCGCATCGCCGGGCGCGCGGACGACGCCGAAGCGGTGGGCGAGTTGGAGATCTCACCGCTGGCCCGCCGCAGGATCCGGTACCGGATCAGCTTCGTCATGGAGGGCAGGCGAGTGGAGCTGGACGGCTGGAAGTCCCTCTCGGCCGCGCGCCCCCTCGCCTCGATGACGGTGCTGCCGTACACCCTTCACGAGGACGGCGAACGCGTCGGCGAGGGCACGCTGCGCTTCCCGCTCGCCACCGGTCTGCTGCCGTTCCTCGCGAGCTTCCGCTTCCCGCGCGCCGTCGATCCGGCCGCCGATCGGGATCTGGCCCCCCGCTGGGACGGCAACCAGGGCCGGACGGAGGTCTGGTACACGACCCTGACCGATCCGTTGACCGGCAGCGGAGTCTGGCTGCACCACGAACTCGTGGCCCCCACCGACGGCTCCGGCGCCTACGCCCACGGCTGGGCCGCCGTCTTCCCCGAGGACGGCCCCGTCGAGCACGCACGCTTCGGCCCCGTACCGTGGACGGAGCGCGGAGCGGGCTTCGCCGCCGAGGGCATCCGCGCCCGGCCCGGTCAACTCGCCGGCTCCGCAGGGCCGTTCACCTGGTCGCTCACCGAGACGCCCCGGAGCGGGCCGGTGCACACCTTCCCCCGCTGGTCCTGGCGCCGCCCCTGGCTGCCGGCCAGCCATATGCTGCCCGCCGCCCGCTGTCACTACAGCGGAACCGTCCGGTACGGGGACAACGAACTGCGGCTCGACGGGGCGATCGGGGCGAGCGCCCGCATCTACGGCCACGGCAACGCCCGGCGCTGGGCCTGGCTCCACGCCGACCTCGGCGGCGGGGACGTACTGGAGATCGTCGCCGCAGTCTCCATGCGGCGCGGACTCGACAAGCTGCCGCCCCTGGTGTTCCTGCGGCTGCTGCGCGACGGACAGACCTGGCCCCGGCGTGCGGAACGAACCGCCGTGGGCTGGGCGGGATTCGGCCGGTTCCGCGCACGGCTCGGCCTGCCCGAGTGGCGGGTGACCGGCCGCGCGGGCCTGCGCCGCATCAAGGTGACGGTGAACCAGCCGCCGCGCCGGACGCTGACGCTCGACTACACCGACCCCGACGGTTCTCCCGCCGTCTGCCACAACAGCGAGACCGCGGACGCGCTGGTCAGCCTGGAGCGCTGGTGGGGCACCTGGCGCGAGGAGGCCACCTGGCGGCTCTCCGGCACCGCCCACGCGGAGGTCGGCGACCGATGACCCCCTCAACCCACCCTGGTCCTACGGCACTTACCGCCCTCACGGCCGCGCTGCTCGCGGACGACGGCACGGCCGAGTGGACCCGGGCCGTGCCACGGCGCGTCGAGACACTGCTGGACGCCATGCCCGCCCCGGCACGCACCGCGCTACGCGGCGCCACCACGGCGATCAACGCCTACGCCGTGGCCCGTACGGGGCGCCGGCTGCCGGCACTCGGCTTCGCGGAACGCGAGCACGTCATGGCGTCCCTCGCCTCCCACCGGGCCCTGCTGCCCCTCCTGGACGCCGTCAAGGTACCGGTGCTGCTGGCCGCGGGCACCGAACGGACGCTGCGACAGGTCCCGGCGTCCCCGCCGCCCGCCCCCGACGATCCGCCGCTCGACTGCACGCCCTCCCGTGACTGGCCGACGCGTTCCACCGCCGACGCCGTGGTCGTCGGATCGGGCGCGGGTGGCGCGATGGCCGCCCGGACACTGGCCCGCGCCGGGCTGCGGGTCGTCATCGTCGAGGAGGGCGAGCACCACAGCACCGCGTCGTTCGCGCGCCGCGCGCCGCTCGACCGCTTCACCGACCTCTACCGGGACGGCGGCGCCACCATCGCCCTCGGCAACCCTCCGCTGGTCCTGCCCGTCGGCCGCGCGGTCGGCGGCACCACCGTCGTCAACTCCGGTACCTGCTACCGCACACCGGACCATGTCGTCACCCGCTGGCTGAACCGGTACGGATTCGAGGTCGCCGAGGGCTTCGACGCCCACCTGGACGAGGTGGAACACACCCTTCGGGTGGCACGGCAGCCACTGGACGTCCTCGGCGCCAACGGCCTGCTCGCCCTGGCCGGCGCGAAGGAACTCGGCTGGGCCGCGGCACCCCTGCGCCGCAACGCCCCCGGCTGCCGGGGCTCCTGCCAGTGCGTCGTCGGCTGTCCCACCGGCGCCAAACAGAGCGTCCAGCTCTCCGTGCTCCCCGAGGCCTGCGCGGCCGGCGCCGCGATCCTGACGGGCGCCCGCGTCCTGCGCATCCTCACCGACCGCGACCGGCCCGGCGGCCCAAGCGCCGCCGGAGTGGTCGTAGGCCGCCCCGACGGCACCGAACTGGAGATCCTCAGCCCTCTGGTCGTGGTCGCCGCCGGCGCCCTCCAGACCCCCCAACTGCTGCGCCGCTCCGGCCTCGGCCGACACCCCCGGACCGGCCGGAACCTCAGCGTGCACCCCGCCATCAGCGTCGCGGGCCGCTTCAGCCGACCGGTCACCGGCTGGAAGGGGGTACTGCAGAGCGTCGGCGTGGAAGAACTGCACGCCGACGGCATCCTGATCGAGGCCACCGCGGCGCCCCCGGGCATGACTTCGTTCGTGCTGCCGGGCGTCGGCCACGAACTGCGCCGCGAGATCGAGGGGACGGATCACCTGGCGACACTCGGCGCCATGGTCGCCGACCGGCCCTCGGGACGCGTCCTCGGCCGCGAGCGCACCCTGCTGCGCTACGACCTCGCACCGCGCGACGCCCGCCGCCTGCTGCGCGCCCAACGAGCCATGGGCCGCCTGCTGTTCGCCGCCGGCGCCGAAGAGGTACTGACCGGCGTCCCGCACGCCCCACGCGCTCGCGGCGCCGACCAACTGGACGCCCTCCTCGACACGGTGACGGCACGGCACCTGCACACGTCCGCGTTCCACCCCACGGGCACGGCCGCCGCAGGGGCGGACCCCGAGCAGTCACCGGCCGACTCGGAGGGACGCCTGCGGGGTGTACGAGGTGTGCTGATCGCCGACGGATCCGTGCTGCCCGGCTGCCCGGAGGTCAATCCCCAGCTCAGCATCATGGCGGCCGCCCTGGGCATCGCCCAGCGCTTCGTGACGAGTCTGTGAGGGACTTCGCGGAGGCGAAGACGTCCGCCGACACCATGCGGTCCGCGAGCCCCGTGATCACTGGAAAGGGCGGAGCCCGGGCCCGCGGTCCGCTCCGCTGCGGAAGTCTTCATCGAGCCGCTCCTTCCCGACTCCAGGGTGTGCGACGAACGGGCCGACGACGTGGTTCGACTCGGCCGGAATTCGGTCAACCTGCCCCGTGAAGCCCGATACTGGTGCCTTGTCGCGACGTGGTGATCAGGGCAGGGGGAATGGTTCGGTGAACTCTGGTGCGGAGAAGGGCGATCGAGGCATGGACGGCGGCAGGGGCGGGCGGCACGCGGTCGTCGTGGGCGGGAGCCTCGCGGGGATGCTCGCGGCGCACGTGCTCGCCGGACACGCCGATCGGGTGACCGTGGTCGAGCGTGACCGGTTCCCGGAGGGGACGGCGTCCCGGCCCGGTGTGCCGCAGGGCCGGCATCCGCATGTGCTGCTGGAGGGCGGTCAGGCGGCCCTGGAGTCGCTGCTGCCGGGCTTCGTGGCGGAGCTGCGGGCGGCGGGGGCACCTCGGGTGGGAATGCCGTCGGACCTGGTCCTGCGGCAGAGCGACCGCTGGTTCCGCAGGTTCCCTGCGACGACCCACATCTACACCGGCTCCCGCGCCCAGCTGGAGGAACTGGTGCGGCGGAGGGTCCTCGCCAACCCCGTGATCAACGTGCTGGAGGGCACCGATGCCGTCGGGCTCATCGGCGACGCCTCGCGGGTGCGGGGGGTGCTGCTGCGGGACCGCTCCGGCGACGGCCGCGGGGAGCAGCGGGCCGTCGAGGCCGACCTGGTCGTCGACGCCTCCGGCAGCGGCACCAAGGCACCGCAGTGGCTCACCGGGATCGGGGCCGAGGCCCCGCACGAGGAGACCATCGACACAGGGCTCGCCTACGCCTCCCGCGTCTACCGTGGCAAGAGCGGCGTCCTCGACGGCGCGACCGCCGGCTACTACGTCTACCCGAGCCCCGACCAGGTCCACGCCGGCGGCGCGCTGCCGCTGGAGGACGGCAGCCATCTGGTCATCGTCTCGGGGCTGCGCGGCGACGAACCGCCCACCGGAGAGGCCGAGTTCGTGGCGTACACCAGGAGGCTGCCGCATCCGCCGCTGCACAGCTGGCTGGATGAAGCCGAACCGCTCTCGCCGCCGTTCGGCAACCGACGCACCGCCAATGTCCGCCGCCGCTACGACCTGCCCGGCCGCCGCCCGGCCGGATTCCTCGCCGTCGGCGACGCCCAGTGCACCTTCAACCCCATCTACGGACAGGGCATGGCCGTCGCCGCGATGAACGCCGTGGCCCTGCGCGACGCGCTGGCCGATCCGCGCCGTACCGCCACGACACGGCGCGTACAGCGGGCCCTCTTCGAGGCGTCCCGGCAGGCATGGGACATCTCCGCCGGCGCGGACCGTAAGATGCCGGGCGCCATCGGCAACGCGGTGGACGGCCGGCCCGCGGACCGCGTCGCCGACTGGTACCTGCGGCGCGTCCAGGACTGCTACTACGGCGACCCCGTCGTGGGCCGCGCCTTCCGTGCCGTACTGACCCTCTCCGCTCCCGTCAGCGTCCTGTTCGCCCCACCGGTGGCCCGGGCCGTGCTGTTCCGCCCGCCGGCGTCGACCCCCACCGAGCCACCGGCGACACAGGAGGAAACGCAGGTCTGATCCGGGCAGACGGCTTCAGGGCCTGGGGTCGATCCACAACGCCTCGGCGAGGGCGCACAGTTCGCCCTCCGCCGTGGCGAGTGCCACGCCCATGTGGTGCTTGCGGCCGGATTCCGACAGCATCCACGCGTACGAGACATACGGCTCACCGGTCGCGACCGGCCGCAGGATTCTGCCCGTCAGGGCCGCGGTGACCGCCCCCGCGCGCTGGGTGCCGAGGAAGCGGCCCGCCCAGTGCCCCGGGCAGTCCAGGGCGCCCCAGACCAGTTCGCGCGGGAGCAGGCCGTCCGGGTCGGCGAAGACACGGGACGGGACCCAGGCGGAGGCCACGAGGCCGAGTTCCGGCACCGGGCCGCAGTACACACGCAGACCGCGGTCGGCCTCGCGCAGGCCGCAGCCGAAGCAGTCGACCACCCCCGGGGGCGGCGCCGCCCGGAACTCGTCGGCCGCGGCGGCCGCCCGGTCCCAGGACGGCGCGGGCGGCGCGTCGATCAGCAACTCGGCGGGGCGCGCCGCGGCAAGGGGCCGCTCGGACTCGCCCAACTCCATGCCCCCGTCCGCCGTTCCGGCGATCCGCACGGGCACCTCGACCGGCACCGGCCCACGGAAGTCCACCCGCACCGTCGGCGCCCCGGACCTCTCCGCCAACACCCCGGCGACATAGCCGCCGAAGGCCACCTGGGGATAGCCGGAGTACAGCTCGGGCACCACGATCGCATCGCTCGTCGTCATGATCCCCACTTCACCACAGCCCAGGGACACGCGCGGCCTCGCAGCTCAGGAGTCCGTCACCAGGATTCCTTCACCAGGATTCCCGCACCAGGAGTCGATAGCCGACATCGATGGCGTCGAGGGCCAGCAGGTCGGCGTGCCGGTCGTGCCAGCGGCCGGTCGCGAGGTCGTCGGCCAGTGCCGCCAGGCCGGGAGCGAGCACGTCGTCCCCGGTCTGCGCCAGCATGGAGATGCCGGAGCGCACCTGCGGATCGAGGTAGGCATGGGGACGGCGCCAGTACGCGGCGCCGAACCCGTCCGTGCAGTCGTGCGGGATGGGGACGGTCTCCTGACGGGCCCCGCCGAGCAGAGCGGCCAGGCGGTCGGTCGGGACGTCACGCCTGTCGTCGAAGGCGGCGGCCTCGGGCAGGTACTCCCGCACGAGCCAGAACCGCTCGCGGAAGATCCGCTGATCCCAGGTCAGGATGACGACCCGGCGGCGCGCGACCCGGAGGAGCTCTTCGACCCCGGCCGCGAGGTCGCTCCAGTGATGGACGGTCAGCAGCGCCATCACGGCGTCCGCGGCGTTGTCGGGCAGCGGAAGACGTTCGGCGACCGCGCGCACGGCGGGCGCGGACCCGGGCGGGCGCTGGGCGACCATGACCTGGCTGGGCTCGACCGCGAGAACGGTCCGCGCCGGCTCGTAGGAGCCGGTGCCCGCGCCTACGTTGATCACGTCGGCGGCGTCTCCGAGCGCGGCGTGGATCCGGGCGGTGATCCGCGCATCGGGCTGCCGTGTCCTGCCGTACGTCGTGCCGATGGTGTCGTAGATGGCCATGCCACCCAGTATGAGAAGGGGGCCACGTCGGGGCCAGGTGCCGCCGACCGCCAACTGGCGTGCACCGTCTACCTTTTGTGCATGACGATCACCGACGGGACGCTCACTCGGCTCCGCACCGCCGCGACCGCGGGCGACGCCCGGTCCGCCTTCGACCTGGCCCGGTTGCTGAGCCTGGTGCCGTATGACCCGGATGACCCGGATTCGCAGTACGAAGGCGGTCAGAGCTGGCCGGAGGAGGACTGGCTGCGTGCGATTCTGGACACGCGCCCTTCGGACGTACCCGCGATGACCCTGCTCGTCGGGCGCCTGGCCCAGCGGATCGACTACTGGCTGAACGTCGAGGAGAACAACCCGGACGCGGCCGAGGACGAGACCACACTGGAAGCGTGGCAGGGCGAGGTGGAAGAGCTCATGTCCCGCATACGGACGGCCGACACGGCCCACACCGTCCCCGCTCAGAGCCTGGCAGAGCTGGCCGAACTGCTCGATGAGGAGGCGGAGCCCGACGACACGGACGGCGACGAGGACGAGCTCGCGTACGACTGCTACGTCATGGACGACACCGCCTGGAGCGGATCGGTCGCCCATTGCGCGACGATCGTCACGACCTGCCCGGACGAGCTGCGGTGGGCCTGTGACCGCTGGTTCTCGATGGTGGATGGATGTGGCATGAGCGGCTCCGCCACTCTCACCACATACGTACGGGGCGAGGAGGCGAGTGTGATCGACCTTGCCGAGCACTTCGACGACACCGCCAAGACCCTCGACTGGGACGCCTTCACCCTTCCGCCCCTGACCGGAGAGAGACTGCCGGCGGGCCTCCCGGTGCCGGGCCAGGGCCTGTTCTACGGCTTCGCCGCCACGGTGAAGTAGGCGAGTTTCATGTGAGTCAAGGGCCATGTTCGTCCAGGCCCGGAGATCGAAGTACGTGGCCTGTCGAAACGCCATGGCGAGATCCTGGCCGTGGACGATCTCTGACGTTCGTGCTGGCAGGCGTCCTGGGCGGCACGGCTCCGGCGCAGGCGACACCTGTACACGCCGCCGCCGGTGGCACCGCACCCGCCTGTATCGAGCGCAGCTATGTCAACAACGCCGACGGCGGCATGCAGGCCTGGCCGTACAACAACTGCGGCACGACGATGCGCATCAGGATCATCGTCCATCACTGGCGTGACACCTCCTGCCAGACCGTCAAGGACAAGCACAGTGGGTACTTCCACACCCTTGGTGGCGAGTACGACAGGACCGCTGTCTGCTGACGTACGGAAGCGCGGGTCCACGGACGCAACGAGGCGGGTCGGGCGAGGAAATGTGCCCGACCCGCGCTTGCCGTCAATACATCCGGATCGGTGGGGTGTCCACTGTTCACAGGCGGTCTGGCGCGCCAGCGCCTCAACCGCCCGCGCGGGCCAACAGGCCGCACGCGCGTTCGAGCACCGGCCGGTCGATCATCTGCCCGTCGACCGTCGTGACCGAGTCACCGGCGTCGAGAACGCCGCGCGCCCAGCACATGTCGAGGCCGAGGGCCTGGTGGGGGCCCAGTACAAGAAGTAGAGCCACTGTCATGGGATACGGCAGCACCGACATCGACCGCCTCAGGGCCGACAGCGTCATCCGAACCACAAGGAGTTCCCGCATGAGCACCCTCGACATCCTCGCCGAGGACGAGCGGTTCGTCGTCCGTACGGTGCGCGACTTCGTCGACAAGGAGGTGAAGCCGGTCGTCCAGGAACTGGAACACGCGAACACCTACCCCGAAGCCCTGATCGAGCGGATGAAGAGGCTCGGCATCTTCGGCCTCGCAGTCCCCGAGGAGTACGGCGGCACCCCGGTCTCCACCCCTTGCTACGTCCTGATCACCGAGGAGCTGGCCCGCGGCTGGATGAGTCTGGCCGGTGCGATGGGCGGCCACACGGTCGTCGCCAAGCTGCTGCTGCGGTTCGGCACAGAGGAGCAGAAGCGCCACTACCTGCCACGCCTGGCCACCGGCGAGGTCCGCGCGACGATGGCCCTCACCGAGCCCGGCGGCGGCTCCGACCTCCAGGCCATGCGCACGATCGCCCGCAAGGACACCGACGGCTACCTGGTCAACGGCGCCAAGACCTGGATCACCAACTCCCGCCGCTCCGGCCTGATCGCCCTGCTGTGCAAGACCGATCCCGACGCCACGCCCGCTCACCAGGGCATCTCGATCCTCCTAGTCGAGCACGGGCCGGGCCTGATCGTCTCCCGTGATCTGCCCAAGCTCGGCTACAAGGGTGTGGAGAGCTGCGAGTTGTCCTTCGAGGACTACCGGGCTCCCGTGGATGCCCTGCTTGGCGGCGCGGAGGGCAAGGGCTTCGCCCAGATGATGAAGGGCCTGGAGACCGGCCGTCTCCAAGTCGCTGCCCGTGCCCTTGGCGTCGGCCGGGCGGCCTTCGAGGACGCGCTCGCCTACGCCCAGGAGCGCGAATCGTTCGGCAAGCCGATCTGGAAGCACCAGTCGATCGGCAACTACCTGGCGGATATGGCGACTTCACTCACGGCGGCCCGCCAGCTCACCCTGTACGCCGCCCGGGAGGCGGACGCGGGCCGCCGCGTGGACATGGAGGCCGGCATGGCGAAACTCTTCGCCTCCGAGACGGCCATGCAGATCGCCCTCAACGCCGTCCGCATTCACGGCGGTTACGGCTACTCCACCGAGTTCGACGTCGAGCGCTACTTCCGCGACGCCCCGCTGATGATCGTCGGCGAGGGCACCAACGAGATCCAGCGCAACGTCATCGCGAGCCAGCTGGTCAAGCGCGGAGGTCTGGACACATGAGGAACGTCGTCACGCCCTCGGGTGAAGGATCAAGGCCCTGTGGTGCCGAGCGGCTTGGTGAAGTTCGCTGTGATCGTCGGGTCCCCGTCCGTTGGCAGGTGGGTGCCTGGTCCACGCGGCGCCGTGATAGGTATCAGTCATGCGTGTCCTCCTTCCGTTGCCCGACCGGGACTTCGACGTCACGGAGGTCGCCGTCCCCTGGCGGCTGCTGCGCGACGCCGGCCACGACGTGGTGTTCGCCACCGAACACGGCGGGCTGCCTCCGCGGGCCGATCCACTGCTGCTCAGCGGTGTGCTCTTCGGGCAGCTCGGCGCGGAGCCGGAGCCGAAGGAGTTCTACCGCGAGCTCACCGGCGACGCCGCCTTCCGTGACCCGCTGGCCTGGGAGGCCGTCGAGCCGGAGGCATACGACGGGCTGCTGCTGCCCGGTGGGCACGCGCCGGGCATGCGGCAGTACCTCGGCTCGCCCGTCCTGCGGACGAAGGTCGCCCGCTTCTGGGCCACGGGCCGGCCGGTCGGCGCCATCTGCCACGGCGTCCTCCTACTGGCCCGCACCATCGACCCGGATTCCGGCCGCAGCGTCATCGCCGACCGGCGCACCACCTGCCTGCCGAAGTACATGGAGCGCAGCGCCTATTACCTCACCGCGTGGCGGCGCGGCCGCTACTACCGGACGTATCCGGCGTACGTCCAGGACGAGGTGGCCGCCGCGCTCGACGACCCCGCGCAGTTCGAACGCGGACCGATCGAGCTGCGGAGGCGCGGTACGGCGAGCGACGACACCCCCGCCTTCGTCGTCCAGGACGGCCGGTATCTGTCCGCCCGATGGCCCGGTGACGCCTATCTCTTCGCCCGGCGCTTCACCGCCCTGCTGGAATAACCCACTTGCCTGGCAGGGCACCTGGCAGGGCGGCTTTGGTGACGTTGGCTGCGGATCCTTGGACGCCGGTGCCCCCGGCGAAGGTCCCGCCCCTGACTTGGAGGCTCACGGAACTGGCTGCTGTTGGTGGCCTCTACCTGGCCTGCGGCGGCGCGTGGCCGGTTTTCCTCCCGCCTTGTTCCCATGGCCCGCTGGAGTCGCTGACTCTGACGGGACGGCACACCTGGGCTGCGTGAGGAGAACCGGATGAGCGGTGCGCGGAACGCGGGCATGGGAGCATCGGCCGCCGATGACGCGAGGGCGTCGGGGGTCCGGGCCTCGCAGGGGATGATGCCGTTCGACCACATCTACGATCAGCCGGATCCGCGGGCCTATTTCCGGGCGTTGGGCCCACTGGACTACCAGACGCCCCATCACGGACAGAACATCTTCCGGCGGGCGCTTACGGCCTGCGGGCAGACAGTCCGCACGGCAGAACCGGCAACAGTGCTGGACATCTGCTGCTCGTACGGCATCAACGCCGCCCTCATCAACCATGAGGTGACACTGGACGACCTCTACGCCCACTACACCTCGCCGCAGGCCACCGAGCTCACCACAGCCGAACTGATCGAGTGGGACCGCAGCTACTATGCGGCTCGTCGACGCCATGACGTGGCACGGGTGATCGGACTCGACCCGGCCGCGAACGCCGTCTCCTACGCACGCGCAGTCGGTCTGCTGGACGAAGGCTTCGCCGAAAATCTCGAAACCGAGCTTCCTTCCCCGCATTTGCTCCGCGCCACGCAGCACACCCGGCTGATCACGATCACCGGAGGGACGACGTTCCTGTCTCCCCGGACTTTCCAGCGACTCCTGGCCGGCGGCGTCCGCGCCCCGGTGTGGGTTGCGGCCCTCGTGCTGCGCACGACCCCGTACACGTCCATCGCCGCATGCCTGGCTTCACACGGGCTGGCCACCGAGAAGGCCGGCGCGATCACCTTCCCGCAGCGGCGCTTCACAGACGCAGATGAACAGCAATACGCGATCCAAGCGGTGACCGCAGGCGGCGAGGATCCGCACGGGAAGGAGACCGACGGCTACTTCCACACCATGCTGCATCTGTCGCGCCCCGCTGAAGACGTGAGGGCGTTTCCGCTGACCGATCTGATGCCGAGTCCGTGACGTCAGGAGGTCGCCGTCGCCGAGTGCGGCGACCGGTTCCTCGGCAACCCGTTCTTGCAGACACGCGCAATTCCGCGCGCGAACGGGCTCCTTCCTGTCAGGCTCGGACACGTGACGTACGTAGTGACCGTGGACACCTGCATCCCGGAGGGCACTCCGGAGATGGACCCGCTTCAGCGTGCCGGCGCCGTGGCACTCATCGAGGACGGATTCGACTGCGTCCGGGCCATCGAGGGGCCCGACGGCGTGAAGGTCGAGCTTCGCGACACCATCGTGGCGGTCCACCCTGGTGGAGCCCATCTGAAGGTCATCGTCGACGCTCCGGGCCTGCTGTTCGCCGAGGAATCGGTGCGGGCGCTCGTGGACGAACTGCTGGAACGCTCCGAGCTGTTGGCCGACTGGACGATCGAGCGGTGCGAGGTCGAACTGCACCAGGACCAGGCGAAGGCGAGTCTCGACGCAGCCGAAGGGCCGGATGCCCCACCCGATGATCCGGCTGCACGGAAGGCACGCCATACCGAGAACCCGATGCCCGAAGCAAGCGATGAGGGATACGACGACGCCGAGGCGAAGGCGGCGGCCGTACGCACGCAGATGCTGGGGCTCGCCGACGAATTGCGCTCCTTCCGTCCGGTCACTTTCGGCGTGTCCGACGACGAGGACGGCGAGCGGGAAGACGGCGACGACAAGTCCGCCGTACCGGCGGAAAGCGCCAGACTCGCCGCCGGCGCCTTGGTCTACGCGACCGACATCCTGGTGGCCGAGCTGTTCGAAGACGTGCAGGTCCTGACGCAGGAGGACGCCGCCGTCGCGGAGTGCGAAGGTCCCTTGTGGCACTTGGAACGCCTTCCCGACCGATACGCGCTTGAGTACGACGCCAGCTTCGCCCGCCGCTTCCTGGTGACGGTGGTCGCCATGACCACCCGCTTCACCGACGGGAGCTTCCAGCGGCTCAGCTGCGTGGCCGAGGAACTCGCCCTGAGGTTCCTCCTGAGCCGGACGACCATGACCCTGGAGCTGTACGACCTTCTCGATGACGACGTGTCAGCCGCTCTGGAGACCTTCGCCGGCAACGTGTACCAGGACCGGGACCACGAGTGGCTCTACGACCACTCGATGGACGGGAACGGCGACTCTCCCGCGGGTGTCACGCTCGGAGTCGCGCCCATGGAGTTCAAGACGTGGTTCACCCCCTTCAAGGAGGGCAGATACGTGCACCCGTCTGCGGCGAACGAACCCGAAGCCGCAGCGTAGTCGGGCGCCGGACAGGTCCTAGAGCAGGCTGAGTGCCTGCATCGCATCGTGTTCGATGCGCGAGAGGTCGTGCAGGATGGAGCCGGCCTGTACGAGGTGGTTGGCGTCGCCGGATTCGCCTGCTGTCGCGATGAGTGCGGCCACTTGCGTCCAGAGGGCGGCGGCCTCGGTGTACAGGGTGTGGCCGGTGCGCAGGTGGCTGCTGTCGATCAGCTGGGCGCACTCGGCGAGGAAGTCCCGGTAGAGATTGCGGAACAGGGCGCCGCCCGTGCCCGCCCGCTCCATGAGGACGGCGGTCCGTGGCAGGTCTTCCCGCGGATCGGGGGGGGGGGGGGGCGCCGGCGGCGCGGTTAGATGGGCGCGGCCTGGCGGCCCCCCGCGCGCCCCGCGGGGGGGCGCGGGGGCGGAGGGCGGGGGCGCGGGGCGCTG
>NZ_JBHYJA010000066.1:44994-49656 GCF_042740355.1 Streptomyces sp. NPDC059010
GGCCCCGCCCGGCCCCGCCCGCACATTGCGCCCGGGGGCCGGGGGCAGGGCGCCCCGCGGATGGGGGGGGCGCGCCCCCCACTTCGGTACTTGCTTGGCGGCCTTCTCGATGCCCCGGTGGCCCAGGTTCGCGATGGGCGGGTTCAGGAAGGCGTCGGCGCAGGTCCTGATCGCGGGGATGATCCGGTCCCGCGGTGGCGTCGGGCCGCTGGGTGCCGTGATGGTGAAGGAGCGGTGCCTGGCGGTCATGGGGCCGCGCTCGGCCCTGGCTCTGGCCAGGTCGGCGAGGCCGGTGGAGACGGCTCCGCCCTGCGGGTCGGTGTCCACCAGGTAGGCGTCCTGTTCGTCGTAGCCGTACATGGCCACGATGTGACCGCCGAAGTGCACCTTGGTGGTGAAGTAGTCCAGGTGGTAGCTGTCGAGTTGCAGGCCGACCGGCCGGCCGGCGTCGATGGGTGCCGCAACGTTCTGCCACGCCTTGCGCGGGGAGGTGGTCTCCCCGATCAGCAGCTCAAGCCCGAGGGCGGCGGCCAGGTTCCTGGTGAGCTCGAACGGCTTGACCCGGCCTCCCAGGAAGGGAAAACCCATGGCTTTGCTGTCCCAGTAGATGAAGGACAGCCCGGAGCCGAGCCCGAACAGCATGGGCTCGGACAAGTCGAGTCCCTCATGCCGTAGCAGCACGCCCAGCGCCGTGGTCTCGCAGTGCTGCATGCCGCGGACATCAATGCCTTTCACCATCGCCACGCCGCTCATTCCCCTCTGCTCGCGCTCCTCGCCCAGGACTGGAAGCCGGACCAATTGTGGTGGTCGGCCACCGTAACCATCAGGAGTCGTGAGTCGTGAATGTCATGGAATTACGATGAAGATCCTGACAATTACGATCAAGGCCTCACGGGAGTTCTCTTGCACAGCATGCGTGGGTGGATCCGCGACCGGAGCGAGCCGTGAGGTGGCCCGGCCGTCGTAGAGCCGAGCGCCGCAGTGCAGCGCAGGCGAGCGGTACCGGCCCGCAGGTGCCCGCCCCGCCCGCATGGATGCGCTGGCTGCCGGCCTTCTACGTCGCGGGCGTCCTGCTGCTTGAGCCGATCACTCCGGTGGAGTGGCCGGTGAGCTTCCTGCTCATCGGGCTGCCGGTGGTCGCCGCCTACGCCCACCGGCCTGCCGGTGTCGCGGCCATCACGGTGTTCGCCGTCGTGTTGGAAGGAGTCCTGGCCGGCACTCCGTGTTGTGCGGGGCGCATGGTGGGTGCCCTGTGGGACCGCCACTATGTGGGCGCCTACGTCTGCACCGCCCTGGTCGGCGTCCTCGGTACGCTGCTGGCTGCCCACCGCACGCGCCGGGAGCGAACCCTCGCGAGCGTGCGCTCGGTGGCCGAGACGGCGCAGCGCGTGCTGCTGCGCCCGGTGCCCCGCCGCCTCGGCCAGGTCTCGATGGAAGCCCTCTATCTGTCCGCCGCGGCCGAGGCGCGCATCGGTGGTGACCTGTACGAGGCAGTGCCCACCGCACACGGAGTCCGGCTGCTGATCGGTGATGTCCGGGGCAAGGGCCTGCTCGCGGTGGAAACGGCCGCGACGATGCTCGGCGCCTTCCGTGAGGCCGCCCACGACGAGCCCGATCTGGCCGCTGTGGTGCACCGCGTCGAGAGGAGCATGAGCCGCAGGGCCGCGGAGCTGCCTGGCAGCGGAGTGGCGGAGCGCTTCGTCACCGCGGTGTTCGCCGAGGTTCCCGATCACGAACCGGTGGTCCGCATCGTCAACTGTGGTCACCCGCCGCCCCTTCGGTTGGGCCCCGACGGGATCACCGAGCTCGACTCGGCCGATCCGGCACTCCCCATCAACCTCGGTGTACTGCTCGGCGTCGACTATCGCGTGGACGTCGAGGCCTTCCGCCCCGGCGACCAGCTGCTGCTCTACACCGACGGCGTAACCGAGACACGCGACGGCACCGGATGCTTCTACCCGCTCACCGAGCGCATCCGGTCGTGGGTCGCCCTTCCTCCCCGCGAACTCCTCGAACGCCTGCACAGGGACCTGCTCGCCTACAGCGGCGGGAGCCTCGACGACGACATTGCCGTCCTCGCCGCCTACCGCCTTCCCGATGGGACGAGAGGCTAGTACGCCCGCGCGCGAGGCTTCCGGAAGACGACGGTCGCCGGAGGGATGTGCATCACCCGGCTGCTCACGTACCGGAACCGGTATCGGCTGCGCACCGGCGGATCAGGTCGGCACGCGAAGTGATTCCCAGGCGCTCGAAGATGCGACGCAGGTGGTAGTCGACAGTGCGTGGGCTCAGATACAGCCGGGCTGCCACCTCCTTGTTGGTCGCGCCTTGGGCGATCAACCGGACGATCTGGTGCTGACGGGAGGTCAGGGTCGGGGAGTGGGCGTCGAGAGCGGGGGCCTCGACTTCTGTGGGGTCCCCGTCGTCCCCGGTGGCGCGCAGCTCGGCCCGGGTCCGGTCGAGCCACAACCGTGCGCCGTGTCTGCGGAAGATGTCGGCCGCCTCCCTCAGCTGGGCGCGGGCGTCCGCGCGTCGGCGCTCGCGGTTGAGGTACTCGCCGTAGAGCAGGCCGGTGCGGGCCAGTTCCAGTTCGCGATCGCCGATCGGGTGCAATCGCAGGGCGCGCCGGAAATGGTGCTCGGTGTCGCCGGTTTCCAGCAGGGCGCGGCTGCGGGCTGCCAGCGCGGTGGGCCATCCCCGGCCGATCGCCGCCGCCCAGGAAGCGAAGGCCGCCGCGGCGCGTTCGGCCCGTTGCCGGTCCCCGGCTCGGACGGCGGCCTCCACGTAGCTGGGCACGGCCTCGATCGCGACAGCGGGATGTCCGAGCCTCGTACGCACGAGTCGACGCAGCTTGGCAGCCGCCTCGGCCCAGTTTCCGGAGGCGAGATCGAGGTGGGCCAGGCCCCACAGGCCAAGGGCGGACGCGAGGCCCAGGCCGTGCGCCTGTGCTTCGCCGACGACGCGGTCCGCGTACTGGCCGCACACCCCGGCGTCTCCGGTGACTCCGGCGGCGAGCATCAGGATTCCCATCAGATTGCGGGCGCAGGTCAGTTGGCCCGCTTCGCGGGCGAGCCGCAGTGCCTCGGTGGCGGTGAGCGTCGCGGTGTCCGGTCCGCTCAGCCAGCATTCCGGATACGAGAGGTGCTGCATCGCGCGCACCATCGTGGGTGTGTCACCCGCCGTGCGCGCCAGCGCCACCGCGCGGGTGGCCAGCGCACGCGCGCGGGCATCGTCGGCGATGAACAGCGCGCCGTGCGACGCACACGCGAGCACCAGAGGATCGTCCACCTGTGCCGCGGTGTCCAGACGCTCGCGCAACCGGGGTACCGCGGCCGCAGGCCGTCCTTGCAGCGATTCGGCAACCGCCAGCAGAACGTCGACGGCGAATCGGCTCGTCGGCTGTTTCTCCCGCGCCGAGCGGTCGAGTACCGCCAGCGCGCGTCGGCCGGCCTGCTCGGGCAATGCTGCGTTTCCCGTATGCAGGCCCGCTTCCCCCGCTGCCACCAGCGCCCTGACGGCCAGCGACGGGTTGTCACCGGCCAGCAGGTCGGCGGCGGTCAGGAGTCCGTCGTAGGCATCCGGCGCTGCGGCGTGTTGGAGGGAGATCACGCCTTTCAGGTAGGCGATGTGTCCCCGCGAGGACGACTGATCCCTGCCGACCAGGGGCTCCGCCCGTTCCAGCAGCCGGGCTGCGTGCCGCGGCCGTCCGGCGCGCTCGCTGCAGTCGGCCGCAGCGAGCAGGCGGCTTCCCCGGCGCTCGTCCTCGCGGGTCAGCTGGGCCGAGCGTTCCATGAGCGCCGCTGCGTGTGCGGGGCTGCCGTGCCGACGTGCGCACTCGGCCTGACGCTCCAGCTCGTCGGCCAGTTCGGCATCGGCCTCCGCCAGCAGGGCCGCCTCGTGCCAGCAGCGACGATCGTCGTGTGTGTCGGCGAAGGCCTGCGCCAGCGTGTCGTGCGCCCACTGCCGTTCGGCGAGATCCGCTCCGTGGCAGATGGCCCGGCCGAGGTCGTCGTGCCGGAAGGAGATCAGGGTCCTGGAGGTGATGATCAGGCCTGCGGTCTCGGCCGGTTTGAGGGCGGACGGATCGATGCCCGTCCGTCGGGCGACGTGGAAGAGGGTCAGGGGATCCAGTCCCGGTTCCACGGCCAGCAGCAACAGCAGCCTCCGGCAGCCTTCGGGAAGCCGGCGGAATTCGGCGAGCCAGAGGCGCGCCAGGCGAGGTGCCAGGGGAAGGGGATCGGGCAGCCGGGACAGCTGGCCCAGCTCCGCGGGGGTGAGGGTCCGCAACAACTCCAGCAGGATCAGGGGATTGCCGTCGGCTGCATGGACGAGCAGCTCGCGAATCGGGAGCGCCACCGGACAGGGGCGGATCCATGCGATGAGCCGCAGGCAGTCCTGGTCGCTGAGCCCCGGCAGACGGAGTACGGGCACTCCCGACCCGGCGGCGCACGCATGGCTCTCGGTCCCGGCCAGGATCAGAACCCTCTGACCACTGATCCTGCGGGCCACGAAGCCGAGGGCATACCTGGACTCGGCGTCGACCCCGGGGGCAATCTTGCCGACCGATAACCCCCCCCCCGGGGGGGCCCGGGGGCCGGGGGGCGGGCCCCCCCGGCCCCCCCCCCACCGCCAGGGGCCCGCGCCCCGCCGCTGGCGCCCCCG
>NZ_JBHYJA010000067.1:0-12041 GCF_042740355.1 Streptomyces sp. NPDC059010
CCCTCCCCCGCCCCCACCCCCCCTCTCTCTCTGTGGGTGTGTGGGGGTGTGTGTGTCGTTGTCTCCGCCGCGTGGCGGGGGGGGGGGGGGGGGGGCGGCGCCCCCCCCCCCCCCCCCTCTTGTCCTAATCGGTGCGTCAGATCAGCGAGTCCGAGCCGGTGCTCGGTTTACCCGCATCGGTGCTCTGCGGGGCGCTCGCGGAACTGGTGGTCTCCGTCGGGCTTGACGGGGCCGGGCCGCTCGCCGAGGTCGATGTGGTCGGCGACGTCGGCGGTTCGCTGGTGGGCGGCTCCGACGTCGGCGGCTCGCTGGTCGGGGGTTCCGAGGTCGGGGGCTCGGACGTCGGCGGTTGGGACGTCGGAGGCCTCGAAGTCGGCGGCTTCGTCGATGGCGGCTTGGTCGGGGAGTGCGTCGGGCTGCCGCCCGACCCCTGTGTCCCGCTCGGGTCGTCCGACGGCTCCGTGGAACCGTCCGTCGGCGTCGGGTCGTCCGAGGTGCCGAGCGTGCCGTCGGGGCCCGGATCCGTCGGCCGGCTGGTCGCCGTACCGGTGTCGCCGGGCTTCTCGTCGCCCCCCGCCTTGTCGGCGCCGATGCTGTCGTCACCGATGCCCTGGCTGGCGGACGGGTTGACGCCGACCTGGGTGGACGGGTCGTCCGGGTCGTTGTCGGAGGTCGCGCCGAGCGTCACCACCGTGCCGAGCACGGCCACGAGCAGCGCGCCCGCACCGGCCGCGACGAGGTTGCGCCGGGCGAACTGCCGGACACCGCCCCGGCCCTTGTGCGAGGCCGCCGTAGGTGACGGCGCGGACGCCTGATGGGTGACCAGCGTCGTGGTGTCCGCGACGGGCGGGAAGGGGGTCGGCACTCCGCCGGGCGGCGACTGCGACTCCTCGTACCGCGCGTCCGGCACCTCCTCCCCCGCCGTGGCGGCGAACACGGCCACCCCCGGTGTCGTACCGGAACGGTCCGAGACCAGTGCGAGGGCACGGCGGCCCGCGACCGTGCCGCGCTTGTCGGAGAGGGCGCCGCGCAGGCCGACGGAGGTCTCCAGCTCGGTGCGGGCCCGGTCCAGCCGGCTCTCGCAGAGCGCCAGGATGCCCAACTCGTGGTGGAAGTAGGCCTGCTCGGAGACATCACCGGCGAGGCGGGCCGCCTCGGCTCCCGCCCGCAGCGCCCGCTCCCAGGCGCTCCAGTGCAGCCCCGCGGCGAACGCGGGCGCGGCGGTGTGAGCCAGCCGCACGGTGGGGCTCTCCTCGCCCTCGCCCGGCGGTGTGGTGCCGGGCACCAGTACGCCCAGCGCGGCGAGCACGGCGTCCGCCTCGGCGCACACGCGCTCCGGCGTCACCGAGGGGTGCCCGGCCCACCAGGCGTAGTGCTGGGCGGCCGTGCGGGCGTGCTCCTGGATGTCCTCGCCGTATCCGGCGGCCTCCAGCTGGGCCTGCACACCGGCGGCGAGGCGGTAGCGGGAGCCGACCGGTGAGACCAGCCCGCAGTCGGCCAGCTCGCCGAGGGCGGCGTCCGCGTGGGTGTCGCCGACCAGCGCGGGCAGATGCGCCTGGTGGGGCACCTCGCCGCCGAGCGCGACGGCGAACCTCAGGGTGGTGCGGGCGGAGGCGCTGAGCCGCGAGGCGAGCAGCGGCGCCGGTCCGGCCGCCTCACCGAGCGAGGGCAGCGGCACCTCCTCGGCGCCGGCATCGCCATCGAAGGGCGCGTCGAAGGGGGCGTCGGCCGGCGCCGCGTCCTCGAAGACGCCGTACTCGTCGACGGCGTCCGCGCCGGCCCGCATCCGGTCCCGCTGCCGCAGCAGCGCCCCGGCCTGGACGAACCGCAGCGGCAGGCCCTCCGACTCGAACCAGAGGTCGCCCGCCCAGTTCAGCTCGTCCTCGGTGAGGACCCGGCCGACGCCGCGCTCCAGGAGCTCCACGCTCTCGGCGCGGTCGAGGCCGCCGAGGACGACGTCCTCGATGCCGGAAGCGGCGGACGGCGCGGGCACATCGGGGGTGGCGCCGATCACGAAGGCGCACTCGGGGGTCGCGTCCAGCAGCTCGTCCAGCGCGGCGCCGCCGAACTCGATGTCGTCCAGGACGACGACCGCGCCGATCTCACGGACGAGGGCGAGCACTTCGTCCTGGTCCGGGCGGTGCAGGGGCGCGCTGTGGACGGCGTGGAAGAGGTCGTACAGCAGATCGGCGGGCCCGCGGTGGAAGCCGGTGAGGCGGACCACGCCGTCGGGGGCGAGGTCCGCGCAGTCGTCGGCGACGAGGTCGAGGAGGCTGGTACGGCCGGCGCCCGGAGAGCCGACGAGACGTACGGAGCGGCCGCGGGCGAGCTTGCGGACCAGCTCCTCACGCTCGTCCTGGCGGGCGAGCAGGGGCAGTGCGGGACGCGTCGGGCCGGGCGGGACGGGCGGTTTGGCGGCGCGGTCGGCCTCGGCGCGCGCGGCCGGGGTCAGCTTCTCGGGCCGTTCGGGCCGCTCCGCCGGCGGGCAGATCTCGATCTCGCTGCCGTCGACGGGGTTGACCGTGAGCAGGAAGTCGCCCGAGACCAGTTGCACGGTGCGGGCGAGAGCGGGCGAGTGCTGTCCGAAATCAGGTGTGAGGGGATCCCTGGGCGGGCGCTGACGCGACGACTGACCGCCGGCGTCCTGGCCGTACTCCTCGGGTCCCCGGGTGTTCGGGTCCATAGGTTCAAGCCCCCCAAAAGCGTCGTGTGCCGAAGCCAAGCCCCTCCCGGCCTTGCTGCACACCGCGCTGTCGCTTCTGGTCCGGGCCCGCTCGCAAAGGGGTTTGTCTAGTGGGCGGGCAGCCGAACCCTAAACCTTCGCACAGTATCTACGACAGCTCGGGGTACCGCGCCGTCCGAGACATCACAGTCTCGTGAGGATTGTGCTTGACGTGCGGTTCGCAGCCGGAACGCCCTACCGTCCCGTCCCACCCGCGCCGGGTGTCACACTCGGGGCAGTGACTCCACCCCGATGCCGCCCTCGATCGCCAGGATCCGGTGCAGCCGGGTGGCCACCAGCAGGCGCTGCATCTGCGGTGGTACACCGCGCAGCACCAGGCGCCGGCCGCAGCGGCCGGCCCTCCGGTGGGCTCCCATGATCACCCCGAGTCCGGTGGCGTCCCAGAACTCCAGCTCGGACAGGTCGAGCACCAGATCGCCGACTCCGTCGTCGACGGCCGAGTGCAGGACCGTACGGGCGTCCGCCGCGCTGCGGACGTCGAGGCGCCCCCCGACGACCAGTTCGGCGTGGTCGCCCCTGATGTGCATATGCGCTCCCCAAGCGTGCGTTCGTGCTCCGCGATGAGTTGTCCGTGCCTGTGTCTGCTATGAGTCTTCGCTGTGGCTGGTGATGCAACCTCTGACTGCGTTCAGCGGTCAGAGGTTGCCGTCTGTAAGCGAACCGATACCGAATTCACCCCATCGCGTGACGCGCTCAGGGGCTGTGCGGTGATTTACGAAAGCTCAGTAGCTGTAAAAGCCTTGCCCGCTCTTGCGGCCGATGTCACCCGCGTCCACCATCCGGCGCATCAGTTCCGGCGGGGCGAACTTCTCGTCCTGGGACTCGGTGTAGATGTTGCCAGTGGCGTGCAGCAGGATGTCGACGCCGGTGAGGTCCGCCGTGGCGAGGGGGCCCATGGCGTGGCCGAAGCCCAGCTTGCAGGCGAGATCGATGTCCTCGGCGGTGGCGACGCCCGACTCGTAGAGCTTGGTGGCCTCGACCACGAGGGCCGAGATGAGCCGGGTGGTCACGAAGCCGGCGACGTCACGGTTGACGACGATGCAGGTCTTGCCGACGGACTCGGCGAACTCCCGCGCGGTGGCGAGGGCTTCGTCGCTCGTCTTGTAGCCGCGGACCAGCTCGACCAGCTGCATCATCGGCACCGGCGAGAAGAAGTGCACGCCGACGACCCGCTCCGGGTGCGCGGTGGCCGCCGCGATCTTGGTGATCGGGATGGCGGAGGTGTTGGAGGCGAGCACGGCGTCCTGGCGCACGATCTTGTCGAGCGCACGGAAGATCTCGTGCTTGACCTCCAGCTTCTCGAAGACGGCCTCGACGACGACGTCCGCGTCCGCGACGGCGTCCAGGTCGGTGGTCGCGGTGATGCGGGCCAGCGCGGCGTCGGCGTCGTGCGCCTCCAGCTTGCCCTTGCTGACGAACTTGTCGTACGAGGCCTTGATGCCGTCGGTGCCCCGCGTGAGCGCTTCGTCGGTGACGTCCCGCAGGACGACGTCCCATCCCGCCTGAGCGGAGACCTGGGCGATCCCGGAACCCATCAAGCCGGCGCCGATGACGGCAAGCTTCCGTGCCACTGTTGCGACTCCCCTTTGAAACGCCTTACACCCTGTTTACGTTGCTCTTCGGCGGACCTTAGCGGGAGTGAGGCACTGTGTGACCGGTTAGTAACGCGAGTCACGTCTCATCTGACGGACATCACACCGGCAGGGGTCATTGCGCGGCTCGGACGGCGTAGTTGAGCACCTTCTCGCTCAACAGCTCCTCGATGTCGTCGAGAAGGACAAGCATCTCTCGTGACACTTCGTCCGGATTGCGCCCCTTGAGCATCTCGCGGCCGACGGCGGTGAAGACCGTCTGATGGATCCAGGAGATCTGACCGGCCATCAGGCGCGGCAGCGGGTCGTCGTCGGGCGCGCCGGCCTCCTCGCGGAGCGTGGCTTCGAGGTGGTCGTGGACCTCCTGCTGCAGGCTCCACAGCCGGGAGCGCAGCGGCGGCGCGTCCTGGATGACGCGCATGAAATCGTCGTAGCCCTCCGTGAGGCCGACCCGCGGCGAGACCGCCTCGACCTCGGCGCGCACCTCGCGCAGCACGGCCCGGGCGGCCGACTCGCCCTTGTCCCGGGCGCGCACCCAGCGGGAGAGCTGCTCGACGACGCCGTCGGAGCGGTCGAAGAAGAGGTCCTCCTTCGCCGGGAAGTAGTTGTAGACGGTGTTCACGGAGACGTCGGCGGCCTCCGCCACGTCCGCGATCGTGACCGTCAGGAACCCGTGCTCCAGGAACAGGCTGGTGGCGATGTCCGAGATCCGCTGTCTCGTCTCGCGCTTCTTCCGCTCCCTGAGGCCTTCCGTCATGGTCCACATCCTAGCTTCCGTGGGCTCCCTCAAACTTTGGGGTGATTGCAAAATTTAAGGGACTCTGTTTTTCTGGGGTCATGCCAATCATCAGTACGGCCGGACTGGCCCGTACCTTCCAGACCAAGCTCGGCCCCGTGCAGGCCGTGCGCGGCATCGACCTGACCGTGCCCGAGGGCGAGATCCTCGGCTTCCTGGGCCCGAACGGGGCAGGCAAGACGACGACGCTGCGGATGCTGACGACCCTGCTGCCGCCCACCGGAGGCACCGCCACCGTCGCCGGCCACGACCTCGCGACCGACCCCGCCGGGGTGCGCCGGGAGATCGGTTACGTGGCCCAGTCCGGCGGGGTCGACCCGCAGGTCAGCGTGCGCGAGGAGCTGGTCACCCAGGGCCGCCTGTACCGCCTGACGAAGGCCCGGGCGGCCGAGCGCGCCGAGGAGTTGGCGCAGGACCTGAGCCTGACGGACCTCCTCGACCGCAAGGCGGGAGCCCTCTCCGGCGGGCAGCGGCGCCGCCTGGACATCGCGATGGCGCTCACGCACCGCCCGAAGGTGCTGTTCCTCGACGAGCCGACGACGGGACTGGACCCCGGCAGCCGGGCCGACCTGTGGGACCTGATCCGGCGCCTGCGCGACGAGAACGGCACGACGGTGTTCCTGACCACCCACTACCTCGACGAGGCCGACGCCCTCTCCGACCGTCTGGTCGTCGTCGACAAGGGCGTGGTCGTCGCCGAGGACACCCCGACCGCGCTGAAGTTGCGCTACGGCGGCTCGATCGACGCCTCGCTCCAGGACACCTTCCTCGCCATCACCGGCCGCGGCCCCGCCTCGTCCGACGCCGCCCCCGTATCCGTATAGGACCCCCGAAGATGCTGTTTCACGACACCGCGCTGATCTACGGCCGCTACCTGCGCCAATCCGTCCGCTCCCGCGCCGCCCTGTTCTTCGGGGTGCTGATGCCGCTGCTGTACCTGCTGTTCTTCGGGCCGCTCCTGACGGACCTGCCGCTCGGCGGCAAGGGGAGTTCCTGGCAGGTCCTCGTCCCCGGGCTGCTGCTCCAACTCGCTCTGTTCGGGGCGTCGTTCGCGGGATTCACGATCATCATCGAGAAGAACCAGGGGGTGGTGGAGCGGATGCGGGTGACACCGGCCAGCCGCCTCGCCCTGCTTCTGGGCCGGGTGCTGCGGGACGCCACCATGTTCGTCTTCCAGGCGGCGCTGCTGGTGCTGGCGGCGCTGCTGATGGGGCTCCGGGCGCCCCTGCCCGGCGTGCTGATCGGCTTCGCGTTCGTCGCGCTGCTGACGGTCTCGCTGGCCTCGCTCTCGTACGCGCTCGGCCTGAAGGTCCACACCACGCACGAGTTCGCCCCGGCGATCAACGCCATGACGATGCCGATGATGCTGCTGTCGGGCCTGATGCTGCCGATGACGCTGGGCCCGAAGTGGCTGGACGTCCTGTCGCACTTCGTCCCGTTCCGCTATCTGGTGGACGCGATGCGGGACGCGTACGTCGGCTCGTACACGACCGGACACATGCTGTACGGCGTGCTGGTCGCCGTCGGCTTCGCCGTGGTGGGCGTGACCGTGGGCACACGCGTGTTCCGAAGCGCCGGAGCGTAATTACGCTGGCCTCATGGTCAATCTGACGCGCATCTACACGAAGACCGGTGACAAGGGCACCACCGCCCTCGGCGACATGAGCCGGGTCGCCAAGACCGATCTGCGGATCTCGGCGTACGCGGACACCAACGAGGCGAACGCGGTGATCGGCACCGCGATCGCCCTGGGCGGTCTGGACGAGGAGATCGTCAAGGTCCTCACCCGGGTGCAGAACGACCTGTTCGACGTGGGTGCGGACCTGTCGACGCCGGTGGTGGAGAACCCTCAGTTCCCGCCGCTGCGCGTCGAGCAGTTCTACGTCGACAAGCTGGAGGCCGACTGCGACCACTTCAACGAGCAGTTGGAGAAGCTCCGCTCCTTCATCCTCCCCGGCGGCACCCCGGGCGCGGCCCTCCTCCACCAGGCCTGCACGGTCGTACGCCGGGCCGAGCGCTCGACGTGGGCGGCCATGGAGTCCCACGGCGAGACGATGAACTCCCTGACGGCGACCTATCTCAACCGCCTGTCCGACCTGCTGTTCATCCTCGCCAGGACGGCGAACAAGCAGGTCGGGGACGTGCTGTGGGTGCCGGGCGGGGAGCGCTAGCCGCTCCGCGGCAAGGACCGCGACCGGCTCATGACCGGACGCGCTCCTTGCCGGTCGTGAGCCCGGCATCCTCCTCGGCCCCCTCTTCGGCGCCGGCCGGAGCCTTCTTCGGCCAGATCCAGTAGCCGAGGGCGATCAGGCCGTAGATGCCGACCGTGCGGATCGCCACCCACTGGAAGGTGCGCAGGGAGCTGATGTCGCCGGAGTCGCCGACGTACCAGACGGCGAGTTGGAGCAGGGCCAGCGCCACCGCGCCGCCGTACACCGCCTTCAGCCACAGCCGGGCCTCGTGCCGGGCGCGGGCGCGGCCGTAGCGCGGGGGCTTCGGCGGGGGCGGTGCGCCGCCCAGGCGATGGGCCGCGTGACCGTCCAGCCAGCGGATCGTGTAGTGGCCGAAGGCCACGGTGTAGCCGATGTACAGCGCCGCGACACCGTGCTCCCAGCCGGGCTCCGCGCCGTTCTTCAGGTCGATCGCCGTGGCGACGAACAGGACCAGCTCCAGCACCGGCTCGCACAGCAGCAGCACCACACTCGTACGGCGCCACTTCAGCAGGTAGCGGACGGCCAGGCCCAGCGCCAGCAGCACCCAGAAGCCGACCTCGCAGGCGATGATGAGGGCGACGATCACAACTTGCTCCCTTCGGTCACCCTTCAAGGCTCCCGTCGGGACCGGCCGCTTGCGTCGTCGGCGGTGACGAACTCGCCGTACATCGAAAGTGCAGTCCAGGACCCTTCCCCGGAATCAGGCGGGGGCCGTGGACACCGTGTTGGATGGAGCCATGACCATCCCCCGCCCGCACCGCTTCGACGTGTACATCGCCGTCAGCGGGCTGCTCGGCGGGCTGCTGCTGGTGGGCGTCGGTCTGACCACGCGGCCCGCCAAGGATCCGATCACGCTCTTCGACGGCCCCTGGCCGATCCTGGTGCCGCTCATCGTGATGGCCGGCTGCGAGCTGCTGCGCCGGACGGCTCCGCGCGCGGCCCTGGTGATCAGCACGCCCGTGATCTGCGCGGACGTCGTCACTCAGGGCAGCCTGGCCACCATCCTGATGTTCACCGACATCGTCTACGCGGCCGTGCTGTACGGCCCGCTCGCCGCGGCCCGCCGTACCCAGTGGATCACCGGTCTGCTCACAGTGGCCGGCACGATCGTGCCCTTCGCGTTGTGGCGCGTCCCGGAGGCGCTGCTGATCGGCGTGGCCGTCGGCGTCGTGGCGTACGCCCCCGCCGCCACCGGCTGGATCGTGCGTAACCACCGTGATGCCGCAGAGGCCGCCCGCCTGCGCGCCGAACAGACCGCCCTGCTCGCCGAGATGGACCGCACCCAGGCCGTCACCGCCGAACGCGCCCGCATGGCACGCGAGTTGCACGACATGGTCGCCAACCACCTCTCCGCCATCGCCATCCACTCCACGGCCGCGCTCTCCCTCGACAACCCGAACACCTCCCGGGAGGCGCTCTCGGTCATCCGGGAGAACAGCGTCGAGGGGCTCGCCGAGATGCGCCGGCTCATCGGCATCCTGCGCGACTCCAGCGGCGACACCGAGCCGGTCGCCGCGCCCACCCTCGACGGGCTCGGCGCCCTGGTCGACGGCGCCCGCACCAACGGCCTCGACGTCACCCTCGACGCCGCCCACGGCACCGTCCCCGCGCCGGTCGAACTCGCCGCCTACCGCATCGTCCAGGAGTCGCTGACCAACGCCCTCAAGCATGCCTCCCCCGGCCGGGTCACGGTCGCGCTGGCCCGGCGCAACGGCTCCCTCACCGTGACCGTGACCAGCCCCTTCGGCGGCGGCGCCGGGCCCCGCGCACCGGGCTCGGGCGCCGGTCTCGTCGGGATGCGGGAGCGGGTCGCGCTGGTGGGCGGTGACTTCGAGGCGGGCGCCGAGGGGGGTGCCGACGGCAAGATGTGGATCGTACGCGCCACGCTTCCCGTGGCCGAAGGAGACAGAGAGTGAAGGGAGACGGGGCATGATCCGCGTCCTGGTCGCCGAGGACCAGTCCGCCGTCCGGGCCGGTCTGGTCCTCATCCTGCGCAGCGCGCCCGACATCGAGGTGGTGGGCGAGGCGGCGGACGGCGAGCAGGCCGTGGCGCTGGCCCGGGAGCTGCGGCCCGACCTGGTGCTGATGGACGTTCAGATGCCGCGTCTGGACGGGGTGTCGGCGACCCGGCAGGTGGTCGCCGAGCAGCTGGCCGATGTGCTGGTGCTGACCACCTTCGACCTCGACGAGTATGTGTTCGGGGCGCTGCGGGCGGGGGCCGCGGGGTTTCTGCTGAAGAACACGGAGGCGAAGGACCTGGTCGAGGCGGTGCGGACGGTGGCGCGCGGCGAGGGCCTGATCGCCCCGGCCGTCACCCGGCGCCTGATCGCCGAGTTCGGCGCGAAGCCCGCCCGGGAGCCCAGGGCCGACCCGTCCGTCCTGGACTGTCTCACCCGCCGCGAGCGCGAGGTGCTGTCCTGCCTCGGGGAGGGCCTGTCCAACGCCGGCATCGCGAGCCGGCTCGACATGGCCGAGGCGACGGTGAAGACCCACGTCAGCCGCCTGCTGGGGAAGCTGGAACTACGGAGCCGGGTCCAAGCGGCCGTACTGGCACAGGAGTTGGGGATCTAGCGGGCCGGACGTAGGGGCGGTCCGGGGACCTTGGGGATATTGGTCCAGACCTATTGACCTGTGGTCCAGACCTTTCTATTCTCACCGCACCATGAATGGGCGTGAGGCTCAGTCATGCCCCCAACTCCCCAATCAAGGAGGCGCGACATGCGCTTCAGACACAGAGCCGCGGCAGGGTTCGCGACGCTGTTGCTCCCGCTGGCCGGTCTGGTGGGTCTCGCGAGTCCCGCCGAGGCGGCGACGTCCGCCACCGCCACCTACAGCAAGACCCAGGACTGGGGCTCCGGCTTCGAGGGCAAGTGGACGGTGAAGAACACCGGCACCACCGCCCTCAGCTCCTGGACCGTCGAGTGGGACTTCCCCTCCGGCACCTCCGTCACCTCCGCCTGGGACGCCGACGTCACCTCCTCCGGCACCCACTGGACCGCCAAGAACAAGTCCTGGAACGGCACCCTCGCCCCCGGCGCCACCGTCTCCTTCGGCTTCAACGGCACCGGCTCCGGCTCCCCCACGGGCTGCAAGCTGAACGGCGGCAGCTGCGACGGCGGCAGCGTCCCCGGCGACAACCCGCCGTCGGCCCCCGGCACCCCCACCGCCTCCGGCATCACCGACACCTCGGCGAAGCTGAGCTGGTCCGCCGCCACCGACGACAACGGCGTCAAGAACTACGACGTCCTGCGCGACGGCGCCAAGGTCGCCACCGTGACGACCACGTCGTACACCGACACCGGCCTCACCGCCGGCACCGACTACTCCTACACCGTCCAGGCCCGCGACACCGCCGACCAGACCGGCCCGGTCAGCGGCGCCCGCGCGGTACGCACCACCGGCGGCACCACGGAACCGCCGCCCACCACCGGGGACAAGGTCAAGCTCGGCTACTTCACCGAGTGGGGCGTCTACGGCCGCAACTACCACGTCAAGAACCTGGTGACGTCCGGCTCCGCCTCGAAGATCACCCACATCAACTACGCGTTCGGCAACGTCAAGGACGGCAAGTGCGTCGTCGACGACACCTACGCCGCCTACGACAAGGCCTACACCGCCGACCAGTCCGTCAGCGGCACCGCCGACACCTGGGACCAGCCCCTGCGCGGCAACTTCAACCAGCTGCGCCAGCTGAAGGCGAAGTACCCGAACATCAAGGTGCTGTACTCGTTCGGCGGCTGGACCTACTCCGGCGGCTTCGGTCAGGCCGCCGCCAACCCGGCCGCCTTCGCCGCCTCCTGCAAGGCCGTCGTGGAGGACCCGCGCTGGGCCGACGTCTTCGACGGCATCGACATCGACTGGGAGTACCCGAACGCCTGCGGCCTGACCTGCGACACCTCCGGTGCGGCGGCGTTCAAGAACCTCTCCTCGGCCCTGCGCTCCGAGTTCGGCTCGAACTACCTGATCACTGCCGCCATCACCGCTGACGCCTCGGCCGGCGGCAAGATCGACGCGGCCGACTACGGCGGCGCCGCCCAGTACCTCGACTGGTACAACGTGATGACGTACGACTACTTCGGCGCCTGGGACAAGACCGGCCCGACCGCCCCGCACTCGCCGCTCACGTCGTACACCGGCATCCCGAAGGAGGGCTTCAACTCCGCCGCCGCCATAGCCAAGCTCAAGGCCAAGGGCGTCCCGGCGACCAAGCTGCTGCTCGGCATCGGCTTCTACGGCCGCGGCTGGACCGGCGTCACCCAGTCCGCCCCCGGCGGCACCGCCACGGGCCCGGCGACCGGCACCTATGAGGCGGGCATCGAGGACTACAAGGTCCTCAAGAACTCCTGCCCCGCCACCGGCACCGTCGCGGGCACCGCGTACGCGCACTGCGGCAGCAACTGGTGGTCGTACGACACCCCGTCGACGATCGCCGGGAAGATGACCTGGGCCAAGAACCAGGGCCTCGGCGGCGCGTTCTTCTGGGAGTTCAGCGGCGACAGCAGCAACGGCGAGCTGGTGAGCGCCATCAACAGCGGGCTGTCGTAAGGAAGTTCAAGGGGGCTGAAGCCCCTAGGCGACATTGACGCTCCCCCAGGCTTCGTCCGGGGGGACCCCCACCCAGGGGGGGGGTTTTTGGGTGGGGCCCCCCCCCGCCGCGCGTGAGGGCGCCGGACTCGCGCGCCCGGGGCGACCCCGGG
>NZ_JBHYJA010000067.1:12051-43898 GCF_042740355.1 Streptomyces sp. NPDC059010
CGCGCCCCCCCCCCCCCCCGCGCCCCCCCCCCCCCCCCCCGGCCCGCGCCCGCGCCCCCCCCCCCCCCCCCGACCTCCCCCCCACACCCCCACCCCCCCCCCCCTGTCCGGGCGGGGCCGCTTCGAGCCACGCGAGGAAACCGGTCAGCGCGTCTTCGCTCATGGCGAGTTCCAGACGCGTGCCCCGGTGCAGACAGGTCAGGATCACCGCGTCGGAGAGCAGCGCCAGCTCCTCCTCGCCGTCGGGGACCCGGCGGCCGGCCACCTCGATGGCGGAGCGCTCCAGGATGCGGCGCGGGCGGTAGGCGTAGGAGAAGACGCGGTACCACTCGATGCGGTCGCCGTTGTAGCGGGCGACGCCGTAGCTCCAGCCCTTGCCGCTGGTGTCGGGTTTCTCCGGCACGTCCCAGCGCAGGGAACAGTCGAAGGTGCCGCCGGAGCGCTGGATGAGTCTGCGGCGCAGACCGAAGACGAACAGCCCCAGCACCACGAGGGCGACAACGATTCCGCACACAGTCAGAGCGAGGACCATCGACACCGACCTCCTCGTCTCCTAGGTAACGGAACGGAAAAAACTTCCATATCTGCCTCAGCCGCGACCGGCACCGGATTGCTCCGGTCCCAGCCGCGGCTGAGTGACGTCATCGCGTGCGCTCCCCCAGAGCCTAGACGGCCCGGAAGGTGACCTGGTGGGTCAGCGCGCCGTCGCCGCCTGCAGGCGGACCTCCGCGCGGCGGCCTGCGGACGCGTCGTCGTCCGACTTCGCGCGCTCCAGTGCCCGCTCCGCGCGCTGGACATCGATCTCGTCCGACAGCTCGGCGATCTCGGCCAGCAGCGACAGCTTGTTGTCCGCGAACGAGATGAAACCGCCGTGCACCGCGGCGATGACGGTTCCACCATCACTCGTACGGATGGTCACCGGGCCCGACTCCAGCACACCGAGCAGCGGCTGGTGACCGGGCATGACGCCGATGTCGCCCGACGTGGTGCGCGCGACGACCAGAGTGGCCTGGCCCGACCAGACCTCACGGTCGGCGGCGACCATCGCGACGTGCAGCTCAGCAGCCAAGGTGGCTCCTCGGGTCACCACCCGGCGGTTCTGCCGGGTGTTGGTTACAAGTCTAGTAGGCGTGAGTGAGGGGGCGGGACGAACCCCGCCCCCTCAGTCAAGAGCTCAATGGCTCACGAAGACCGGTGCGTCAGGAGACGCCCAGCTCCTTCGCGTTCTTCTTCAGGTCCTCGATACCACCGCACAGGAAGAACGCCTGCTCCGGGAAGTGGTCGAACTCACCGTCGATGATCGCGTTGAACGCGGTGATCGACTCGTCCAGCGGCACGTCCGAACCGTCCACGCCGGTGAACTGCTTGGCGACGTGGGTGTTCTGGGACAGGAAGCGCTCGACACGGCGGGCACGCTGGACGACCAGCTTGTCCTCCTCGCCGAGCTCGTCGATGCCGAGGATCGCGATGATGTCCTGGAGGTCCTTGTACTTCTGCAGGATGCCCTTGACACGCATGGCGGTGTTGTAGTGGTCCGCCGCGATGTACCGCGGGTCGAGGATGCGGGACGTCGAGTCCAGCGGGTCCACGGCCGGGTAGATGCCCTTCTCGGAGATCGGACGGGACAGAACCGTCGTCGCGTCGAGGTGGGCGAAGGTGGTGGCCGGGGCCGGGTCGGTCAGGTCGTCCGCGGGGACGTAGATCGCCTGCATCGAGGTGATCGAGTGACCACGGGTCGAGGTGATGCGCTCCTGGAGGAGACCCATCTCGTCGGCCAGGTTCGGCTGGTAGCCCACCGCGGAGGGCATACGGCCGAGCAGGGTCGAGACCTCGGAACCGGCCTGCGTGAAGCGGAAGATGTTGTCGATGAAGAACAGCACGTCCTGCTTCTGCACATCGCGGAAGTACTCCGCCATGGTCAGACCGGCCAGGGCCACACGGAGACGGGTGCCCGGGGGCTCGTCCATCTGACCGAAGACCAGGGCGGTCTTGTCGATGACGCCCGAGTCCGCCATCTCCTCGATGAGGTCGTTGCCCTCACGGGTGCGCTCACCGACACCGGCGAACACGGAGACACCGTCGTGGTTGTTGGCGACGCGGTAGATCATCTCCTGGATGAGCACCGTCTTGCCGACGCCGGCACCGCCGAACAGACCGATCTTTCCACCCTTGACGTACGGGGTGAGAAGGTCGATGACCTTGACGCCGGTCTCGAACATCTCGGTCTTCGACTCAAGCTCGTCGAAGTTCGGGGCCTTGCGGTGGATGCCCCAGCGCTCGCCCTCGTACTGCTCGTCGACGTTCAGCACCTCACCGAGGGTGTTGAACACCTTGCCCTTGGTGAAGTCGCCGACGGGCACCGTGATGGAGGCACCGGAGTCGGTGACCGGGGCCTGGCGGACCAGACCGTCGGTGGGCTGCATCGAGATCGTACGGACCAGGCCGTCACCCAGGTGCTGGGCGACCTCCAGGGTCAGCGTCTTCTTCGCGCCCTCCTGAGCCGGGTCGGCGACCTCGACGTGAAGGGCGTTGTAGATGTCGGGCATGGCGTCGACGGGGAATTCCACGTCGACGACCGGGCCGATGACCCGGGCGACGCGGCCCGTGGCAGCGGCCGTCTCAACTGTCGTCGTCATTACCTGTCACTCCCCGCGGTCGCGTCGGCCAGGGCTGCGGAGCCACCGACGATCTCGCTGATTTCCTGGGTGATTTCGGCCTGGCGGGCCGCGTTGGCAAGCCGCGAGAGCGTCTCGATGAGCTCTCCCGCGTTGTCGGTGGCCGACTTCATCGCGCGCCGCGTGGCGGCGTGCTTGGAGGCGGCCGACTGGAGCAGCGCGTTGTAGATACGGCTCTCCACGTAGCGCGGCAGCAGGGCGTCGAGGACGTCCTCCGCCGAGGGCTCGAAGTCGAACAGCGGAAGGATCTCGCCCTTGGGGGCAGCCTCCTTCGCGACCTCTTCGAGGCTGAGCGGCAGCAGACGGTCGTCGAGGGCCGTCTGCGTCATCATCGAGACGAACTCGGTGAAGACGATGTGGAGTTCGTCCACGCCGCCCTCGGCCGTGTCCTTCTCGATCGCCTCGATCAGCGGAGCCGCGACCTTCTTGGCGTCCGCGTACGACGGCTCGTCGGTGAAGCCGCTCCACGACTCCGCGATCTTGCGCTCACGGAAGTTGTAGTGGGCGACACCACGGCGGCCGACGATGTAGATCTCGACCTCCTTGCCCTCGTCCTCCAGACGCGCGGTCAGCTGCTCCGCGATCTTGATGGCGTTCGAGTTGAAGGCGCCGGCGAGACCGCGGTCGCTCGTCAGGAGCAGCACCGCGGACCGCGTGACCGTCTCGGCCTGCGTGGTCAGCGGGTGCTTGGTGTTCGAGCCGGTACCGACCGCCGTGACCGCGCGGGTGAGCTCGGTCGCGTACGGCGTGGAGGCCGCCACCTTGCGCTGCGCCTTGACGACGCGCGAGGCGGCGATCATCTCCATCGCCTTGGTGATCTTCTTGGTCGCGGTGACGGATCGGATGCGACGCTTGTAGACCCGGAGCTGGGCTCCCATGAGTCAGGTCCCTTCCTTACGTCACTTGGCGGCGGCCGGGGCGTCCTCGCCGAGAAGCTTGCCGTCCGAGGTCTCGAACTGCTTCTTGAACTCGGCGATCGCGTCGGCAACAGCGGTGAGGGTGTCGTCCGACATCTTGCCGCCCTCCTTGATGGAGGTCATGAGGCCCTGCTCCTTGCGGTGCAGGAACTCAAGGAGCTCCGTCTCGAAGCGGCGGATGTCGGCGACCGGAACGTCGTCCATCTTGCCGGTGGTGGCACCCCAGACCGAGACGACCTGGTCCTCGGTGGCCATCGGCTGGTACTGAGCCTGCTTGAGCAGCTCGACCAGACGCGAACCACGCTCCAGCTGCGCCTTCGACGCGGCGTCCAGGTCGGAACCGAAGGCGGCGAACGCCTCCAGCTCGCGGTACTGGGCCAGGTCCAGACGGAGACGACCGGAGACCTGCTTCATCGCCTTGTGCTGCGCGGAACCACCGACTCGGGAGACGGAGATACCGACGTTCAGCGCGGGGCGCTGACCGGCGTTGAACAGGTCCGACTCCAGGAAGCACTGGCCGTCGGTGATGGAGATGACGTTGGTCGGGATGAACGCCGAGACGTCGTTGGCCTTGGTCTCGACGATCGGCAGACCGGTCATCGAGCCGGCGCCCATGTCGTCGGAGAGCTTCGCGCAGCGCTCCAGCAGACGGGAGTGCAGGTAGAAGACGTCACCCGGGTAGGCCTCACGGCCCGGCGGGCGGCGCAGCAGCAGGGACACGGCGCGGTAGGCGTCGGCCTGCTTCGAGAGGTCGTCGAAGATGATGAGGACGTGCTTGCCCTCGTACATCCACTGCTGGCCGATGGCCGAACCGGTGTACGGCGCCAGGTACTTGAAGCCGGCCGGGTCGGACGCCGGGGCGGCGACGATGGTCGTGTACTCCAGCGCGCCGTTCTCCTCCAGCGCGCGGCGGACCGACGCGATCGTCGAGCCCTTCTGGCCGATGGCGACGTAGATGCAGCGGACCTGCTTGTTCGGGTCGCCGGTGCGCCAGTTGTCGCGCTGGTTGATGATCGTGTCGACGGCCAGGGCGGTCTTGCCGGTCTGGCGGTCGCCGATGATCAGCTGACGCTGGCCACGGCCGATCGGGGTCATCGCGTCGACGGCCTTGTAGCCGGTCTCCATCGGCTCGTGCACCGACTTACGGGCCATGACGCCCGGAGCCTGCAGCTCAAGGGCACGGCGGCCGGACGTCTCGATCTCGCCGAGGCCGTCGATCGGGTTGCCGAGCGGGTCGACGACGCGGCCGAGGTAGCCCTCGCCGACGGCCACGGAGAGGACCTCACCGGTACGGGAGACCGGCTGCCCCTCCTCGATGCCGCTGAACTCACCGAGGATGACGGCGCCGATCTCGCGCTCTTCCAGGTTGAGCGCGAGGCCGAGGGTGCCGTCCTCGAACTTCAGCAGTTCGTTGGCCATGGCCGAGGGCAGGCCCTCGACCTTCGCGATGCCGTCGCCGGCAAGGGTGACCGTACCGACCTCCTCGCGCGAGGCCGCGTCCGGCTTGTACGACTGGACGAAGTTCTCCAGCGCGTCCCGGATCTCCTCCGGCCGGATCGTGAGCTCCGCCATCTGGGTTCCCTGCTCTCCTTGTTGGGCCCGAAGTTTCACTTTGGGGGTCTGGGGGCGACCCCCAGGATTCTTCTGCACGGCCCAACCAGGGCCGTCGTAAGTACGTACTGCTTATTGAGTTGCTGCTCAGCTCGCCAGTCGGCGGCCGGCGTCCTCGATGCGGTCCGCGAGGGAGCCGTTGATGACCTCGTCGCCGACCTGCACCCGGATTCCGCCGACGACCTCGGGGTCCACGTCGAGGTTGAGGTGCATCTGACGGCCGTAGACCTTCGCGAGGGCGGCGCCCAGGCGCTGCTTCTGCCGGTCGCTCAGCGGTACCGCCGAGGTGACGACGGCCACCATGCGCTCCCGGCGCTCGGCGGCGAGCTTGGACAGGGACTCCAGTCCCGACTCCAGGCTACGTCCACGCGGCGCGGTCACAAGACGCGTCACCAGACGCTCGGTGGTCGCCTTGGCCCGACGGCTGAGCAGGCTGCGCAGCAGCTCGCTCTTGGCCGAGGCGGCGGCGGAACGGTCGGTCAGCGCGGCACGGAGCTCGGTGCTGCCGGAGACGATCCGGCCGAACCGGAACAGCTCGTCCTCGACGTCGTCGAGCGTGCCCGTCTTCTGCGCGGCGGTGAGGTCGGCGGTGTCCGCCAGCTCCTCCAGCGCGTCCACCAGGTCGCGGGACTGCGACCAGCGGGAGCGCACCATGCCGGACAGCAGGTCGGTGGTCTCCCCGCCGACCTGGCCACCGAGGAGGCGCTGGACCAGCTCGGCCTTGGCCTCACCGGCCTGCGCCGGGTCGGTCAGGACCCGACGCAGCGACACCTCGCGGTCGAGCAGCGCGGTGACGGCGGCCAGCTCGTCGGCGAGCTTGGCCGCGTCGACGGACGTGTTGTCCGTCAGCGCGTCGAGACGCTCACGTGCGGCTGCCAGGGCCTCGCGGCTCGCTCCGTTCATCGGCCGGCCTCGGCCTTCTCCTCAAGCTCATCGAGGAAGCGGTCGATCACGCGGCTCTGCCGGGCGTGGTCCTCAAGGGACTCGCCGACGAGCTTGCCGGCCAGGTCGGTGGCGAGCTTGCCGACGTCCTGGCGCAGCGCGGAGGACGCGGCCTTGCGGTCGGCCTCGATCTGGGCGTGACCGGCGGCGACGATCTCCTCGCGCTGCCGCTGGCCTTCCGCACGCATCTCGGCGATGAGCGCGGCACCCTGCTCCTGCGCCTCCTGGCGCAGACGCGCGGCCTCGTGCCGGGCCTCGGCGAGCTGGGCCTTGTACTGCTCCAGGACGCTCTGGGCCTCGACCTGCGCCGCCTCGGCCTTCTCAATACCACCTTCGATCGCCTCGCGGCGCTCTTCCAGAACCTTGTTGATGTTCGGAAGCAGCTTCTTCCAGAAGAAGAAGAACACGATGGCGAAGGCGATGGTGCCGACGAGCAGCTCGGGGCCCGGAGGAATGAGCGGGTTCTGCTCTTCCTCGGCCGCCAGCTGTACCAGGTTGGCGATCACATCAGTGCCTTTCGTTGAAAGGTTGGCTCGTCAGGGCTCGATCATCCGTAGACGAACGGCATGACGATGCCGATGAGGGCGAGCGCCTCACAGAAGGCGAAGCCGAGGATCTGGTTGGCACGGATCAGGCCGGCAGCCTCGGGCTGGCGGGCGAGGGCCTGGGTGCCGTTGCCGAAGATGATGCCGACGCCGACACCGGGGCCGATGGCGGCCAGGCCGTAGCCGATGGAACCGATGTTGCCTTCGACGGCGGCGAGGGTCTCAAGGGCAGCCATGCTGATTCTTCCTTCTCTTTCATGGACCGGCGGGGGTTGGCCACCGGACGTTCTTGGGGGCTTGTGGTGCGGCGGGGCTCAGTGGTGCTCGGCGAGCGCGCCCTGGATGTACGAGCAGGCCAGCAGCACGAAGACGTACGCCTGGACGGCCTGCACGAAGAGCTCGAAGAGGATCATGACCATGGTCATGACGAAGGAGACACCGGCCGCCGGGATCATCCAGCTGTTCAGCAGGTACCAGGAGGCGACGGTGAACATGACCAGCATCAGGTGGCCGGCGAACATGTTGGCGAAGAGTCGGACCGCGTGCGTGAACGGGCGGACCAGCAGGTTCGAGAAGAACTCGATGACCATCACGAGCGGCAGCACCGCACCCAGCGACTTGTCGTAGCCGGTGATGTTCTTGAAGAAGCCGACGAAGCCGTGCCGCTTGAAGGTCACCGAGACCCAGATGAGCCAGACGATCGCGGCAAGCACCATCGGGAACGCGATGATCGACGAGACCGGGAACTGGGCCAGCGGGATCACGGACCAGATGTTCATGACCCAGATGAAGAAGAAGAGCGAGACCATGAACGGGACGTACTTCTCGCCCTCGCGCTTGCCGAGCGTCTCGTAGACGATGCCGCGGCGCACGAAGTCGTAACCGGCTTCGGCGACCATCTGCAGCTTGCCCGGCACCACCTTCGCCTTGCTGAACGCGAGGGTGAAGAAGGTAATGACCAAGAGCGTGGTGATGATGGCGAGCAGCATCACCTTGTTGAACTCGAACCCGCCGACCGTGGCGATCGGCTTGAAGAGGAACGAGTGCAGGCCCGGAGCCGGGAAGCCACAGCCGTTGTCGGACATGATCCGACAGCTCCAGTCAAAGGCGAGCTGGGTCTGGTCAGCACTCACCGCGGGCTCCTTCGGCGTGACGCATGGGTACGGCAACCTCGTTGTGTCGGCGCGGCGCGCAGCCGCGGTTCGGCACGGGACTGGTGTTACGGATGTGAGGGCGGCTGGGGGGCATCAAGCCTCGCGATTGAGCAGGCGTCAGCTCAGATGCCCGCGCCCGCGATGCCGCAGTTGGCACCGGACGATAGCAGGACTTCTTACGCGCACTTATCCCGGCCCTACCCCTCACGATGAGTGCCCCGATTTTTCGGGCTTGTCGCCCGAGGAGTCGGGTTCAACGTAGAGGATCTTGGCTTTCATGTGGGCCCGAGTCTGGGCCGCAATCCACGCGAGGGTGGTAGCGATCAGAGTGATCGCGAAAGCCTTGGGATTGAACAGCGTGGTGTTCTTGAACGCGCTCAGAAAGACGAACAGCAGCAGGATCTGAGCCGCGTAGAGCATCAGGCCCATCATCTGGAACAGATGCGGAAGCGATTTGGCAGTGCGCTGCAGAACGTAGAGCCCGATTCCCATGAAGAGGATCGTGAGCACCGTCGCCACCACAGCCCCGATCGCCCCCTCGCCACCGGCGACCACACCGCTGACGACGGCGGCAATCGCACCGACGGCAGCCGTGGGCACGGCAGCTTTGAGGAGAATCCGGACGTCATTGGACGGCATGGCGGCAACTCCGCTTTCGCAGGGGGGCAGGGTGTCGTCATGGACGAGCGTAGTCCCGGATTGAGAGAGCACCTCACGCCAATGGACCGTCGCACTACGGTCCTTCGGCTCTGTCCGGGGGTTCTCGTGAACCGTATCACAAACTATTTGATGAGGTCTTTACCTGGCGGGTGTGCCCGCTGTCACACATGAGAGTGACGGTGCGCGTCTGTGCGGGATCACGGTCGACTTGTCTGGTATTGGGATGCTTCGCACCCCCATCGCACTCCCACGGTTTGGCAATGCTCTAGTCAGATTCTTACCTTGCCCGTGTTCTTACGTCGGCCGTCAGCGCGACGTTCCGGCCTCCCGCCGGTCCAGCAGACGCGATCGGGCGCCGATCGCGGTCGCCCCGTTGACGCGCGAGGCGCCCGCGGCGACCGGGGTGCGCGGCTCTTCGTCGGACAGTGCGTCGGGCGCGGTGTCGGGTGAGAGCTGGCCGGAGACCGTCTGGGGCGTGGTGGCCGCCGGTGCCGAGGCGGCGCCGCGGCGGTAGCGCGGCGGGATGAAGGCCTCGGCCCAGCGCGGGGCGCGGGGGGTGAAGCGGGGCATCAGGAGCAGCAGGAGCCCGATGGCGCTCAGGAAGACCACGCCCAGCACGATCCACATGGACGCCGAGTTCACCGAGTAGGCGAGGGCGCCGAAGGCGATCAGGGCGGACCAGAAGTACATGATCAGGACCGCGCGGCTGTGGGAGTGGCCGATCTCCAGGAGGCGGTGGTGGAGGTGGCCACGGTCGGCGGCGAAGGGCGACTGGCCCCGCCACGTGCGGCGCACGATCGCGAGGACCAGGTCGGCCGCCGGGATCGCGATGATCGTCAGCGGCAGCAACAGCGGGATGTAGACCGGCACCGTCTGGTGCACCGCCGCCTTCTCCGAGCCCGCGAACAGCTTCAGGGCGTCCGGGTCGACCTGTCCCGTGATGGAGATCGCGCCCGCCGCCAGGACCAGGCCGATGAGCATCGAGCCGGAGTCGCCCATGAAGATCCGCGCCGGGTGCATGTTGTGCGGCAGGAAGCCCAGGCACATGCCCATCAGGATCGCCGCGAACAGGGTGGCCGGGGCGGCCGCCTCGATGCCGTACGACACCCAGACCCGGTAGGCGTAGAGGAAGAACGCGGCCGAGGCGATGCAGACCATGCCGGCCGCCAGGCCGTCCAGGCCGTCGACGAAGTTGACCGCGTTGATGGTGATCACGACCAGGGCGACCGTGAGAAGCGTGCCCTGCCACTGGGTCAGCGCGACCGAGCCGAAGCCCGGAATGGGCAGCCACAGGATCGTCAGACCCTGCATGACCATGACGCCGGCGGCGATCATCTGGCCGCCCAGCTTGATCAGGGCGTCGATCTCGAACTTGTCGTCCAGAACGCCGATCAGCCAGATGAGCGCCGCTCCGGAGAGCAGCGCCCGCGGTTCGTTGGAGTTCTCGAAGACGCTACTGAGGTTCGTGAGGTGGTCGGCGGCCAGCAGTCCCGCGCACAGGCCGAAGAACATCGCGATCCCGCCGAGCCGCGGAGTGGGCTCCCGGTGCACGTCACGTGCCCGGATCTCCGGCATCGCTCCGGCCACGATCGCGAACTTACGTACCGGCCCTGTCAGCAGATACGTCACCGCGGCCGTGATGCAGAGCGTCAGCAGGTATTCACGCACGGGCTTCCCCACAAGTCTCGCTGGCCATCTCAGCCCCACACCCTAGCGACGTACACATACGCGACGCATATGTGTGGGGACTTCCGGGTAGCGACGATGGTTGCATGGGTGGCTGTGCATGCGGGTGCGTCTACCCCGCCTCAGCCGGGATACGGCGGAAATCTACCGGCCAGCTCCCGCACTTCTTCACGAGCCTTCGGACTTTCGGTCTCCTCCCTGAGCACGCCCCCGACCAGCCCGGCCAGCCACGCCATCTCCTCCTCCCCCATGCCCTGGGTGGTCACGGCCGCCGTGCCGAGGCGCAGGCCACGGGCGTCGCCGTGCGGCAGCGCGCAGCAGTCCAGCACGATTCCGGCCGCCGCGAGCCGCCCGCGCGCCGTGCGGCCGTCGACGCCGAGCGGGGCCGGGTCGGCGGTGATGAGGTGGGTGTCGGTGCCGCCGGTGGTGACGACGAGTCCCTCCGCCGCCAGTCCGGCCGCCAGGGTTCTCGCATTGGCGACCACCTGATGGGCGTACGCGGCGAACTGCGGTGTTGCCGCCTCGCCGAACGCGACGGCCTTGGCGGCGATGGCGTGCATCTGGGCGCCGCCCTGGGTGAAGGGGAAAACGGCGCGATCGACGCGCTCGGCGAGGTCCGCGCCGCACAGGATCATGCCTCCGCGCGGGCCGCGCAGGACCTTGTGGGTGGTGGCGCACACGACATCGGCGTACGGCACCGGGCTCGGCGCCGCTCCCCCGGCGACGAGCCCCATCGGGTGGGCGGCGTCGGCGATGAGGTACGCCCCGACCTCGTCGGCGAGCTCGCGGAAGAAGGCGTAGTCGATGTGCCGGGGGTAGGCGATGGACCCGCACACGATCGCCTTGGGCCGGTGGCCGCGGGCCAGGGTGCGCACCTGGTCGTGGTCGATGAGCCCGGTCTCCGCGTCGACGCCGTAGGGGACGAAGTCGAACCAGCGGCCGGAGAAGTTCGCCGGCGAGCCGTGCGTGAGGTGGCCGCCGTAGGGCAGTCCGAGGGCGAGGACGGTGTCGCCGGGGCGCAGCAGGGCGGCGTACGCGGCGAGGACGGCCGAGGAGCCGGAGTGGGACTGCACATTGGCGTGCTCGGCCCCGAACAGCGCCTTGGCGCGTTCCACGGCGAGCCGTTCGGCGACGTCGACCATCTCGCACCCGCCGTGGTGCCGGGCGCCCGGATAGCCCTCCGCGTACTTGTTGGCCAGCGGCGATCCGAGGGCCGCCAGCACGGCGGGCGACGTGAAGTTCTCGGCGGCGATGAGCTGGAGCGTCGTCGACTGCCGGTCCAGCTCACCGAGCAGGATGTCGGCGAGCTGCGGGTCCTGGCCGCGCAGGACATCGGCCGCGAGGGTATGGGTGACCGGCATGGTGGGCTCCGGGCGTGCGACGCTGCTGATGGCTCGTTCGCCTCCGGGGTGCCCGAGCCGGTGCACCCCTTCAGCTCACGAGCCGTGGTGACGTACGTCCAATGTAGGCCCGGGGCGGCAGGGGCGCCCGGTTGTTACGCCCTCGCAGGTACTCCGGTGAGCGCTGTGACGACCGGATCCAGCGCCTGGTGTATCTCGTCGCCGACCGACCGGAAGAACCCCAGCGGTGCCCCGTACGGGTCGTACACCTCGTCCGCCTCCGCCGTGGGGGCCAGGAGCCACCCGCGTAGAGCCGCGGCGGCGCGGACCAGGGCGCGTGCGCGGAACACCACGCCGTCCTCCAGGGGAGGCAGCGTCGTCGGGTCTATCGCCTTCACCAGGCGGGTGAACTCCTTGAGGGTGAAGGTGCGCAGGCCCGCCGAATGGCCCATGGAGATGACCTGGGCGCGGTGGTCGCGGGTGGCCGTGAGGACCAGGTCGGCCATGATGACGTGCTCGTCGAGGAGCTCGCGGCCGACGAAGCCGGAGGCGTCCGCGCCGAAGTCGGCGAGGACGGTCTCCGCGTTGGATTCCATGGGCGCGCCCTCATGGCCCCAGGTGCCCGCGCTCTCCACGATCAGCCCGCCGCCGAGCACCCCGAGGCGCTGCGTCACGAAATGACGGGTCAGCCGCTCGGTGATCGGTGAGCGGCACACATTGCCGGTGCTGACGTGGAGGATGCGGAAGCTGTCGCGCGGGAGTCCGACGAATGTCGTGGTGATCTCCGCCGCGCTTTCCCCGTTGCCTATGCCACGCCCCGCGTTGGGGGCTGTCAATTCGCCACCTCAAGGTCGGGTACGACCTTCCGCAGCTCCTCCGCCGAGATGGCGCCCGCGCGCAGCAGGAGCGGGATCTCGCGGGTGACGTCGACGATCGACGACGGGACGTTGCCGGGGGTCGGGCCGCCGTCCAGGTAGACGGAGACCGAGTCGCCGAGCATCTCCTGCGCGGAGTCGCAGTCCTCCGGCGCCGGGTGCCCCGTGAGGTTGGCCGAGGACACCGCCATCGGGCCGACCTCGGTCAGCAGCTCGATGGCGACCGGGTGCAGTGGCATGCGCACGGCAACCGTGCCCCGGGTGTCTCCCAGGTCCCACTGCAGCGACGGCTGGTGCTTGGCGACCAGCGTCAGCGCGCCCGGCCAGAACGCGTCGACCAGTTCCCAGGCCAGCTCGGAGAAGTCGGTGACGAGACCGTGGAGCGTGTTCGGGGAGCCGATCAGAACCGGGGTGGGCATGTTGCGGCCCCGCCCCTTGGCCTCCAGCAGATCGCCGACCGCCTCCTTGGCGAACGCGTCGGCGCCGATGCCGTACACCGTGTCGGTCGGGAGGACCACGAGCTCGCCCCGGCGGACGGCGGACGCGGCTTCGCGCAGGCCGGTCGTACGGTCCGTCGCGTCGTTGGTGTCGTATCGCCGTGCCATGTCTAGCGGGCCTCCTCGTACACGAAGTACACGTACTGCGGGATCGAAGTCTGCGGGGCGGTCACGGCAGCGCCTTGCGGGCGGTCGCGAACCTGGGACGGTTGTTGAGGTCGGGATGGTCGGCCGCGTCGGCCCAGCCCCGCTCCTCGGTGAAGATCCACGGCACCTGCCCGCCCTGGGTGTCGGCGTGCTCGATGACGACGACCCCGCCGGGACGCAGGAGACGGTGTGCGGTCCGCTCCAGGCCACGGATGAGGTCGAGGCCGTCCTCGCCGGAGAACAGGGCGAGTTCGGGATCGTAGTCCCGCGCCTCGGGAGCGACGTACTCCCATTCGGTGAGCGGGATGTAGGGCGGGTTGGAGATGACCAGGTCGACCTGGCCGTCGAGGTCGGGGAAGGCGTCGAGGGCGTTGCCCTGCCGCAGGTCGACCCTGGACCCCTCCACGTTCTTGCGCGTCCACTGCAGGGCGTCCTCGGACAGCTCCACGGCGTGCACCCGGGAGCGCGGGACCTCCTGGGCGAGGGCGAGCGCGATGGCGCCGGAGCCGGTGCACAGGTCGACGATGCAGGGCTCGACGACGTCCATGGCCCGTACGGCGTCTATGGCCCACCCGACCACCGACTCGGTCTCGGGGCGGGGCACGAACACGCCCGGCCCCACCTGGAGTTCGAGGTACCGGAAATAGGCCCGCCCGGTGATGTGCTGGAGCGGCTCGCGCTGTTCGCGGCGGGCGATGACCTCCCAGTAGCGGGCGTCGAAGTCCGCGTCCTTGACGGAGTGCAGCGCGCCCCGCTTCACGCCGTGCACGAACGCGGCGAGCTCCTCCGCGTCGTTGCGCGGCGAGGGCACGCCGGCGTCGGCCAGCCGCTGGGTGGCCTGGGCTACCTCAGCGAGCAGCACGCTGCGGGGACTTGAGGGTCGCCCCCCAAATGTTGGCTGCACGCATGTCCTCCGGTACTTGCTCGTACGTCCTTTACGCGGCTGCGAGCTTGGCGGCCGAGTCCGCGTCGACGCAGGCCTGGATCACCGAGTCGAGGTCGCCGTCGAGGACCTGGTCCAAGTTGTACGCCTTGAAGCCGACCCGGTGGTCCGAGATGCGATTCTCCGGGAAGTTGTAGGTGCGGATCTTCTCGGAGCGGTCGACGGTGCGGACCTGGCTGCGGCGGGCGTCGGCGGCCTCCTTCTCCGCCTCCTCCTGCGCCGCGGCGAGCAGCCTGGAGCGCAGGATACGCATCGCCTGCTCCTTGTTCTGCAGCTGGCTCTTCTCGTTCTGGCAGGAGGCGACGACTCCGGTGGGGATGTGCGTGATGCGCACGGCGGAGTCGGTGGTGTTGACGGACTGGCCGCCCGGGCCGGACGACCGGTACACGTCGATGCGCAGGTCGTTCGGGTTGATCTCGACGTCGATCTCCTCGGCCTCCGGCGTGACCAGCACACCGGCCGCGGAGGTGTGGATACGGCCCTGGGACTCGGTCGCCGGCACCCGCTGCACGCGGTGCACACCGCCCTCGTACTTCAGCCGGGCCCAGACACCCTGGCCGGGCTCCGTGGCACCGTTTCCGCCCTTGGTCTTCACCGCGACCTGGACGTCCTTGTAGCCGCCGAGCTCGGACTCGGTGGAGTCGATGATCTCGGTCTTCCAGCCGACGCGCTCGGCGTACCGCAGATACATGCGCAGCAGGTCACCCGCGAACAGCGCGGACTCGTCACCGCCGGCACCGGCCTTGATCTCCAGAATGACGTCCTTGTCGTCACTCGGGTCGCGCGGGACCAGCAGCAGGCGCAGCTTCTCGGTGAGCTCCTCGCGCTGCTTCTCCAGGTCCTTCACCTCGGCGGCGAAGTCGGGGTCGGCGGCGGCGAACTCCTTCGCCGTCTCGATGTCGTCGCCGGTCTGCTTCCAGGAGCGGTACGTGGCGACGATCGGGGTGAGCTCGGCGTAGCGCTTGTTCAGCTTGCGCGCGTTCGCCTGGTCGGCGTGGACCGACGGGTCGGCGAGCTTCGTCTCCAGGTCGGCGTGCTCAGTGACCAGGTCCTCGACGGCCTCGAACATCTTGGGCTCCTGTGTGGGTACGGCTGTGCAGGGCGGGCGACCAAAAACGCCGGTCCCGGCACGCCTGTGAGAGGGCGCGACCGTGGACCGGCGAAATGGGGCTCGCTACTTCTTGGAGCCGGCGGCCTTGCCGAAGCGGGCCTCGAAACGGGCCACACGGCCACCGGTGTCGAGGATCTTCTGCTTGCCCGTGTAGAACGGGTGGCACTCGGAGCAGACCTCGGCACGGATGGTGCCGCTCTCGATCGTGCTACGGGTGGTGAACGACGCGCCACAGGTGCAGCTGACCTGCGTCTCGACGTACGCGGGGTGGATGTCGCGCTTCAAGGTGTCTCCTAGTTTCGGGAGGGCACCGGGTCGCCACCGCGGGGTGCGGGAGCGTGAACCGGGGCCGACGTACCAGTCTGCCAGGACTGGGGCCATCCCCCCAAACCGGGGGTTGGCGCCGGGTATTCCCGGCGGGCCCTCAGCCGGCGTTGACGACGCCCTTGGCATCACCGGTCGCGGTACCTTCGGTCGCTGCCTTCGGGATCGCCTTGTCCGCCTTCAGGGCGTCCCACACCAGCTGGGCCTTGGTCTTCGCGACGATCACGCGGTTCGGGTCCGCCGGGTCGTACTGGACCGGCATCGTGACCATGTTCATGTTCTTGGAGCTGATGCCCTTGAGGCCGCCCGCGAAGGACATGAGCTTGTTGACCGAGCCGAGGTCGGAGTCGGTGGTGACCGTCTTGGTGGCGGTGTTGGCCAGGTCGTACAGCCGCTTGGGGTTGCCGAACAGGTTGATGTCCTTGACCTGGTTGATCAGCGCCTTGATGAAGGCCTGCTGGAGCTGGATACGGCCGAGGTCGGAGCCGTCGCCGACGCCGTGCCGGGTGCGGACCAGGCCGAGGGCCTGCTTGCCGGTGAGCTGATGGGTGCCGGCCTTGAGGTCGAGGTGGCTGTCGGGGTCGCTGATGTTCTTGGTGGTGGTGACCTCGACGCCGCCGAGCTCGTCGATGAGCTTCTGGAAGCCGGCGAAGTCGACCTCCAGGTAGTGGTCCATGCGGACACCGCTGAACGACTCGACGGTCTTCACGGCGCAGGCGGCACCGCCCGTGGAGTACGACTCGTTGAACATCACGCCGGACGCCGCCGGGTGCTTCTTGCCGTTGGTGTCGGTGCACTCGGGGCGGTCGATCAGGGTGTCGCGCGGAATGGAGACCACGCTGGCCTTCTTGTGGCCCTCGTAGACGTGCAGGATCATCGCCGTGTCCGAGCGGGCACTGCCGTCGTCGGTGCCTCCGCCGAGCTTCTTGTTGCCGCCGGAGCGGGTGTCCGAGCCGAGGACGAGGATGTTCTCCGAGCCGTTGTCGACCTTCTGCGGCCGGTCGGTACCGAGTGCCTGGTCGATGTCCACGCTCTTGATGTTGCCGTTGAGCTTGAAGTACAGGTACCCGGCGCCGGTTCCGCCCAGGACCACGATCCCGGCGGCCGTCCAGGCCATGATCATCAGGCCCTTGCGTTTGTCGCGGGGCTTGCGACGGCGGCCCTTGGCGCGATTGCGTGGACCTGCGGTGCCGGTGTCACCCGGTATGCCGGGTTCCGGCGTGCTCTCGGCGGACATGTGCTCCTCGGTTCTGATCCGATCGGTTACCCCCTGCAGTCAGGGTCAGGCGTGGTCAATTGGGCCCGTACCACACCATCGTCACCCCGTCCGGTCAGACGGGGAAACCCGGGAAAGGGTTGCACAACGGACTGTGCCCACCGCCTGGGGGCAGTGGGCACAGTGCGTAGTCGGTGATACCGGGTGTACCCGCCTCACCTGCGGTTTCAGCCGAAGATGTCGTACTGCTTGAAGTCCGTACCGACCGAGATCCTTGTGGCAAAGATCTCGCTGGTGGCCTTTCCGGTGCCCTTGTACAGATAGAGCGTGCCGCCGGGCGTACGGGCCAGGAAGTCGGCCTTGCCGTCCCCGCTGATGTCGCCGACCGCGTCGAAGGCGTTGTAGCCGGCCCACTCGCGCACCTTGATGCGACTGGAGAAGGCTCCCGTCCCGGACTTGCCGGTGCCCTTGTACAGGTACAGATAGCCGTTGCTGCTCGCACGGGCGATGAGGTCGGTCTTGCCGTCGCCGGTGAAGTCGCCGTGTCCGCGCAGGGAGTTGTACTGGTTCCAGCCGGAGCCGACCTGCACCCTGGTCCCGAACGTGCCGTTGCCCTGGCCCGGGTAGATCCACAAGTAGCCGCCGGAGTCGACCGAGAGCAGGTCGGGCAGGTAGTCGCCGGTGACGTCGCCCGGGGTGACGATGCGGGTGCGGGTCTTCCAGTTGTCGGCGATCTGCTTGGTGGCCCAGCTGCCACTGGACTGCACATAGTGCGACCAGAACACGTCGCCGTCGGAGCTGCGCCGGTACACCAGGTCCTGGTAGCCGTCACGGTCGAGGTCGCTCTGCAGGACGACGTTCACGCCGTTCCAGTCGCCCCAGGACTCACGCGCGGCGAAGGAGCTGCCGTTGGAGTCCTTCGAGTAGCCGGTCCCGGTGGAGGAGTTGCGCACCCATAGATCGGCCTTGTGGTCACCGCTGATGTTGGTGTCGTCGACCCGCGGGTAGGCGGCACCGACGTAGCTGCTGACCTTCGAGAAGACGCTGTACGCCCCCTCGGCGACACAGTCCTGCACACCCCACGACACCACACCGACGATCCGCCCGTTCACGACGAGCGGCCCACCGGAGTCGCCGTTGCAGGCGGAGGTGGTGCCACTGTCGCTGCCGCTGGCCGGGTTGCCCGCGCAGACCATGTGGCCCTTGATGAAATCGGTGCCGTAGTAGCCGGTGCAGGTGCTGTCGGACTGGACGGGCAGTGTGGCCGTCTTCAGTGTCTGGGAGACGTCCTGGGTGGTGGAGCTGGTACGGCCCCAGCCGTAGACCTTGGCGCTCGTCCCGGCCGCGTACGAGGCGGTGTCACCGGACGTCGTCATACGGATCGGCGTCGCCTTGACGGCGTTCGCCAGCGTGATGACGGCCATGTCGTTGTCGATCGTCGTCGCGTTGTACGACGGGTGGTTCCACTGCCGCTGCGGCAGCGTGACGGTGCCGCCGTGCAGGTCGGTGTTGCCGGCGTCGTCGGTGGTGGGCAGCTGGGCGGTGCCGGTGACGACGGCGCCGTAGTTGTACCAGTCGTAGCCCTTGACGCAGTGCGCGGCGGTCAGGATCTTCGTCGGCGCGACGACGGCGCCCCCGCAGAAGAAGCCGATGTCGTCGGCCTCGTCGGTGGTGCCCTTGTCGTCGTAGTACCAGAGCTGCGCCATCCAGGGCGCGGAGGTGATGCTGGTGGTGGTGCCGCCGATGACCATGGGGCTCACCGTGGAGTCACCGGAGGAGCCGCTGGTGCCGGCGCTGTACGACGACTTCTTCGACGTCTCCCCCGCGACGTCGTCACCGGCGACGGCCCCGGCGACCCGCCGCTCCAGCTCGGCCGGCGAGACCGAACGGGTGGCGGGCTTCACGGTGGGCTTCGGCTGCGCGGTGGCGGCCCCCGCGGACGAGGTCAGCAGCGCGGCGGCGACGGCCGCGGCGACACCGACGGCGGCGACGGGCAGCCCGATACGTATCCGGCGTCTGTGACGACCGCTGCCGGACGGAGTGGTGGTCAAGAAGGTCCCCCCAGGGATGCATGAGTAGGAAGGGGCGCACCGATGCGCCCGCTCCTATCAGCGCCAAAAGGCCGCCCTACGTCACTGAATGACGTAGGGCGGCCTCAACGCCCCAAAGGGGCGCGGGGAACTGCGCGATCAACCACAAGACGGCCCGCGGCCGAAGTACAACGGTGGTCCTTCGGCTCTCGCAGCGGAGCGTCTAGTCGCCGTTACCCGGCGTCGGCGTCGTCTTCTGGATCTGCAGCAGGAACTCGGCGTTCGACTTGGTCTGCTTCATCTTGTCGAGGAGCAGCTCGATCGCCTGCTGCTGGTCGAGCGCGTGCAGCACCCGGCGCAGCTTCCATACGATCGCCAGCTCTTCGTTGCCGAGCAGGATCTCTTCCTTACGGGTGCCGGACGCGTCGACGTCCACCGCCGGGAAGATGCGCTTGTCGGCGAGCTTGCGGTCGAGCTTGAGCTCCGCGTTGCCGGTGCCCTTGAACTCCTCGAAGATCACCTCGTCCATGCGGGACCCGGTGTCCACCAGGGCGGTGGCGAGGATGGTCAGCGAGCCGCCGTCCTCGATGTTGCGGGCCGCACCGAAGAAGCGCTTCGGGGGGTACAGCGCGGTCGAGTCGACACCACCGGACAGGATGCGGCCGGAGGCCGGGGCGGCCAGGTTGTACGCACGGCCCAGACGCGTGATCGAGTCGAGCAGCACGACCACGTCGTGGCCCAGCTCCACCAGACGCTTGGCGCGCTCGATGGCGAGCTCGGCGACCGTGGTGTGGTCCTCGGCCGGGCGGTCGAAGGTCGAGGAGATGACCTCGCCCTTCACCGACCGCTGCATGTCGGTGACCTCTTCCGGACGCTCGTCGACGAGGACGACCATCAGGTGGCACTCGGGGTTGTTGTGCGTGATCGCGTTGGCGATCGCCTGCATGATCATGGTCTTGCCGGTCTTCGGCGGAGCCACGATCAGACCGCGCTGGCCCTTACCGATCGGCGCGACGAGGTCGATGATGCGGGTGGTGAGGACACCGGGGTCCGTCTCCAGGCGGAGGCGGTCCTGCGGGTACAGCGGCGTCAGCTTGTTGAACTCCGGGCGGCCGCGGCCGTGTTCGGGCGCCATGCCGTTGACGGAGTCGAGACGCACCAGCGCGTTGAACTTCTCGCGCCGCTCGCCTTCCTTGGGCTGACGGACCGCACCGGTGATGTGGTCACCCTTGCGCAGGCCGTTCTTACGGACCTGGGCGAGGGAGACGTACACGTCGTTCGGACCCGGCAGGTAGCCCGACGTACGGATGAAGGCGTAGTTGTCGAGGATGTCCAGGATGCCCGCGACCGGGATCAGGACGTCGTCCTCGTTGATCTGCGGCTCCTGCACGTCGTCGCGGCCACGACGGCCCCGGCGGTCCCGGTAACGCCCGCGACGGCCACGGCGGCCGCCCTCGAAGTCATCGTCGTCCTGCGGGCCGTTGTCGCGCTGACGGTCCTGACGGCCGCCGCCCTGCTGCTGGCCCTGCTGGCGGTCCTGACGGCCGCCGCCCTGCTGGTCGTCGCCCTTGCGACGGTCACCGCGGTCACCGCGGTCGCCACGGTCACGGTCGCGGTCGCGGCCGCGCTCACGGCGGTCACGACGACGGCCCTCGGCGCCCTCACCGGCGTCACCCTTGGCGTCGCCCTGCTGGGCCTGCGACTGCGCGGGCGTCTCGGCCTTCGGCTCGCTCTTGGCCTCGGCGGCGACCGTCTCGGGGGCGCCCGCCTCGGCGGTGGCGCGGCGACGGCGGCGCTCGGCCGGCGCGTCCTCTCCCCCGCGCTCGAATTCGCTCGCGCGGGAGGGGCCCCCAGCCGGCTGGCCGGGAATCTCGATCTGCTGCTGGGCCACGGCCTTCTCGGCGGGGGCCTCAGCCGCCTTCTCCGCCTTCTTCTCGGCGTCTTCGCCGGTACGAGCCTTGGAGGTGGCGCGGCGCTTGGGCTTGGTCTCGGTGGCGGCCTCCGCCTTGGGAGCCGCGGCACCTCCCCCGGCCTGCGCCTCCTTGATGACCTCGATCAGCTGGCTCTTGCGCATGCGCGCGGTGCCCCTGATGCCGAGGCCGGATGCGACCTGCTGCAGCTCTGCCAGCACCATGCCCTCAAGGCCGGTACCGCGGCGCCGCCGGGAGCCTGCACCGGTGGCAGGCGCGGAGGCGTCCGTGGCGGGCGCGGCAGCGGTCTCCTCGACACGTGCGCCCATCAGATCGGTGGTGTCGCTCACGAAGGGTCCTTCCCTGGAGCGGACGTCGGCCTGTCTGGCTCGGCGACCGGTTGTGCTGTCCGACTTCGGTCCCTGGTGTGTGGACCGTGCCGGGGCGGTGGTCCGCCAAAGCGGCGGAAGAAATATCTGGTGATGGCGCTTCCCAGAACCGTGGCACTGAGTGTCTGTGTCATTCGGCTCGGTCGCGCCGGTTCCGGAGCGTGCCCGGCGAGTCGCTCAGTGCTCGTGTACGACGTACTGCCCGCGTACGTCGTACGGAACACAGTGCGGCTTGGGAGGCTCCCGGAAGAATGTCTGTCCCGGACGGGGACACGAAGCACCTCGCCATGGTGGGGTCGGGTGCAGACTTGAGGTTAACACTACCGGATCCAACAAACATTCCCCCTCTCGAAATCCGGCAACCGTGTGTCAGGTCGCAAGCGGCAGCACGCTCGCACCCTGGGCGTCGAGGTCGAGCCGGTTCGCGGCCCACCCCTCGCCTGCCAGATGGGCGACCTTGTCGGCGCTGTCCTCGTCGGCCAGTGCCAGCACAGTGGGTCCCGCACCGGAGATGACCGCCGGGACGCCGTCGGCCCGCAGCCGCTCCACCAGTGCCGCGCTCTCGGGCATGGCGGGCGCGCGGTACTCCTGATGGAGACGGTCCTCGGTGGCGGGCAGCAGCAGTTCGGGGCGCCTGGTCAGGGCCTCGACCAGCAGGGCGGCGCGGCCCGCGTTGGTGGCGGCGTCAACGTGCGGCACGCTGCGCGGGAGCAGACCGCGCGCGGTCTCGGTGAGGACCGGCTTTCCGGGCACGAAAACCACCGGAACGATGGAATCGGCTGGATCCATCCTGATCGCCCGCGCGGCACCCGCCTCCATCCAGGAGAGGGTGAATCCGCCGAGCAGACAGGCCGCGACGTTGTCGGGGTGGCCCTCGATCTCGGTGGCGAGTTCGAGCAGGGCGGTGTCGTCGAGCCTGGCCTCGCCGCCTATGGTCACGGCTCGTGCGGCGACGATGCCGGCGCAGATGGCGGCCGACGAGGAGCCGAGTCCCCGGCCGTGCGGGATGCGGTTGGCGCAGACGATCTCCAGTCCGCGCGGCTGGCCGCCCAGCAGGTCGAAGGCGGTGCGCAGGGAGCGTACGAGAAGGTGCTTCTCGTCACGCGGCAGCGTCTCGCTGCCCTCACCCGCGATGTCGATGTGCAGCCCTGAGTCGGCCACCCGGACGACGACGTCGTCGTAGAGCCCCAGCGACAGGCCGAGGGCGTCGAAGCCCGGGCCGAGGTTGGCGCTGGTGGCGGGGACGCGCACCCGGACGGCGGCGGCGCGGAACGCTGGACCGGCCATCGCTCGATGACTCTCCTTGAGCTGCGGTGATTGTCGAAGACATTCGATGACGTACGACGGACCCTGGAGCCGCGTCCGGCCGTGAAGCCGGTGGCGTGCCCCTGCCGCTCGCGGGCCGCGCAGACGACGCGGCCACGTGCCCCATGCGGAGGCATATGCGGCGGGCGGGTTCGGTACAGCCTATCGAAGGAAGGTTCTGTGGCGACATAGGGCGCACAGGAGGCGCACGATGCGTGTCGTAAGCCCCCTGTGCACCCCCCGTCTGCAAGCTCCCCAGGTGGGCGCCCTCTTACTCGCGTACGCGAGCCCTCTGCGACGGGGTGTGGCGCCCTACGCCAGGGTGTGGGCCCGCTTACGCCAGCCCGAGCCGCTCGGCGGCCGTGGCCGCGTCGACCGGCACGGTGACGGGCTGCGGGGCGCCGGCGACGGCCCAGTCGGGGTCCTTGAGGCCGTTGCCGGTGACGGTGCACACGATGCGCTGCCCCGGGTCGACCTTGCCCTGCTCGGCGGCCTTCAGCAGACCGGCGACCGACGCGGCGGAGGCGGGCTCGACGAAGACGCCCTCCTGCGCGGCCAACAGCCGGTAGGCGCGCAGGATTTCACGGTCCGTCACCTCGTCGATGAACCCGCCGGACTCGTCGCGCGCGGCGAGCGCGTACTGCCAGGACGCCGGGTTGCCGATACGGATGGCGGTGGCGATGGTCGACGGGTCCTTGACGACCTCGCCGCGCACGATGGGCGCCGAGCCGGAGGCCTGGAAGCCCCACATGCGCGGGGTGTGCGTCGAGACGGCGTCGGCGGCGTACTCCTTGTACCCCTTCCAGTACGCGGTGATGTTGCCCGCGTTGCCCACCGGAAGGACGTGGATGTCGGGGGCGTCGCCGAGCATGTCCACGATCTCGAAGGCGGCCGTCTTCTGCCCCTCGATGCGCACCGGGTTGACCGAATTGACCAGCGCCACGGGGTAGTTGTCGCTCAGGTCACGGGCGAGCGTGAGGCAGTCGTCGAAGTTGCCGTCGACCTGGAGGATCTTCGCGCCGTGCACGAGGGCCTGGCCCATCTTGCCGAGCGCGATCTTGCCCTGCGGGACGAGAACGGCCGAAACCATGCCCGCGCGCACGCCGTAGGCGGCGGCCGAGGCGGAGGTGTTCCCGGTGGAGGCGCAGATGACGGCCTTCGCCCCCTCCTCCTTGGCCTTGCTGATGGCCATGGTCATACCGCGGTCCTTGAAGGACCCGGTCGGGTTCGCACCCTCCACCTTGAGGTGGACCTCGCAGCCCGTGCGCTCGGAGAGCACCTGCGCGGGCACGAGGGGCGTGCCGCCCTCGCGGAGCGTCACGACCGGCGTGGTGTCGGAGACGGGCAGCCGGTCCCGGTACTCCTCGATGATTCCGCGCCATTGGTGGGTCATTGCTGGTTACTCTCCTTCAACCCGCATGATGCTGGCGACACCCCGCACGGTGTCGAGCTTGCGCAGCGCCTCGACGGTCCCGACGAGGGCCGCGTCGGACGCACGGTGGGTGACGACGACGAGGGAGGCCTCGCCGTCCTTGCCCTGCTGGCGAACCGTATCGATGGACACACCGTGCTCGGCGAACACGGTCGCCACCTGGGCGAGAACACCCGGTTTGTCCGCCACGTCGAGGCTGATGTGATAGCGCGTGACGACGTCGCCCATCGGTGAGACGGGCAGGGCGGCATAGGCCGACTCGCCGGGCCCCGTTGCCCCGCTGAGCCGGTTGCGGCAGACGGCGACGAGGTCGCCGAGCACGGCCGAGGCGGTCGGGGAACCACCCGCGCCGGGGCCGTAGAACATGAGCTGCCCGGAGGCGTCGGACTCCACGAACACGGCGTTGTAGGCGCCGCGCACGGAGGCGAGCGGGTGGGTCAGCGGGATCATCGCGGGGTGCACGCGCGCGGTGACGGACCCGCCGTCCGCGGCACGCTCGCAGATGGCGAGCAGCTTGATGGTGCAGCCCATCTCCTTGGCGGAGGCGAAGTCGGCCGCGGTCACCTCGGTCATGCCCTCGCGGTAGACGTCGTCGAGACGCACGCGCGTGTGGAAGGCGATACCGGCGAGGATGGCGGCCTTGGCGGCGGCGTCGAACCCTTCGACGTCGGCGGTGGGGTCGGCTTCCGCGTACCCCAGGGCGGTGGCCTCGTCGAGGGCCTCCTGATACCCCGCCCCCGTGGAGTCCATCTTGTCGAGGATGAAGTTGGTAGTCCCATTGACGATGCCCAGCACCCGGTTGACCTTGTCGCCGGCGAGGGACTCGCGCAGCGGGCGGATCAGCGGGATGGCACCGGCGACGGCGGCCTCGTAGTAGAGGTCCTTGTCGTTCGCCTCGGCCGCGGCGTGCAGGGCGGCCCCGTCCTGGGCGAGCAGCGCCTTGTTGGCGGACACGACGGAGGCGCCGTGCTCGAAGGCGGCGGTGATGAGGGAACGGGCGGGCTCGATCCCCCCGATGACCTCGACCACGACATCAATGTCGCCGCGTTTGACGAGGGCGGTGGCATCGGTGGTGATGAGCGCGGGGTCGATGCCCTCACGAACCCTGGAGGGCCGCCGTACGGCCACCCCCGCGAGCTCCACGGGGGCGCCGATCCGGGCGGCGAGGTCGTCGGCGTGCGTCGTCATGATGCGCGCCACCTCTGAGCCGACAACCCCACAGCCCAGCAGCGCCACCTTCAGCGGACGCGTACGCATCATCCGACCTCGTTTCCTCATACCGTCTACGGTTGCACCAGTCTCACTCACCGGACGGGAGTTTCTGCCCTTCGTCCGGATCGTGAGACATCGATTTCATTTGTACGGGGGTGGATGACAGGAGATCTTCCACCCCGGGTTCCGGGTTCTTCTCCGGACTACCCGACATCGAGACGCAGGAGGTCCTCCTCCGTCTCACGCCGGACGATCACCCGGGACTCGCCGTCGTTGACGGCGACCACCGGCGGCCGGAGCACATGGTTGTAGTTGCTGGCCATGGACCTGCAGTAGGCGCCCGTGGCCGGTACGGCGATCAGGTCACCCGGTGCCAGGTCGGAGGGCAGGAACGCGTCCTTGACCACGATGTCCCCGCTCTCGCAGTGCTTGCCGACGACACGGGCCAGCATGGGCTCGGCGTCGCTGGTCCGGGACACGAGGGCGACGCTGTACTCGGCGTCGTACAGGGCCGTACGGATGTTGTCGGACATGCCCCCGTCCACGGAGACGTACGTCCGCAGACCGTCGAGCGGCTTGATGGTGCCGACCTCGTAGAGCGTGAAGGCGGTGGGCCCGACGATGGCACGCCCCGGCTCGACGGAGATCCGCGGCGTGCGCAGGCGGGCGGCCTCGCACTCACGGGTGACGATCTCGGTGAGCGCCTTGGCGATCTCGTGGGGTTCACGGGGATCGTCGTCGCTGGTGTACGCGATCCCGAGCCCGCCCCCGAGGTCGATCTCGGGAAGCTCGACGCCGTGCTCGTCACGGATGTCCTTGAGCAGCCCGACGACACGATGGGCGGCGACCTCGAAGCCGGACATGTCGAAGATCTGCGACCCGATGTGGCTGTGGATCCCGATGAGCTCAAGCCCGTCGAGCTGAAGCGCCCGCCGCACGGCCTCGGCGGCCTGCCCGCCGGCGAGGGGGATGCCGAACTTCTGGTCCTCGTGGGCGGTGGCGATGAACTCGTGGGTGTGTGCCTCCACGCCCACGGTGATACGGATCTGCACCCGCTGCCGCTTGCCGAGCTCCTGCGCGATGTGCGCGACCCGCACGATCTCCTGGAAGGAGTCGAGGACGATACGTCCGACACCGGCGCCGATGGCCCGGCGGATCTCCTCCGCGGACTTGTTGTTGCCGTGGAAGGCGATGCGGTCGGCGGGCATACCGGCGGAGAGGGCGGTGGCGAGCTCGCCACCGGAGCAGACGTCGAGATTGAGTCCTTCCTCATGCAGCCACCGCACGACGGCACGCGAGAGGAACGCCTTGCCGGCGTAGAACACATCGGCCTCGGAGCCGAACGCCCCGCGCCAGGCCCGCGCCCGGGCGCGGAAGTCGGCCTCGTCGAGGAAGTAGGCCGGGGTGCCGTGCTGCTCGGCGAGGGTCTTCACATCGATACCGCCGACGGTGACGACGCCGTCGGCGTCACGGCCGACGGTCTGGGCCCACACCTTGGGGTCGAGGTCGTTGAGGTCGGCGGGCGGGGCGGAGTAGTGGCCCTCGGGAAGGACGTCGGCGTGACGGGGCCCGGCGGGGTGTGCGGAACGGCTCATTTCTCTTTGGGCTCTCTCAGAGGTGGTCGGGTGCGTCGATACCGAGCAGGGACAGGCCACCGGCCAGCACCGCCCCGGCGGCTTCGGCAAGAGCGAGCCGGGCACGATGGGCGGCCGAGGGTTTCTCCGCACCGCGCGGGAGGACAGCGGGCAGCAGCGGCAGCACGGCATCGGCGACGCTGACGAGATGCCGGGCAAGCCGATCGGGGCTGCGCTGCGCTGCGGCTTGGGCCAGGACTCGGGGGTGGTCGGCGAGCAGGGCGGTGACGTGGTGCCCTACGTCCCTGAGCTCGACGCCTTCGTGTCGTGCGGGGCCGGGCTGGGCGACGTGAGGCCGTCCGGCACCGGGCTCGGCGACGTCATGTCGTCCGGGGCTGGGCTGGGCGACGCCGTGTCGTCCGGCGCCGGGTTCGACGCCGTCGTTTCGTGCGTCCCCGGGTTCGACGGCTTCGTTTCGTACGTCACCGGGTTCGGCGGTGAATCCCAGGTCGGCGGCGTTACGGCTGAGGGCCCGGGTGCGGGCGTGGGCGTAACGGACGCGGAAGAGAGGGTTGCTCTCGCGCTGGACGAGGTGCTCGTCGGTGATGCGGGGCCGGTCGTGGGCGGCGGGGTGAAGGAGGGCCCAGCGGGCGGCGTCGCGGCCGAGGGGGAGAGGGTCGACGGGAGCGGGTACCGGGCGGACGGAGTAATGGAGCGGGGCGGGCAACTTCCGCCGGGGCTGGCCCGCCCGGTCGGACTGGTTACGCCGCTTGGGTCGGTCGTCGACACGTACGCCCAGGATGTCGACCCACTCCGGCGCGATCTCGCCCTCGCAGCGGGTGGAGACGGCGGCGCCCTGGGACCGCAGGATCCGGGCGAGGGCGTCCATGACGACGACGGCCCGCACCTCCCGCGGACAGGCCAGCGGCAGGAAGTCCGCGGAGGGGCCCCGCGCGTGCCCGTAACGGGTGCCGCGCCGCAGGATCTCCTCGACGAGGGCGGCCGTGGCGATGGCGGTGGCGGTGCCGCCGAGGCTGATGTTCAGGAAGCCGGGTCCCGTGACGACGACGTCGGTGACGCCGTCGGTGCCGAGCAGGTGGGCCTGGAGGACCCCGGCGACGTACTGCGGCGGCCGGCCGGCCGGGCGGGCCAGCTGGAGGGCGATGTTGGTGGCGTAGTCGCCACAGCCACCGGGCCCGGGAGGGGTGACGTCGGCCCGCTCCGGCACCTGGACATGCAGTTCTCCCTCGTCGACAGCACGACGCACCGCCCACAGGACGGTACGGGAGAGCTCGACGGGGGTCACGAGGACAAGCGTATGGGAGGAGGGGGGTGGGTATGCGAATGGGTTTGGCAGGGGTCCGCGATATGGACGCTGGATGCGGACCCCGGGGGCCGTCGCGGCGGGCGGGCGCGGCGCCACTGCCGACTGCGTGACGGGGGCTGCGGTGCCGGGTGGGGTGCCGGGTGGGGCGTCTCTGGCAAGGGCGTCTGGCAGGGGTACCTGATCAGGAGTACCCGTTCCGGGGGACCTGTTCAGGGGGACCTGTTCAGGAGTACCTGTTACGGGCGTCTGCCAGGGGTGCCTGTCGGGGATGTCGCCCGAGTGCGAACCGGCGGTGTCGGTTCGCGGGTGCCGGTCGGGGGAGGCGTCGCCTCACCGGGAACTCACGGCTACTGTCAGCCGCCGGTGCGCCCGGCGGCCTCCTCGGCTCCGAAGACACTGCCGAGGACGGCATCGCCCTCGCCGTGACCGTCGCCCACACGGTCGAGCTCGCTGCTCAGTTCGCCGCCGCTCAGTCCCCCGGCCGGTTCCGCACCCTGTCCCCCACCACCCCGGCCCGTGCTCCGCGCCCGCTCGATCAACCGCCGTACGAGACTGACGAGTTCGGCGGGCTCGAAGGGCTTGGCGAGGAAGGCGTCGACGCCGACATCGAGGCCGCTGTCGACCTCGTACTGGGTACAGGCGCTGATGATGGCGAGGGGAAGATCGCGGGTACGAGGATCGGAGCGCAGCCGGGCGGCGGTCCGCAGCCCGTCGAGTCGCGGCATGACCACGTCCAGCGTGACCACATCGGGCCGCACCTGATGAACGACATCGAGACACTCGGCACCATCGGCCGCGGTCACGACCTCAAGCCCCTCAAGCTCAAGATTGACCCTGATCAGCTGCCGGATGACCTTGTTGTCGTCCACAACAAGCACCCGGCCCGACGCGCCTGGCACAACTTGAGAGTAGGTCGGGACCGGCCACCGCGTCCGGGTTTTCCCCACTTCCACCCCCCTGCGGGCGAGCCACCCCAGGTAGCACCCGGTGCCACCACCAGGAAACCCGTTCATGAACACCTGCCTGAAGCTGGTAGGGTTCTACCCGTCGCCGCCAAGCAAGGCGCCCGACACGCCCCCGTAGCTCAGGGGATAGAGCAACGGCCTCCGGAGCCGTGTGCGCAGGTTCGAATCCTGCCGGGGGCACTTCGCTTCAACCAGCCAGATCATGCGGTTGACCAGCGCAGATGCCATGCATGAAGAGCGGGAGCCAGTCTCACTGGGTCCCGCTCTTTGTCGTTGGTTCGCGCTGATCGCGATAGACCTGCGATAGAGCCTCGCCGCCGCGCTTGGAGCGCCTCTACAGTCGCATCGTGGAAGAGAACCGGCTCGCCAGCATCCTGCACTCCGTAGCCAAGAAGATGCACGCGGACTTCGAGCAGTCGAAGGAGTTCCAGCATCGAGGGGAAGCCGGATCGAACCGCGAGCTTCTCGTTCAAGAGCTCCTGGCTAGCCGGGTACCGGGCCATACCGAAGTGGTCCGTAGCGCCGAGATCATCTCGGCATCAGGCGAGACATCCCCGCAGTGCGACATCGTGGTCATCGACCGCAGCACTCCCCCGCTCACGGACCTCCAGGGTTACCGGATTCTCCCGAATGAGTGTGTGTACGGAGTCATCGAGGTCAAGACCACTCTCAACCGCCAACAGCTCCTAGACGCATGCCAGAAGATTCAACGGGTCAAGGCACTCACCAAGACGGCTTACTACCCGACGCCTGGGCACGAGCCGACTCGCACGGCCTACGGCAGGACGTACCCCTACGTGCCCACGGTCGGAATGATCTTCGCATTCGACAGCATCGATCTCACTACGCTCGGCAATCACTTCCTTGAATGGTGCGCCGGGGTCGAGCCGCATGAACGGCCAGACAGCATCTGGGTCCTTGGCAAGGGCTTCTTGGCTTGGACTGACCCTGCAACGGGGTTCATTAACCCAACCCCAGAGCCAGGGTCCAGCCTTCTGGCTATGGACCCTTGGCACGATGAGGACGTGCTATTGCCCCTGACGTTGCACGTCAACCAGCACTTTGCCACCGCCTGGATGCCCCCCTTCCGTCTCTACGACTATGCACGGGAGCATCCACTCGGAGTAACTCGTTGTAGGTGGGATGAGCAGCCTTCGCCACCTGAACCGTGACCAGGCAGGATCACCAGGCGGCGTCAGTAAGCATTGACATAGGCCCTGAGCTACGCGCCTCCAGGCCAGTCGAGTTCCTTTTCGATCTTCTTGTTCATGGCCTCCTCCTGGCCGTAGATGCACCCCTCGTAGACGCGGTGGATCACCTCGGGCGAGTTGCCGACCCGACGCGCGACCTCGGCCACAGGCACGCCGGCGTTCAGCCAGGTGGTGATGCAGGTGTGCCGTAGGTCGTACGGTCGCCCTCCGAGGATGGACGCCTGAAGGTCCGGTGAGAGCGCGTACTCCCGAGCGTCCCGCCACACTCGCCAATAGGTGCTGCTCCCCACGAGACCGCCCCGCTCGTTCGTGAAGAGCCGCCCGTCCTTGGCCGTGCCGAACTCCTTCAGATGAGCGCGGAGCATGGCCACGAGCGGCGGGGGGATCGGGACCGGCCGGTCTTCGTTGGCCTCCCTCGACTTCAGACCGCGTTTGTCGTGGCGCTCTCCGCTGTCTGTCCATTGCTTGCCCGACACGGGGTGCGTGTCGTGGAGCGTCAGAACGCCCCACCCCTTCTCCGGGAGGAAGCAATCAGCCTTCCTCAGGCCCACAGCCTCACTCGGGCGGAGCCCTGCGAAGTACATGACCGCGTAGAAGCCCACCAGGCGTCGGCCCTTCTTGCGGTCCCATGTCCCAACGTACGAGACCGAGGCGAGGAGTTGAGCAGCCTGCGTCTTGTTCACGAGAACACGGGGGTCCACACGGTCCGATGAGGAACTCTTCACCTTCTTGATGGCGGTGAGCGGGTTCTCCGTCAGAAGCTTGCGCTCGATGGCGTATTCAACCGCCGTATTGAGCGCGCGCCGACGACGACGGGAGGTCTCCCCCGCCGCGGGAGTGCCGTCCAGTTTGAAGGAGATCCGATACTGAACATCGCGGAGAATCTTCGGGTCTTCCAGCGAGGAGACGAGAAGCGACTTCTTCGAGATCCACCCGTAGGCGTCTTCAAGTTCCTCCGGCGGGTCAAGTTCGGCGTTCTTGGGAATGACCGCCCACCGGAAGGCGAGGCGCAGCTCTTCCGGTGACGGCATCTTCTGTTCTTGCTCCACTAGGGCCAGCGTCACCGCGGCGAGCCCGTCGGCGATGCCCTCACGGGTCTTGGCCGCAGCGGTCGGCCAGCGCATAGCCATGTACTCGCGACAGAACGCGAACCAGGGAAGTTCCTCACGGGCTTGCTCCGCAGTGGCCACGGCCCGTACCTCGGATTCAGGCAGTCCGTCTGTGATGCGGAATGCCTCGCCACGGCGCATTGCCTGCCACAGTTCAGATCTACGGCTCTCCGCGAGAGCCACCGTGGCAAAGGTGGCGCTACTAACCTTTCCTCCGACTTTCCAACGGAGTTGGTGGGGACGGGTCTTGCTCTGCGCCTTGGTCACCTTCCATAGGCGCACATCGAGCGAAAACCCGTCCGGGGCCGGGCGGTTGTTCTGCTCGGCCCCGTTGTCGGTGTCTTTCGTCACGCGCTCTCCTCCAGCGTCTGGAGCCACCGACTCAGTTCCGACCGGCGGATTCGCACCGCGCCGTTCGGGAGCTTGATGGACTTGGGGCCCTTCTTGTACTGCCGCCAGCGGTAGAACGTCGCTCGCGGTACACCTATCTCTTCGATCACTTCGGGGATGGTCAACATCTCGTCCCGGACGCGAGCCATGACACTCCTCGGGCAAGGCGGGGGGGATCTGGGGTGGGTTGGGGTCACAATGCTGTGGGTCGCGGCCCATCGCGGCCCAAGCCTGTGACCTGCGGATTTGTGTCGCCCGTGTGCAGTCCATCGCGGCCCACCGCCGGTTATGGGGGGGGGGCCGGGAGGTGATAGGTTATGGGGGGGGGGGCCCGGCAGGGCGGGGGGGGT
>NZ_JBHYJA010000068.1:0-43892 GCF_042740355.1 Streptomyces sp. NPDC059010
GAAGAAAGTACGCCGGTGGACTTCGAGGAACTCGTGTCCACGGTCACCCGGCTCTGGGCGAACGCTCTCCGGTTCCCCGGCCACCGCTGATCCGCACCCTTCATGTCTGCTGCTCGGGCAGAGTTTCTGCTGCGAAGCCGGGCTCAAGTCGCGTACCGGCGGAGTTCAGGAAGAACGCGACCATGTAGTACTGACCGACCAGCATGGTGATCTCGATCAGCTGCGCCTCGTCGTGATCGGAGGCGAGCGCGGACCACGTGGCCGCGGACAGCCGGGCGTCCCGGTGCAGTTCGTCGGCTGCGCGCAGCAGACGGGCATCGGCCGGCAGCCACCCCTCGGCGTCCGGGCCCGTGCCGATCCACCGAATCTCCTCGTCGGTGATCCCGGCGGCCCTGGCCAGCGGTAGGTGTCGCCCCCATTCGTAATCGGCGCGGGTGTTGCACGCGGTGCGCAGGATCAGCAGTTCCCGGGTCCGGGCCGGGAGACGGCCGTCACGCAGCAGATGGCTGCCGAACGGCAGGAAGTTCCGGAAGAGGTCGGGGTGGCGCACCAACGTGGTGAAGACGTTGGGGAGGCGGCCGTCGGCGTCACGGGGAATCGGGGCGAGCAGCTCCCGGGTGGCCGGGTCCCAGCCGTCCTCGGTCAGGGGCGCGAGGCGCGGGCCGGTGTCGGCGGCGCGGTGGGGCCGGGCATCGTGCTCGTCGGTCATGGCGGTCTCCGCGGTGCTCGTCGGGGTGTGCTCACGGGGTGGGGCGACAGCGCGCGAGGCGGGTCCGGGCACCGTCGATGGGTACCTTGCCGCGTACGCGTCGAGGCACTCCTGCGCCGCCGTGCGCGCTCGCCGAATTCCTGCGCGGCCTGCTCCACGGCTCAGCCGGGCGACGGCGGCGCGCGAGCCGCGGACGCTTCGACGGGGTCGGGCCGGTTTCATAGGCTTGCATGGCATCAGCGGGTGAGCGTGCAGGGGGGAACGCCGAGCGACTGCCTGGAGACGCGGATGACGGAGTTCAGCGAAGGCCACGACGATCCGTTCGCCCCACACCTCGCCGCCCTGGCGGTGCTCGACGACCGGGGAGCCGTGGTCGGATGGAACCGGCGGGCCCAGGAACTGCTCGGCCATCCGGCGACAGCCGTGATCGGTCGTCCGGCATTCGAGGTCCTGGTCGATCCCCGCGATCTGCCCGCTGTGCGGGCGGGCGCGGCGAGCTGCAGAAGAGCCGACGGCTGGTTCGGGGTGCTCAATGTGCGGCACCGCGACGGGCGGCTCGTGGAGATGGGGCTCAGGGCCCATCCGATCGCACGAGACGACCGCAGCCGTGAGTGGCTCCTCGCCGGGGCACTAGCGGTCGACGTCCTGGAGTGGCAGAGGGACCGCGCGGTGCTGGACGGACTGTATCGCCGGTGTCCGGTCGGTCTGGTCGTACACGGACCCGACCTGAGGCTTCTGCGGGTCAACCGGGCCATCGAACGGTTCAGCGGCGTCCCGGCAGCGGAGTTCCGGGGGCAGCCCACCGGCTGTTTCCTCGTCGCCGACGACGCGCACAGGGCCGTGGACCGGGTGCGCCAGGTGATGGAGACCGGGAGGCCGATGGTCTACTCCGAGCAGTTCGTCCGTCTGGAGTGGGATCCGGCGCGGGAGCAGGTCGCGATGGTCTCGTCCTTCCCGCTGGAGGATGCCTCCGGCCGCATGCTGGGCGTGGCCGAGATGATCGAGGACATCACCGAACGCCATCGCGCCCAGCGTCGGCTCGCGCTGCTGGACCAGGCCGGCAGCCGTATCGGAACCACCCTCGACGTGGCGGAGACCGCCCGGGAACTCGGCGAGGTGATGGTGCCGCACCTCGCCGACCATGCGTCGGTGGACCTGCTGCAGCCGGTGACGCGCGGTGAGGAACCGGCGCAGGCACTGGCAGGCCCAGTGGTCCGGGTGGGGGTCTGCGGCGTCGGCGCCCGGCAGCCCGGCCCGCCCCATCCGCAGGGCGAGCCGGTCCGGTTCGCACCGGACACTCCGCAGGGCAGATGCCTCGCCGAAGGGCGGGCCGTCCTGGAACCGGTGCTCCCGCCGGACTGGTTCTCCACGGAGGGCCGCCAGGGACCCCACGCTCCGGACCTGGCCGCCCACTCGCTGATCGTGGTGCCCGTCGCCGCCCGTGGCCTGGTGCTGGGCGTGATGACCTTGTGGCGTTCGCGCCGCCCCGATCCGTTCGAGGCGGACGATCTCACTCTCGCCCAGGAACTCGCCTCGCGCGCCGCCGTCTCCATCGACAACGCCCGGCGCTTCACCCAGCAGCAACAGACCGCGTTCGCCCTGCAGAGCAGCCTTCTGCCCCGGGCGGTGGCGGACCAGTCGGCCGTCGAGGTGGCCCTGCGGTATCTGCCGGCCAGCGCGGCCCCGGGCCTGGGCGGCGACTGGTTCGACGTCATTCCGCTGTCCGGGGCGCGGGTCGCCCTCGTCGTCGGCGACGTGGTCGGACGCGGTATCCACGCTGCCGCCACCATGGGCCGGCTGCGTACCGCCGTACACACACTCGCCAGCCTCGACCTGGAACCCGACGAGGTGCTCTCCCGTCTCGACGACCTGGTCGACCTGCTGGCAGCCGAACAGGAAGCAGCCGGCGAACGGCCCGTGGGGGAGCAGGTCGTCGGTGCCACCTGCCTGTACGCCGTGTACGACCCGGCCTCCGGACGGTGCTCCATGGCCCGCGCCGGCCACCCCCTGCCGGTGGTGACCGCGCCGGACGGACAGGCGGCTCTCCTCGACCTGCCCGCCGGCCCGCCACTCGGCCTGGGCGGCCTGCCGTTCGAGGCCCGGGATGTCGAACTGGCCGAGGGAAGCCTGCTGTGCCTGTACACCAACGGACTCATCGGCGAGCGCCACATCGATGCCGACCTCGGTCTGACCAAGCTGTGCGCCGCGCTCACCCGGCCCGCGGACGCGCTGGAACGGACCTGCCAGGCGGTGGTCGACTCCCTCGTGGCCGCCACTCCCACCGACGACGTCGCGCTGCTGATCGCCCGCACCCGCATGCTGCCGCCGGACCACGTCGCCTCCTGGCGTCTGCCGCTGGAGCCCGCCAGCGCCGCCCGGGCGCGGGCCCTGACCTCGGCCAAGCTGAGCGAATGGGGACTGGAACACCTGGCGTTCACGACCGAGCTGATCGCCAGCGAACTGGTCACCAATGTCTACCGCTACGCCAGTGGCCCCGCGACGCTGCGGCTGATCCGTGAACGGAGCCTGGTGTGCGAGGTCAGCGACACCAGCCACACCTCACCACACCTGCGCCGCGCCCGTACCACCGACGAGGGCGGGCGCGGCCTGCTCCTGGTGGCTCAGATGGCCGAGCGCTGGGGTACCCGCTACACCCGCGAGGGCAAGACCGTGTGGACCGAACAGCCACTGGCCGGCCTGTTCGCCTGACCGAGTCGGGTGGTGGCGGGCCGCTGCGGCAGGTGCCCGGTCATTCGGCCGCGGCGAGCAGCCGGGCCTCGCTCTCCTCGTACCGCCGCCGGTTCTCGTGGCTGTCGGCGGGGCGGCGCCAGTGGTCCAGACGGCTGCCCAGCCAGCCCGCCAGGTAGCCGAACGGGACCGAGACCAGTCCGGTGGACTGCATGGGGAACAGATCGAAGTCGGCGGCCGGGAAGACGGCGGCCGGCGAGCCCGAGACGGCCTTGGAGAAGGTCATGAGCAGCACCGCGCAGGCCGTGCCGCCGTAGAGGGTGGCGAGCAGGCCGGTGCGGGTGAAGCCGCGCCAGAACAGGGAGTAGGTGAGCGCGGGTGCCACCGCCGATGCCCCTATGCAGATGGCCAGGGTGGTCAGCACACCGACGTCCCAGTTCTGCACCGTGGTGGCCAGCCCGATGGCGACGGTTCCCACGGCGACGCAGGTCCACGCCGCGACCGTCATCTCCGTACGCGGCTCGGCCCGGCCCCGGCGGGCCGCGTGGGCGAACAGGTCGTGGGCGAGCGACGAGGCCGCGGCCAGGGTCATCCCCGCGACCGACGACAGCAGGGTGATGAACACCATGCCCGCCACGGCCGAGTAGAGGATCGTCGACCCGACGGAGTCGGGGACGCCGCCGAGTACCTGCGACAGCATGAGCACCGACGCTCTGCCGTGCGGATCGGCCGCGGTGATGTACTGCGACCCCACCAGCGCCGCCGCGCCCGTACCCATGATGATCACGAGCAGACAGAACGTGGTGACCGTGCCCACCGCCCACGACATGGAGCGGCGCACGGCCGGCGCGTCCTTCGCCGAGTACAGGCGCATCGTGATGTGGGGCAGACAGGCCACACCGAGGACCACGGTGATCTGGAGACCGGCGAAGTCCAGCCGGTCGACGGTCGACGTGCCCAGCTGAAGGCCCTGCTCCAGGAACGCGGGGCCCGCGCCGTTGCCCTGCTGGGCTGCCCTGAGGACGTCGCCAGGACTCCAGTCGAAGCGGTTCAGTACGAGGGCGGCGACGAGGACGCTGGTGCCGAGCAGGATGATGATCTTGATCATCTGGATGAGCGCGGTGCCCCGCATGCCGCCGATCGCCGCGTAGATGATCATCAGGCTGCCGACGATGACGATGCACGCCGTCCTGGCGCCCGCCACGTGCGGCATGTTCAGGATGAAGGTGAGCAGCGACCCGGCCCCGGAGAGCTGGACGACCAGGAAGGGCAGGGTCGCCGACAGCGTCACCACGCAGGCCGCGATCCGCACGGCCCGTCCGGGCATGTTGCGGGCCAGGACGTCGCCCATGGTGAACCGGCCGGCGTTGCGCAGGGGTTCGGCCAGCAGGAACATCAGCAGCACCAGGGACAGCGCCGTGCTGACCGCGAGGACGTAGCCGTCGTATCCGGCGAGCGCGATGATGCCGGTGGTGCTCAGCACCGTGGCCGCGGAGATGTAGTCGCCCGCGATCGCCAGGCCGTTCTTGAGCGGGGTGAGCGAGAGATAGCCGGTGTAGAAGTTCGTCAGGTCGTCGCGGTCCGGTCCCGCCATCACGCACATCATCAGCGTGACCGTGACCAGTGTGGTGAACAGGATCAGGACGGTGGCCTGCGTCCCGGAGCTGAAGTCGTTCATCTCGCGACCCCCGGGTACCGGCCGGCCGGGACCGTCCCCTCCCGCACGGCGCGGGCCAGCGGATCCACCGAGCGCTGTGCGCTGCGGCCGTACCAGAAGACCGCCGCGAAGGTGACGACGAGCTGGAGGACCCCCAGGGCCATGCCCAGGCTCAGCTCCCCGGCGATCTTGGACCCCATCAGACCCGGTGCCCAGCAGGACAGCACGACGTACACCACGAACGAGCCGAGCGCGGTCAGCGTGGAGATCCGGCGGAGCAGGCGGTAGGCCGAGCGGAGGGCGGCGAGGTCGGTGGCACGCCGAGGGGTCTCGTACAAGTACGAGTCGTACGGCTCGTGCCGAGGGGGCTGCCCGTACGGCTCGTGTCGAGGGGGCTGCCCGTACGGCTCGTACCGAGGGGCGTCGTATCCGTACCACCGGGGTTCGGTCTGGGGCTGCCACCACTGCTGTTCTGCAGGCGGGTAGCGGTTCTCGTCGGGAAATGTCATGGCGGGGCCTTCCGCTACGGATCGGACGGATCGGATCCGTGGAGGTGGACGGGACGAACGGCTGCGGGCGCACGATACCGACTGGTTGGAATGCCGATAAGGTCACCGTGGGTCACGTTTCGGGGTCGGTACGGGGTCAAGCCTGTGGTGAACATCACGCACCCCGGCATACCTACCGGTCGGTACTCTGCGGCGAGGCCGTGAACTACAGGAGGCGCGATGTCTGCGACCAACCGCCAGATCCGACTGGCAGCCCGCCCCGTGGGCGAGGTCAAGCCCGATGACTGGGAGCACTTCTCGGGGCCCGTCGACGAACCGGGCCCGGGCCGGTTCGCGGGCCGCACCCGCGTGATCTCCCTGGACCCGGCGATGCGCGGCTGGCTGGACGACCGGCCCTCCTACCTGCCGCCGGTGGGCATCGGCGAGGTGATGCGCGCAGGATCGGTCATCGAGGTCACCGCCTCCAACCACCCCGACTTCCAGCCGGGCGATCACGTGGTCGGCACGTTCGGCGTCCAGGAGTACGTGATCTCCGACGGCAAGGGCGCCCTGAAGGTCGACACCTCGCTCGCCCCGCCCTCGACCTACCTCGGCGCGCTGGGCATGCCCGGCATGACCGCCTACTTCGGTCTGCTGGACGTCGGGGCGCTGAAGGACGGTGAGACCGTCGTGGTGTCGGGCGCGGCCGGGGCCGTCGGCACCATCGTCGGCCAGATCGCGAAGGCCAAGGGGTGCCGGGTCGTGGGCATCGCCGGAGGGCCGGAGAAGTGCGCCATGCTCGTCGACGAACTGGGATTCGACGCGGCGATCGACTACCGCGCCGAGGACGTCAGGAAGGCCCTGCGCCGGGAGACCCCCGACGGCATCGACGTCTACTTCGACAATGTCGGCGGGGACATCCTCGACGCCGCCCTGACCCGGCTCGCGATGCACGCGCGCGTCGTGGTCTGCGGGGCGATCAGCCAGTACAACAACGCCACGCCCGTCAAGGGCCCCTCCAACTACCTCTCGCTGCTGGTGCGCCGCGCCCGCATGGAGGGCTTCGTCGTCTTCGACTACGCCAAGCGCTACGCGCAGGCCGCGCAGGAGATCTCCGCCTGGATCGGCGCCGGCCGCGTCAAGGTCAAGGAACATGTGGTGACGGGCAGCGTGGACGACTTCCCCGAGACTCTGGGGATGCTCTTCCGCGGGGAGAACACCGGCAAGCTCGTGCTGGAGCTCGCATGACCGCCGTCGCCGGCGACACCGTCGCCCGGCCGGAGCAGACGGACGGCGCCGCGCTCCGCGGCAAGGTGGCCATCGTCACCGGCGGTGCCAGCGGACTGGGCCGGGCCACGGCACTCACGCTGGCGAAGGCAGGGGCGCGTGTGGTCGTCGCGGATCTCGACGCGCGGGGCGGCCGCGAGGTGGCCGACATGGTCGGCGGCCATTTCCGCGCCTGCGACGTCTCCGACCCCGACGCCAACCGTGCGCTGGTGGACTTCACCCAGGAGGAGTGCGGCGGTGTCGACATCGCCCTGCTCAACGCCGGCGTGGCGACCGGATTCGGCCTCGGCGAGGACTTCGACCTGGCCCGCTACCGGCGCGCGATGGGCGCCAACCTCGACGGCGTGGTCTTCGGCACCCACGCGGTGCTGCCCGCCCTGCGGGCCCGCGGGGGAGGGGCGATCGTGGCGACCGCGTCCCTGGCGGGTCTGGCGGCCGTACCGCTTGATCCCCTTTACGCGGCAAACAAGCACGCGGTCGTAGGGCTTGCCCGCTCCCTGGGGCCGGCTCTCGCGCCGGAGAACGTGCGCTTCAACGCCGTCTGCCCCGGGTTCGCGGAGTCACGGATCATCGATCCGCTGCGCGACATGCTCTCCGGCCAGGGACTGCCGATCATCCCGGCTCAGGTCGTGGCGGATACAGTGCTGCGGATCGTCACCGGAGACGGCACCGGGGAGTGCTGGTTCATCCAGCCCGGCCGCGACCCGGAGCCCTTCCGATTCCGTACCGTCCCCGGTCCGGGCCGGCTCGCCGACGCCTGAGAATCATCGAAACCCATGGCCGGCAGCGGCTTCCCCGAAAGGCATGCATGATGAAGACCTCTGACCACACCGACCACGCGTCCGCCGTCACCGCGGTCGACCACCGCACGGCGGTCGCGGCGGAGACCGCCCGCTTCGTCGCGGTGGTCAGAGGTGCCGACCTGGCCGCACAGGTGCCCAGCTGTCCCGGCTGGACACTGGCCGACCTGGTCAAACACGCCGGAAGCGTCCAGCGCTGGTTCTCGGTGCTGTTGCGTGCGCGCATCCAGGAACCCCCGCGGACGCGTGAGGTGGACCTTCGGCTCCCCGACCATGAGGACGGATACGCCGACTGGCTGGCCGAGAGCGCGACCGTGGCCGCGGAGGCCTTCGCGGGCATCGAGCCGAACCAGCCGATGTGGGCCTGGGGCGCCGATCAGCACGCCCGGTTCTGGGCGCGGCGGATGCTCTTCGAGACGCTGCTGCATCGGGCCGACGCCGAGCTCGCACTCGGACTCCGGCCCGCGATGGACCGCCTCGTCGCGGCCGACGGGATCGACGAGTTCCTCGTCAATCTGCCCTTCGCCACCTTCTTCGCCCCCGAGGTGGCCAAGCTGCGCGGCCCCGACAGGACCATCCGCTTCCGCACGACCGACGGGGACGAGGCGTGGGTCGTCCGCCTGCGCCCCGACGGCTTCGGGCTCGAAACGGCCCACCCGGCCGAGGCCCCCGCCGACGCGACCGTCCAGGGAACCGCGGCCGACCTGCTCCTGCTCCTCTACGGCCGGCTGCCCTACGAGGCAGACGTCCTCGCTCACGAGGGGGACGAGGACCTGCTGGCCCACTGGTTCGCCAACTCGGCGTTCTGAGCAGGCACACCCCCGCCTTCACCCCTAGGGCGTCGGGCCGGGCTGCTGGTCGACCTCGGGCAGGGCCTGTTCGGCCCAGATCACCTTGCCCTGCGGGGTGTACCGGGTGCCCCAGCGCTCAGCCATCTGCGAGACCAGGAACAGGCCCCGGCCTCCCTCGTCCGTCGTCGCGGCGTACCGCAGATGCGGTGAGGTGCTGCTGCCGTCGGCCACCTCGCAGATCAGCTTGCGGTCGCGGATCAGCCGCACATGGATCGGCTCGGCGCCGTAGCGGATGGCGTTGGTGATGAGCTCGCTGAGGATGAGCTCCATGGTGAAGCCGAACTCCGACAGGCCCCATGCTTCGAGCCGGTGGGACACGGCCTCGCGCATCTCCCCGACCGCCGCCGGGTCCGCCGGGACGTCCCAGTCGGCGATCCGGTCGGGCGGCAGTTCCCGCGTGCGGGCCACGAGCAGGGCGACGTCGTCCTTGGGGCGCTCGGGGAGCAGACCGTCCAGCACGTCCTGGCAGGTCTCCTCGGGCGGCCGTCCGGGGTGGCCCGCCAGCGCGTCCCGCAGCAGTTCCATGCCCGCGTCCAGGTCGCGCCTGCGGTCCTCGATGAGGCCGTCGGTGTACAGGACGAGCTGGGTTCCCTCCGCGAGGCACAGCTCCGCGGTCTGGAACGGCATGCCGCCGACGCCGAGGGGCGGACCGGCCGGCACGTCCGGAAAGGTGACCGTGCCGTCGGGCCGGACCAGCGCGGGCGCCAGATGCCCCGCACGCGCCATGACGTAGCGGCGCGTCACGGGGTCGTAGATGCCGTAGAGGCAGGTGGCGCCCACGACGCCCGCGGCACTCTCGGCCGCCTCGTTCTGGTCGATACGGCCGACCAGGTCGTCCAGATGGCTCAGCAGCTCGTCGGGCGGCAGATCGAGGGTGGAGAAGTTGTGCACCGCGGTCCGCAGCCGTCCCATCGTGGCGGCGGCGTGCAGGCCGTGCCCGACCACGTCGCCGACGGCCAGTGCCACCCGGCTCCCCGGCAGGGGGATCACGTCGAACCAGTCGCCGCCCACGCCCGACTGGGCGGGGAGGTAGCGGTAGGCGATGTCGAGGGCGTTCTGCTCGGGCACGGCCTGCGGCAGCAGGCTGCGCTGGAGCGTGACCGCCAGGGTGTGCTCACGGGTGTAGCGGCGGGCGTTGTCGATGCTGATCGCGGCCCGGGCCACCAGTTCCTCCGCCAGCGACAGGTCCTCCTCGTCGAAACGCTCATGGTGTTGCGCGCGCCAGAAGTTGGCGATGCCCAGCACGACGCCACGGGCCTGGATGGGGGCGGTGATGAGGGAATGGATGCCGTAGTCGATGATCGCTGTGGAGCGCTCCGGGTCCTGCACACGCCAGCCCGCGGCGGTCGGCAGATCGCTCACCAGCTGGGAGTGGCCGCTGCCGAAACCGCGCGCCTGGGGTGTGGAGGGGAGATAGTCGAAGAGCCGGCCCTGTTCGGAGAGCGGATGGTCCTCCCAGATTCCGCACACGGCCGCGCGTCGCATGTCCGTCGCCGTGGGCGCCGGCTCCTCGCCGCGCAGGACGGCGTCGGCCAGGTCCACGGTGACGAAGTCCGCGAAGCGGGGGACGGGGACGCGCGCCAACTCGTCGGCGGTGCGCAGCACGTCCAGGGTGGTACCGATGCGCAGTCCGGCGTCGTAGAGCAGCCTGAGCCGCTCCCGTGCCATCTCCGCCCTGCCGGTCACCGTCTGCAGTTCGGTGGAGTCGCGCAGCGTCACCACCGTTCCCTTGGGGCCGCCCTTACGGTCCGTGGGCCGCTGGTTGACCGCGAGCAGCCGCTCTCCGGCGAGATGCACCTCGTCGGAGGCCTCGCGGCCGGAGGTGAGCAGCTCCTTCATCTCGGGATCGAGGTCCGGCAGTTCCGAGACGAGCCGTCCCTCGACGTCCGGGGGCAGCTCCAGCAGCCGTCTGGCCTCGTCGTTCGCCAGCATCACCCGCCCGTCGGCGGCCACGATCAGCACGCCTTCCCGGACGGAGTGGAGCACCGTGTCGTGGTGCTCGTACATCAGGGTCATCTCGGTCGGGGCCAGGCTGTGTGTCTGCCTCCGCAGCCGCCTGCCCACCAGCGCCGTCACACCGGTGGACAACACGAGCGCTCCGGCCCCGGCGCCCAGGATGATCGGCAGTTGCCGGTCCACCTGACTCTCGACGTTCTTGACCTTCATCCCGGCCGAGACCAGGGCCACCACCTTGCCGTCGGCGTTCTTGATCGGGACCGTGGCCTGTACCTCGCGACCGAGCGGGCCGTCGACGCTCTCCACGTAGACCTTCCCCGCCAGCGACGGCCCGATCTCGCCCACGAACCGCCCTCCGATCCGTTCCGGCAAGGGGTGCGTGTAGCGGATGCCCTTGGTGTCCATGACCACGATGAAGTCGACGCCGGCGGCCCGGCGTGCCTTCTCGGTGAGCGGCTGGAGGATCTTGCTCGGGTCCGGTGCCTGCAGCGCCTCCAGGACGCCCGGTGCGTGCGCGAAGGTCTGTGCCACGGCCGTGGAGCGGCGCCTGGCCTCGGCGCTGGTGTCCCGCTCCGACTGCAGGACGAGGGCGATGACGCCGAAGGCCACGAGCAGCACTACCAGAGCCACCTGGAAAACCAGCACCTGCCCGGCCACGCTTCGCGGGCTCTTGCTGATCATTCGCTTGGCCGATAGGTGCTTAAAACGGGCGAAACGGTTCGCCATGCGACCTTTTTAACATCGGTGATCCGAGGTGGCCAGGGCCCGCCCACTCGATCCTTGCCCGGTCGGCCTCGGGCGCGCTCGATATCCGCTCGGGTCGATATGATGCATTTTGTGGTCATGTCTGCACGGCTGCGGCACCGTCGCCCCGCCTACAGCGGCCGATGGGAAGCTGCTCGGCTGGCACCCGTGATCCTGACCGTCCTCATTGCCGGCCTGGCGTTCTCCACCCCCAGGGAGATCGCCGTCAGCCGCCTTCTGCCCGCCGCGCCCGCCCTGGCCGCCGCGATGTGGCCCGTGCTCCCCACGATCCTGCTGGGCGCGTTCTGCCTGCTCACCATGATCGTCCTCAGCTTCTTCTACACCGATCTGGGGACCCAGTACACGGCGGCCGCGATCGTCGCCGTCACCTTGGCGGCCGCGTACGGCAGTCATGTCCGACTTCAGCGGGAAGAGATCCTCTTCCAGGTCCGGCTCGTCGCCGACGCGGCCCAGATGGTGCTGCTGCGCCCGCTGCCGCGCCGCATCGAGGACGTCGAGATCGAGTCGCTGTACCTGGCGGCCCAGGAACAGGCCCGGATCGGCGGCGACTTCTACGAGGCGATCGGTACACCGCACGGGGTCCGGCTGCTCATAGGGGACGTGCGGGGCAAGGGTCTGTCCGCGGTGGGGGCGGCCTCGGCGGTGATCAGCTGCTTCAGGGAGGCCGCGTACGACGAGCCCGACCTGCGAGCGATCATCCAGCGCCTGGAAACCACCATCACCCGCCACAGCGCCGCGTTCCCCACCCACGACCAGCCCGAGCACTTCGCCACCGCCCTCCTCGCCGAGATCCCGCACGGCGGCGGCCACGTACGCCTGCTCAACTGCGGGCATCCCCCGCCGCTGATCGCGCAAGGCGGGAAGGTCCGGGTCCTGGAGCCCAGCATCCCCTCCCCGCCCCTCAACCTCGCGGCGCTCATCGGTGACCGCTACTGGGTCGACGTCGTCGCCTTCGCCCCGGGGGACCAGCTGCTGCTCTACACGGACGGCGTATCGGAGACCCGGGACCACGCCGGCCAGTTCTTCCCGCTGCCGGACTGGATGCGGCGGCAGGGCGAGGAGCAGCCCCGCGAACTGCTCGACCGGCTGCACCGGGATCTGCTCTACCACAGCGGCGGACGGCTCGACGATGACATCGCGGCCCTCGCTCTGAGGTGCTCCGACATGGAGGATCGGGGAGTCGTCGACGCCGGGAGCTGAGTCTTCGTGTCGGCCTGCTGGGCGGAGACCGATGTGTCATCTGGTGTCCCGCGTGCCGACGGTCACCGCGTTGCTCCAGCTAGCTATGACGGTCGTTATAGAGGCGTGTAACCTGCTCCTATAACAACTGTCATAGGAGGCAGACTGCCATGACGATCATCACCGTGAACGCCCCCAAGGGGCGCCTGAGCCTGGAACAGCGTCATGAGCTGGCCGAGACCCTGACGGACGCGGTGCTGGTGCCCGAGGTGGGCCGGCACGCTCCGGCTGCCCGGGCCGGTTTCCAGGTGCACTTCGTCGAGCGTGAGCGGGACATGATGGCCATCGGCGGCCGGCTGCTGGCGGACGCGGACCCGGAGCTCGATGTGATGGTGATCGACCTCGCCGTCATGGACGCCGCCTGGCAGCCGGAGGTTCGGGCCGAGGTCATCGAACGCGTCCTGGGTGCGCTGGCGGCGGCGTGCGGGCTGGAGAAGCCGGCGCCTGCCTGGTGGGTCAACTTCCGGGTGATCGACGAGGGGAGCTGGGGCTCGTCGGGGGGTGTGCTGTCGATCCTGCCGTTGCTGGAGAGCGGGGTGTTCACGGAGGAGCGGGTCAAGGCCGTCCGCGCCGCGTTGGGCGTCTGACGGTCGGATATGCCGCGCTCAGACCGTGCTCGGCGGACGAGAAGCCGTGCAGTACCTGGACGTCCTCGTCGCGCACCAGGAGCTCCTTGGAGACGGCCCCCGGAATGCCGTTGAGGAAAGGCTTCTTGTACCGGTCGTAAACGGCCGCTGCTTCGACACGCCGGGACTTGTCCATGGTCAGGGTTATTTCGAGATATGTCATGGCCCGGATGTTGGATTCCCGCGCTCGGGCCCGGTAGTGGCGTCGGAGTTATAGAGCCATAACCACTGTCAATCACTGTCAATCACCCGTGCTTTCAGTGCCCTGCTCGGTGAGCGCCGCGACGAAGTCCTCCAGGTCGGCCGCGAGTGGCGTGCCGTTGTCCCAGACGGCCTCGTAGGTGATCTCGACGGGATGTCCGGCCCGGACGAGGGGCCGGGAGCCGCCGTGGTCGTGTGTGATCTTGGACTGGGGCAGGAGTGCGGCACCCACGCCCATCCGCGCCCACTCGTCCAGCACGCGGTAGTTGGAGGCTTCGCCGGGGTAGGTGCGCAGCGCCAGGTCGTGGCTGCGGAAGAGCTCGGTGGTGAAGGTGGTCAGTCCGCAGCTGTCCGGCACGAGGATGTAGGCGGCGTCGGCCGCGGCCTGCAGCTCGACCGGGCTCCGGGTCCGGGAGTCGGCGGGGTCGATCACGACCACCGGCTCGCGGGCGATGACCCGGTGCCGGAACGTGGGCATGGCCTGCACGGCGGGCACGAGAAGGATGTCCAGCCGGCCCGCCTGGAGGTCCTCGCGCAAGTGGGCGAGATCGGCCTCGCGCAGGACCAGGTCGCGCGGACGATCCAGATTGCGGGCGGCGTCGAACGCGCGGGCGACGAGGTCGGCGCCGATCAGGGGGGAGACGCCCATACGGATCGTGTCGGGGGCCGGGTGGGCCAGCCGCTGCGCCTCGGCGACCACCGAGTCCAGGGCGTCGAGGGCCTGGTCGATCATGGGCAGGATCCGAGTACCGTCAGGAGTCGGCCTGACCCCGCGCGGCGAGCGCTCGAACAGCGTCACGCCGAGTTCCTGCTCCAGCCGTGCGATGCCGTTGGACAGGGCGGGCTGGGTGACCCCGTAGGCCCGGGCGGCCGCACTGAACGACTTCGTCCTGGAGACGGCCCTGGCGTAGCGAAGTCCTTCGATGTTCATGCTGCTGCTCCCCTCCTCCCCTCCTGGATATAGCCGTTATTTATACCCCCATTCACCATGATCCTCTACCGGGACCGCCCTGGGGCGCCTTACGGTGCAGGCCGAGCCATGCGCGCGATATTCCCTGGAGTGTGGATATTCGCGTCCCTTTTTCCTTTCCAGGGGAGATTCTCGTGACTCAGGACGCCAACCGTATTCACCGGGCCGCGCAGGTGGCGGAACCCGGAGCTGCCGTACAGGTCGTCCCGATGCGGGAGCGGCCCCCCGGGGTCGGCGAGGTGCGTATCGACGTGGAGGCGACCGGCATCTGCGGCGCCGACATCGGTACGGTCCGCAATCCCGCTCCGGCAACCGGCTTCCCGGTCACTCCGGGCCACGAAGTCGCCGGTGTCATCGCGGAGCTGGGCCCGCAGGTGCAGGGGCGGGAGGTGGGGGAGCGGGTGACCGTCGGCTGGTTCGGCGGCAGCTGCGGGCACTGCTCCGCCTGCCGTACCGGCGATGTCGTGCACTGCCCGGAGCGGAAGGTGCCGGGCCTGTCGTACACCGGCGGCTGGTCGAGCACCCTCACGGTGCCCGCCGCCACGCTCGCCCGGATCCCCGAGGGCCTGTCCGCGGCGGAGGCCGCGCCGTTCGGATGCGCCGGCGTCACCACCTTCAACGCGCTGCGGCACTCCGGTGCCGGGCCCGGCGACCGGGTCGCCGTCCTCGGGATCGGCGGTCTGGGGCATCTGGCGGTGCAGTTCGCCGCGGCCATGGGGTTCGAGACGGTGGCGATCGGCCGCGGCGAGCAGAAGCGCCCGTTCGCCGAGGAACTGGGCGCGCGGCACTACGTCGACACCGAGCGGCAGGAACCCGGCGCGGCGCTGCGGGAGTTGGGCGGGGCGCGGCTGATCCTGTCCACGGCCTCCAGCAGCAGGCCGCTGGCGGAACTGCTGGACGGGCTCACCCCGCACGGCAGGCTCACCGTCGTCGGCTTCGACGGTTCTCCCCTCGAACTGCCGGTGGCCAAGATCGTCATGGGCGCGCGCAGCGTCACCGGTCATCTGACCGGCAGCCCCGCCGACACCGAACAGGCCATGCGTTTCGCCGTCGCCACCGGTGTCCGCCCGCAGGTGCAGACCGTCCCGCTGGACGAAGCGCAGCAGGCGCTCGACACCCAGCAAGAGGGCAAGGCCCGCTTCCGGATGGTCCTCATTCCCGGCGTCTGACCGCCGCCGTAGAGCAGCAGAGAAGCAGCAGAGAAAGGGATCCGTAGATGCTCCAGCGTCACGGCCACGACGTCGTCGTGGTCGGTGCCGGGATCGCAGGCCTCGCCGCGACCGCCGCGCTGGTCGCCGCCGGCCGCGACACCGTGTGCCTGGAGGCCCGCGAGCGTGTCGGCGGGCGGCTGCTCAGCGCGGCCGCCCTGCCGGGGGCTCTCGATCTGGGGGCCACCTGGTACTGGGACGGGGAGCGGCGCGTCGCGGATCTCGCCACGCGGCTCGGCATCGACACCTTCGAGCAGCATCTGGCGGGAGACACCCTCGTCCAGGACGCCACCGGCGTACGCCGACTGCCCGGCAACCTGATCGACGCGCCGGCCCGTCGGTTCGCGCGCGGGGCCGATTCCCTGGCTCACGGGCTCGCGGCCGAACTGTCGGCGGATGTCCTGCGGCTCGACACCCCGGTCACCGCGATCCACCGCCGCGACACCGGCGGACTCGCCGTCCACACGCCGGGCACGGTGATACACGCCGAGCACGTCATCGTGGCCGTACCGCCCGCACTCGCCCTCGCGCACATCGACTTCGGCTCGGAACTCTCCGTGGACCTGAGCCACCTCGCCCGGTCAACCCCGGTGTGGATGGGGGCGGTTGCCAAGATCGTCGCCCGCTACTCCACCGCCTTCTGGCGCGACGAAGGGCTCGCCGGAGCGGCGTTCAGCAGAACCGGCCCCCTGCAGGAGCTGCACGACATGTCGGGCCCCGGCGGGCGGCCGGCCGCGCTGTTCGGCTTCGCGGCGGCCCAGGCCGTCGGCCCCGGATTCGAGGAGGCGGTGACCGCCCAGCTGGCCCGGCTCTTCGGCCCTGCCGCAGCCGAGCCCGAGACGCTCCAGGTGCAGGACTGGAGCAGCGAGCCGTGGACCGCGCCGCCCACCGTCCACCGCCTGGCCGACCACTCCCTGTTCGGCCATCCCCTCTACCAGCAGCCCGCGCTGGACGGCAGGCTGCACTGGGCCTCGACCGAGACGGCCGACCAGCACTCCGGGCACATCGAGGGTGCCCTGGCCGCCGCCGAGCGAGCGGCTCACGCAGTCCTGTCCCTGACCACAGACGAGGTGAACTCATGCTCCAGGTAGAAGCGTTGCTGCGCGAGTACGACCGTGCTCGTGCCTACACCGACGAACTGTGGAAGGACCTCACCCCGGACGAGGTGACCTGGCGTCCGCACGAGAACTCCAGCGCCATCGGCTGGCATCTGGGCCACCAGGCCCATGTCGCCCACTTCATGATCCGCAACCTCACAGCGGCCGAGCCCAGCCCGGACCCGGAACTGGACGCCCTGATGGACTCGGCCAATCCCGAGCGTTTCCGCGGCGCCCTGCCCACGGTCAGGCGACTGACCGACTTCCGCACCACCGTCGCCGAACGCGTGCACGCCCGCATCGGGGACATCGCCGCCGGCCGGGTCGGCGCCCCCGCGCAACTCACCGTCGTCGCCACCCACTTGATCACCACCCTCATCAACCACGAGTACCAGCACGACCAGTGGATCAGCGAGGTCCGCGCCGCCGACCTCGGCCACGCGCTCCCGCCCGATCCCGACGGCGACCACGTACGCCGTATCGACGGCTACCTCGTCATCGATGTTCTGTAGCCGGCCCAGGAGCGGGATCTGTAGCCCGCCTGGCAGAGGGATCTGTAGCCGGCCCATGAGAGGGAAAGGGAACCGCCCGTGACGAGCACCGCCTCAGCCACCACACCCACCGGCATATCCACCCGGCCCGTGGCACAGCGCCGCGTCCTCGCCGTCCTGGTGGGCAGCCAGATTCTAAGCGGGGCGGGTCTTGCGGCCGGTATCACCGTCGGAGCGCTGCTCGCCCAGGACATGCTCGGCTCCACCGACCTCGCGGGACTGCCCAGCGCCCTGTTCACCGCCGGCTCGGCCCTCGCCGCCGTCGTGGTGGGCCGTATCTCCCAGGCGCGGGGCCGCCGACCGGGCCTCGCCGCGGGCTATCTGACCGGCGCCGTCGGCAGCGCGGGAGTCATCGCCGCCGCCGTCGCCGACAGCCCCGCGCTGCTCTTCATCGCCCTGTTCGTCTACGGCGCCGGTACCGCCACCAACCTCCAGGCCCGGTACGCCGGAGCAGACCTCGCCGCACCCGCCCACCGCGCCCGTGCCGTCTCCACCGTCCTGGTCGCCACGACACTCGGCGGCGTCGTCGGACCCAACCTCGCCGCACCCACCGGCGACCTCGCGGACACCCTCGGCATCCCCTCCCTGGCCGGGCCGTTCCTGCTCTCCGGCGCGGCCTACGCGCTGGCCGCCCTCGTCCTCGCCCTATGGCTGCGCCCCGACCCCCTGCTGCTCGCCCGGAGCCTCGACGTCCAGCAGCGGGCGGAGGGCGCGGAGGGCACGGAGGCCGAGACGGCACTGGCCCGTCGTTCCGGGCTGATACCGGGCGCGCTGACGATGATCCTCACCCAGCTCGTCATGGTCGCGATCATGACGATGACCCCCGTGCACATGCACGACCACGGCCACGGCACCGCCGCCTCCGGCCTCGTCATCGCCATCCACGTCGGCGCCATGTACCTGCCCTCACCGCTGACGGGCTGGCTCGTCGACCGCTACGGCCGTATGAGGATCGCCGTCGCCTCCGGAACGACCCTGCTGGCCGCCGGCCTCCTCGCCGCGACCGCGCCCGGCGACTCCGTCGCCCTCCTCGCGGCCGCGCTGGCCCTGTTGGGCCTGGGCTGGAACTTCGGCCTAGTCTCCGGCACCGCGATGATCACCGACGCCGTGCCGCTGGCCACCCGCGCCAAGACCCAGGGCATGGTCGACGTCTCCATCGCCATCGCCGGTGCCACCGGCGGCCTCGCCTCCGGCCTTGTCGTCTCCACCGCCGGCTACCCCGTCCTCGCCCTCACCGGCGGCATCCTCGCCCTGGCTGTCGTACCGGCCATCGCCGCCACGGCGAGCAGCCGGTGAGCCCGGTGCCAGTGCCCCCGCCCGGCCCCGACGCGCAGATCTCCGACCGGTTCACGAGCCCATGGCGACGACCGGTTCACGAGCCCTTGGCGACCATCAGCTCCTCGAAACGCCGGAGCGGGCCTTCCCGGAACCGTCGCGCCCGGGCGGCGAGGCCGAACTCGGGCGGTCGGCGGCGGAGCCCCTCAGCATGGTCGCCCTTTCGTCCGCCCCTACGGCCATTTCGTCCGCCCCTACGGGTGGTGGTCGCCGGTGTCGGGGTGTTCGAGGTGGGTGGCCAGGACCGCGGCCTGGACGCGGCGCTGGACGCCGAGTTTGGCCAGGAGGCGGGAGATGTGGTTCTTGACGGTCTTCTCGGACAGGTACAGCTTCTTGCCGATCTCCCGGTTGGTCAGCCCGTCGCCGATCAGGGCGAGGATGTCCCGTTCGCGGGGAGAGAGACCGGCCAGCTCCGGAGCGACGGCGGGCGTCTCGGCGGGGTCGGCGCGCAGCGAGCGCATCAGCCGGGCCGTGGTGGCGGGGTCCAGCATGGACTGGCCCGAGGCGACGGTGCGGACGGCGGAGATCAGGTCGGAGCCCTTGATCTGCTTGAGGACGTAGCCGGAGGCGCCGGCCATGATGGCGTCGAGCAGGGCGTCCTCGTCGTCGAACGACGTCAGCATCAGACACGCCAGGTGCGGCATCTGGCTGCGCAGCTCCCGGCAGACGGTGATGCCGTCGCCGTCCGGGAGGCGTACGTCGAGGACGGCGACGTGGGGGCGCAGGGCCGGGCCGCGGACGAGGGCGTGCGCCACGGTGTCCGCGTCGCCGACCACCGAGATGTCCGGCTCGGCGTCGAGCAGGTCGGTCAGACCCCGTCGTACGACCTCGTGGTCGTCCAGCAGGAACACACGGATCGGGTTCTGCTCGGTGAAGGTGCCTGTGTCGGTCATGACGACCTCTCGTTCCCCGTTCCCTGACGGCGGACGGGCCGCGGGTGGCCCGCCGGGACGATCATTACTCGCCGGGCCCGGATGTACCAGGGCCGACCGGCCCAAGCGGGGTCCCTCCCCACCCGGGCGAGGCCGCCGCTCACCGCGCCGCCCAGGGGTCGAGGTGGCCCTCCAGTTCGAAGTCCACGTCCACCACGCCCTCGACGGCCCGCACCAGACGGGCGGCCACCGGGATCAGGGACGTGTCCCGGACCCGCCCGGTGAGCCTCACCACTCCATCGTGCACCTGGACCCGGATCGCGGAGCCCGGCGCCGGGAAGAGATGGGCCAGGATCTCCCGGCGCACCTCCTCGGCGATCTCCTCGTCGCCGCGCAGGAAGACCTTGAGCAGGTCGGTCCTGCTGACGATGCCCTCCAGCATGCCCAGCCGGTTGACCACCGGCAGCCGCTTGACCTTGGCGTGCGCCATGATCCGGGCGGCCTGGGCCAGGGTGGCGTCGGGGCGGGTGGTGAGCGCCGGGGAGGTCATCAGCTCCTCCGCGGTGATCGCGCCGGCCTTCGCCAGATCGGACAGCCGGCGCAGCTGGGTGTACCGGTCGGGGTCGCTGTCGCGGAACTCCTCCTTGGGCAGCAGGTCGGCCTCGGAGACGACGCCGACGACCCGGCCCTCGCCCTCCAGGACGGGCAGGGCGCTGACCTTCCAGTCCTGCATCAGCCGCACGATCTCCTTGAACGTGGCCCTGCGGCCGACGGCGGCGACCGTGTGGGTCATGACGTCGCTGACGATGTGCGGGGTGCCGTGCATGATGGCTCCCTTCTCGCTTCGGCTCACGTGCGGGTTCACCTGGTCACCTGTCCGGGTGCTCAGACCGGGCTGCCGGCTCCGTAGGGGGCGTAGAGGTCCAGCAGCCGGGTCCGGGCGGCGCGCAGGCGGTGGGCGAGCACGTCGCCGACCCATCGGGTGACGTTGTTGGCCAGGTCGGGGTCCTCCTCGCACATCGCGCGGACGGCCGTCGCGTCGAACTCGTACGCCCGCACCGGGGTCGTCGCCGCGGCGCCCAGGTGCCAGACGTGCGGGGTGAACAGCCATGACCAGCCGACGAGTTCGTTGTGCCGGATTGTCTCGATGACGGCCGGGCGACGGCCCGGCACGCGCATGTCGAGCTCGATGGTGCCCGTGCGGATGATCCAGAACCGGTCGGCCTTCCCGCCTTCCTCGAACAGACGCGTCCCTTCCGGGAAGGACACCTCGCGGGCCATGCGCATGAGCCGCAGGCGGTGCTCGGCCGGCAGGGCCCGCATCATGGTGGGCGCGGGTGTGGTGATCATGGCGTGCCTCCCGACGGGGTGCAGGGACTTCCAGGGCCAGCGTGTGCCCACCGCCCGTCACAGCACATGGGCCACTCGGTCCATCGGGCTGGGCCACTGGGCTCCGATCCGGCCGAACGGGTCCCCGAACGGTGCGTGGCCTGCTCACCTACTGGTCGCGGGACCACTTCCGGTACGCGGCCACGGCCGTCGGCAGCGTCGGAAAGATCAGGTCCGCGCCCACGGCGTCCGCGAGACCGTACGCCCTGAGGTCGTCCAGCAGGTCCTGCTTGACCCGGGCGAGGGCGAACACGACGCCGCGGTCGGCGAGTTCGCGGCGCAGCTCGTCCACGGCGTCCAACGCGGTGATGTCGACCTCGACATTGGCCTCCGCGTTGAGGACGAACCAGCGGACGGGATCGCTCTGTTCGTCGACGGCGGCCAGGGCGCGGCGGCGGAAGTCCTCGGCGTTGGCGAAGAAGAGCGGGGAGTCGTAGCGGTAGACCAGCAGGCCGGGGATGGTGTGGGCCTGCGGGTAGTCGTCGATGTCGTGCATGCCGGCCACCCCGGGCACGACGCCCTGGATCGCGTCGTGCGGGCGGGCCACTCGCGTCAGCAGCTCGGCCACCGACAGGCCGACGGCGACGAGGACGCCGTACAGGATGTCCAGGGCGAGCACCCCGGCCAGGCAGCCGAGGGCGAGCAGGAGTTCGCGGCGGCGGAAGGAGGCCAGCCGGCGGAAGCCCACGAGGTCGATCATGCGGACGGCGGCGTAGACGACGAGTGCGCCGAGGACGGCGGACGGGGTGCGGGTGAGCAGGGGACTGAGGAAGAGCAGGACCGCGAGGACCACCGCGCCCGCGACCAGTGAGTACACCTGGCTGCGGGCGCCCGACGAGGAGGCGAGCGCGGTGCGGCTGGCGCTGCTGCTGACGGGGAAGCCGTGCAGGGCGCCGGCGCCGAGGTTGGCCGCGCCCAGGGCCAGGAACTCCTGGTTGGCGTCGAGCCGGGGGCCGTCGTCCTCGCCGTTCGCCGGGCCGGTGAACGCCCGCGCGGTGAGGATGAAGTCGGTGTAGCCGACCAGGAGTACGCCCAGGGCGGGCAGCACGAGACGGGGTACCTCCGTCCAGTCCGGCCAGGCGAGGCCGGGCAGGCCGGAGGGGACCTCGCCGATCACCTTCACGCCGTACCGGCCGTCCAGGTCGAAGACCACCACGGCGACCGTGCCGAGGACCACGGCGAGCAGCGGTCCGGGTACGGCAGGGACGTACTTCGCCATGAGGAAGAGCAGGGCGAGGGCGGCGGCGGAGAGGAGGACCGTGGCCGGGTCGGCGTCCGTCACATCGCTCGCGAACGACCACAGTTGGGGGAAGAACCTGGTCTCCGTCGTCCCGACCCCGGTGAGCTTGGGCAGCTGGTCCGCCATCATGATCAGGGCCACGCCCGCCATGTAGCCGATCAGCACCGGGCGGGAGAGCAGGTCCGCGACGAAGCCCAGCCGTACCGCCCGGGCGACCAGGCACAGCAGGCCGACCGTGACGGCGAGGGTGACCGCCAGGGTGGCGTACCGGTCGGGGTCGCCGGCGGCGAGCGGGGTGACCACGGTGGCCGTCATCAGCGCGGTCGTGGACTCGGGGCCGACCGACAGCAGACGCGAGGAGTCGAGCAGCGCGTACAGGCCGAGGGCGGGCAGGATCGCCCACAGCCCGGCGACCGGCGGGAGTCCGGCCACACCCGCATAGGCCATGACCTGCGGGACCAGGTACGCCGCCACGGTGACACCGGCCAGCAGGTCGCCCCTCAGCCAGGTCCGCCGGTAGCCGAGCAGGGCGAAGGCCCCGGGCACCAGGCGGCGCCACCTTGCCGTGTGCCCGCCCGCGCCCCGCTCCATCAGCCGCCCTTCGCTGTCCGACCTCAGGATCCACCGGCGCGCCCACCACCGCGAGAGGTGAACCGGGGGCGGCCCGGCATGCACCCCAACGGGCCCTGTGGACAGGGCCGTTCAGCCCTACGACCCCGGACCTTCGGCACCGGGTGGCCGGCGCCCGGGGCGGCCAGAGTGAGCTGCGGTGGGGGAGGAGGTGCGGTGGGCTCCCCTGTGGGCCCACCGCACGGGCACCCGGCCGGCCGGCGGCGAGAAGCGGCCGCGTCCGGTCCGGGCCGGACGGCACCCGGCCAGGGCCGGTCGGCCCCTTGCAGGGACCTGCGGCCCCTGCCGCACGCGGTGTCCGAGGACGAAGCTCGAATCGGGACCACCGATTCTGGAGGTGGGGATCATGACCGGCACCGTCACCGTCGGCCTGGACGGCTCGCGGGAGAGCCGTGCCGCGGCCGAGTGGGCGGCCCGCGAGGCACGGCTGCTCGGCGTGCCGTTGAAGCTGGTGCACGTCTGGGAGCCGGTCCCGGCGCCGATCGCGCAGGCGCCGCTGCTCGGCGCCGAGACCCGGCAGCACTGGACCGAGCGGATCCCCCGGGACGCGGCGGAGGGCATCCACGTACGCCACCCCGGCCTCGACGTGATCATCGAGCAGCTGTCCGGCCGGCCCGCCGACCTGCTGGTGGGCGCGGCGAAGGACACCGAACTGCTGGCCCTAGGCTCGCGCGGACTCAGCGGCATCGGCGGCTTCATGCTCGGCTCGGTGGGACTGTCGGTCGTGGCACACGCCGAGCGGCCGGTCGTCCTGGTCCGCGCCGACCAGCAGGCCGCCGACGAGCACGAGGCGGACCCCGCCGGCATCCCGTCCGCCGCGACCCGGTTCCGGCCGGTCGTCCTCGGCCTCGACACCGAGAGCCCCGACGAGGAACTGATCGAGTTCGCGTACGCCGCCGCCTCCCGCCGCGGCACCACACTGCGGGTCGTGCACGGCTGGAACCCGCCGCCGTACTACGCCTACGGCCTGCCCGCCGACATGGAACTCCACGGATCCCTGGCCCGGCGCGAGACCACGGCCCTGACCGAGGTCATGCGGCCGTGGCGCACGAAGTTCCCGGACGTCGAGGTCGTCGAGGAGTCCCCCTACGGCTCCCCTGGCGGCCACCTCGTCGACGCGTCCCACGAAGCCTCCCTGGTCGTCGTCGGCAAGCGCATCCGCCGCAGCCCGATCGGCGCCCACATCGGCCCCGTCACCCACGCCGTCCTGCACCACTCCACCGCCCCCGTCGCCGTCGTACCGCACCACTGACACGGGAAGACCGAGGAGCACAAACCATGAAGGCAGCGGCCGTACGAGGCTTCGGAGAGCCCCTGGCCAACCAGGACCGGCCCGGCCCCGGCCAGGTCGAGGCACGGATCGTCCTCGACCTCGGCGCGGACCGGTGAGGGCGGTGGACCTGCCGGTCGTCGTCGGCGTCGACGGCTCCGGGCCCAGTCTGCGCGCCGTCGACTGGGCGGCCGACGAGGCCGTACTGCGCGGCGTGGCGCTGCGGCTGGTGTACGCCTCACTGTGGGAGCGGTACGAGGGAGACCGGCTCGCCGAGGACCTGGGCGAACCGGCCGAACGGGTGCGGGCCCAGGACGTGGTGGAGAGCGCCGCCCGGCGCGCCCGCCGCCGTCGGGCCGACGTGAAGCTCTCCACCGACATCGTGCCCGAGGAACCCGAGTACGTGCTGCTGCGGGAGAGCCGCAGCGCCTCCCTGCTGGTGACGGGGACTCGCGGCCGCAGCGGTGTCGCCGAGGCGCTGCTGGGCTCCGTGAGCCTGACCGTGGCGGGGCACGCGCACTGCCCGACGGTCGTCGTGCGCGGGAGCCATGACAACCGGGGCGGCGCCCGTGACGACCACGCCCGGGCGGGCGACGGCCCGGCCCGCTCGCGCGAGAGCCGGGCTCCGTCGAGCGGCCGTGTCGTCGTCGGTGTCGGCGAGAAGGCGCCGCTCCGGTTCGCCTTCGAGGAGGCGCGGCGGCGCGGAGTGCCGGTGGAAGCCGTACGCGCCTGGCGGTGCCCCGCACGCGAAAGCACCGATCATCCCCGGCAGACCGGGGAACCCGCCCGGCTGCATGAGCAGCAAGCGGTGCAGGCCCTGGAGGAGGCGCTCCAGGGGGCGCCCGCCGATGTCGAGGTGCACCGGCGGGTCGTGGAGGGCCACGCCCGGACCGTCCTGGTGGACGCCTCCCGCGACGCCGGCCTCCTGATCGTCGGAGCCAGGCGCCGCCCACGGCACTTCGGGCTCCAACTGGGCCGCGTGGCCCACGGCGTGCTGCACCACTCGGCCTGCCCGGTCGCCGTCGTGCCCGAGTGGAACGACTGAACCGCCGGGCGCAGGCACAGCAACTCCACCTGAAAACACGGTAGTTCGAGCAACGACGACCTCCGGAGCGTTCCCATGTCCGAGGTGGAACACCACCAGAACGCCACAGCACTCTCCGACGACGAACTGCGCACCCTCGACGCCCACTGGCGCGCCGCCAACTACCTGGCCGCCGGACAGATCTACCTGCTGGCGAACCCACTCCTCACCGAGCCCCTGAAGCCGGAGCACATCAAACCGCGGCTCCTCGGCCACTGGGGCACCTCACCGGGCCTGAACCTCGTGTACACCCACCTCAACCGCGTCATCAAGGCGCGCGGACTCGACGCGCTGTGCGTATGGGGGCCGGGCCACGGCGGGCCGTCCGTGCTCGCGGGGTCCTGGCTGGACGGCAGCTACGGCGAGATCTACCCGGACGTCCCGCGCGACGCGCAGGGCATGGAGCGGCTGTTCCGGCAGTTCTCCTTCCCGGGCGGAGTGCCGAGCCATGTGGCGCCGGAGACCCCGGGGTCCATCCACGAGGGCGGCGAACTCGGCTACTCCCTCGCCCACGCCTACGGCGCCGCCTTCGACAACCCGGACCTGCTCGTCGCCTGCGTGATCGGCGACGGCGAGGCCGAGACGGGCCCACTGGCCGCCTCCTGGCACTCCGACAAGTTCCTGGACCCGGTGCACGACGGCGCCGTCCTGCCGATCCTGCACCTCAACGGCTACAAGATCGCCAACCCGGCCGTGCTGTCCCGGCTGCCCGCGGCCGAACTCGACCAGCTGCTCAGGGGATACGGCCATGAACCGCTCCATGTCACCGGCGACGACCCCGCCGCCGTACACCGCGCCCTGGCGCTCGCCCTCGACGAGGCGCTGGACCGTATCGCCCTGATGCAGCGCTCGGCCCGCGAGGGCGATGTCGCCGAGCGGGTGCACTGGCCGCTGATCGTGCTGCGCACCCCGAAGGGCTGGACCGGCCCCGCCGAGGTCGACGGCCTGCCGGTGGAGGGAACGTGGCGCGCCCACCAGGTCCCGCTCGCCGGAGTGCGTGAGAACCCGGAGCACTTGAGGCAGTTGGAGGCATGGCTGCGCTCGTACCGCCCCGAGGAACTGTTCCACCCGGACGGCCGGCCCGTCGCCGACGTCCTCGCCTGTGTCCCGGACGGCGCCAGGCGCCTGGGCGCCACCCCGCACGCCAACGGCGGGCTCCTCGTCCGCGACCTGCCCATCCGGTCGCTGGACTCCTTCGCCGTACCGGTCGACAAGCCCGGCGCCACCCTGCACGAGCCGACCCGCATCCTCGGCGAGCTCCTGCACCAGGTCATGAAGGACACCCGGGCCCGCCGGGACTTCCGGGTCGTCGGCCCGGACGAGACCGCCTCCAACCGGCTCCAGGCCGTCTTCGACGCCAGCGGCAAGGCCTGGCAGGCGCAGACCCTCCCGGTCGACGAACACCTCGACCGGCACGGCCGGGTGCTGGAGATCCTCTCCGAACACACCTGCCAGGGCTGGCTGGAGGGCTACCTCCTCACCGGCCGGCACGGCCTGTTCTCCTGCTACGAGGCATTCGTCCACATCGTCGACTCCATGGTCAACCAGCACATCAAATGGCTCAGGACAGCGCGGCAGCTGCCCTGGCGCGCCCCCGTCGCCTCCCTCAACTACCTGCTGACCTCGCACGTCTGGCGCCAGGACCACAACGGCTTCTCCCACCAGGACCCCGGCTTCGTCGACCACGTCCTCAACAAGAGCCCCGAAGTCGTCCGGGTCTATCTGCCGCCGGACGCCAACACCCTGCTCTCCGTCGCCGACCACGCCCTGCGCAGCCGCGACCACGTCAATGTGATCGTGGCCGGCAAACAGCCCTGCTTCGACTGGCTGTCCATGGACGCCGCCCGCGCCCACTGCGCGCGCGGCGCCGGCATCTGGGACTGGGCCGGCACGGAGAACGGCGGCGCACCGGACGTGGTGCTCGCCTGCGCCGGCGACGTACCCACCCAGGAGGTCCTGGCGGCCGCCCAGCTGCTCCGCCGCCACCTGCCCGACCTCGCCGTCCGTGTCGTCAACGTCGTCGACATGACCCGGCTGCTGCCGCGCGAGGAACACCCGCACGGGATGGGCGACTTCGAGTACGACGGCCTGTTCACCGAGGACAAGCCGGTGATCTTCGCCTACCACGGCTACCCGTGGCTGATCCACCGCCTCGCCTACCGCCGCACCGGCCACAAGAACCTGCACGTACGCGGCTACAAGGAGTCCGGGACCACGACCACGCCGTTCGACATGGTCGTCCGCAACGACCTCGACCGCTACCGCCTGGTCATGGACGTCATCGACCGCGTCCCCGGCCTCGCCGTCCGCGCCGCGGCCGTACGGCAGCAGATGGCCGACGCCCGCACCCGCCATCACGCCTGGATCCGCGAGTACGGAACCGACCTGCCCGAGGTCGCCGACTGGGCCTGGAACGCCTGAGCGCGCCGCCCGCCACAGCTGGAGGGGGCCGGTGCCGCCGATCACCGACCCCCTCCTCTCACCTGGGACGACCAGCGCACAACCATGGACCGACCGGTCCCCGGTCCACCCCGGACAGCCCATGGGCCCCCTCGCCGATCCGCCGGATGCTCGAAGTGCAAGGCGGACTTCGACCAGGTCCTCGCGGCACCGGGCCGGGGCACCGCGCCCGACGCCCGGATCCCCCTGCTGCCGCGCCCGCCCCCGAACCCTGTCTGCGCCGACTCCGCTGAGGAGGACCAGCCATGAGGCACGACAAGGTCGGCTCCGTGATGACGAGCGACGTCGTGCGGGCCGAGCACGGCACCCCGTTCAAGGAGGTGGCACGGCTGCTGGCCCGCCACCGGATCAGCGGGCTGCCGGTGGTCGACGAGGACGACAAGGTCATCGGGGTCATCTCCGAGACGGACCTGGTGGCCCACCAGGCGCACACCCCTGACCCGCACCAGCCCGGGCGGCGTCCGCGCCTCCCCGGGCTGACGCGCGGCGCCCGAAGGGAGGCCGCGAAGGCCCGGGCCCGTACCGCCGGTCGGCTGATGACCGCACCGCCGGTCACCGTGCACGCCGACGACACCGTCGTCGAGGCCGCGCGCACCATGGTCCGGCGGCGCGTGGAACGACTGCCGGTGCTGGACGAGGCGGACCGCCTGGTCGGCATCGTCACCCGGCGCGACCTGCTCCGGGTCTTCCTGCGGCCCGACGCGGACATCCGCGCCGACATCCTCCAGGAGGTGTTGGTGCGCGCCCTGTCGCTGCTGCCGCCCTACGCCGTCGACATCTCCGTGACGGACGGGGTCGCCACCCTGACCGGACGGATGGCACGCAGGAGCCAGACGGAGATCGCCGTCTCCATGACCCGGCAGATCGACGGCGTCGTCGCCGTGGTCGACCGGCTCACCTGGCGCCTCGACGACGCACGGCTGCGGCCCGACGAACAGGCCCTGCTCGGCGGAGCCGACGAATGGCTGCGCCGACTGTGAGAGGAGGCGGACCGCCATGACACGCAAGGTGCTGGTGGCCTACGGAACGACCAATGGATCGACCGCTCGGATCGCCGAGACCGTCGCCGACGTCCTGCGCCGGGACGGGCTGACGGTGGACGCGCTGCCCGCCCGGTCCGTGGCGAGCGTGTCGGCGTACGACGCCGTCGTGGTCGGCGGCGGACTGTACGCCGGGCGCTGGCACAAGGACGCCCGCCGCTTCGTCCGGCGGCACGGCCAGGCTCTCGCCGAACGCCCGCTCTGGCTCTTCAGCAGCGGCCCGCTCGACGCCTCGGCCGGCGAGCGGGACATCCCGCCCGTGCCCGGGGTGAAGAAGGCCATGACACGGCTGGACGCCAGGGAGCACATCACCTTCGGAGGCTGCCTCCAGGAGGGCGCGAAGGGGTGGGTGGCCGGGATGATCCTGCGCTCCGGGAAGGGCGGGGACTTCCGGGACTTCACCGCGATCGAGAAGTGGGCGGGGCGGGTGGCCGCCGAAGTGCAGGGGGGTGGGTGAGAGGTGTGCGTGAAGGGCCGCACCCGCCCGAGCGGTCCTCCCGTATCCGCGTCAACCTGGACTAGCGGGGCGATTTCCGGGCTCCGTGCCATATCGAGTGGGGTGAGGAGTGTCATGAAGGGCTACGTGTTCCACGGCGCCGGACAGTCCGCCTGGGAAGAGGTCCCGGACCCGGCCATCAAGGAGCCCACCGATGCCGTCGTACGGGTCGGTGCCGTCACCATCTGCGGCACGGACCTGCACATCCTCAAGGGCGACGTACCCGAGGTACAGCCCGGAACCGTCCTGGGGCACGAGGCGGTCGGCGAGATCGTCGAGGTCGGCAGCGACGTCCGGACGGTGCGGCCGGGGGACCGGGTCCTGGTCTCCTGCATCAGCGCGTGCGGCCGCTGCGCCTACTGCCGGCAGGCGGCGTACGGCCAGTGCCGGGGCGGTGGCGGCTGGATCCTCGGCCATCTGATCGACGGTACGCAGGCCGAGTACGTCCGGGTGCCGTACGCCGATCTGTCCGTGCACCTGTTGCCGGGCGCCATGGACAGCAACGACGCCGTCCTGCTCGCCGACATCTTCCCGACCTCCTACGAGGTGGGCGTGCTCAACGGGCACGTCCGGCCCGGAGACACCGTCGTCGTGGTCGGTGCAGGCCCCATCGGACTGGCGGCCGTCGCCACGGCCCGGCTGTTCTCCCCAGAACGCATCGTCGCCGTCGACCTGGCCCCCGCCCGGCTGGAGGCCGCCCGGCGGCTGGGCGCCGACGCGGTGGCCGATGCCCGGGAGGTGCCCGAGCAACTGGTCGCCGACCTCACCGACGGGCTCGGCGCGGACGTCGTGATCGAGGCGGTCGGGGTGCCGGAGACCTTCGAGCTGTGCACCCGCATGGTCCGGCCGGGCGGTCACGTCGCCAACATCGGCGTGCACGGCGCCCCCGCCACCCTGCACCTCGAAGACCTCTGGATCAAGAACATCACCATCACCACCGGCCTGGTCGACACGTCCTCCACGCCCACCCTGCTGAGGATGACGGCCGCCGGCCGCCTGCCCACCTCGCAGCTGGTCACCCACACCTTCCCGCTCGACCTCATGGAGGAGGCGTACGCCGTCTTCGCGGGGGCCGCCGACACCGGCGCCCTCAAGGTCGTGCTGGGCGGCGAGCGCCATGACGAGGTCGTGGCCGTGTGAGTTGAGGCCCGACCACCTTCGCACCGCGCCGCTCGGGCCCGGTTCAGGCCCCGCCCGAGCGGGCGCCCGCGGTGAGCAGGATCGTCGGGGTCGGTCACCGGCCGGGCGTACCCACGTCCTGGACGACGGGGACATCGTCATCCGCAACTGGCCCGCTGCCGGGCGCTGGTGCGGCCCTGGGTGGACCAGGCGATCCGTATCCGGCCCGACCTGGTCACGGGCACCCTGGGAAGGATCGTCTTCACCCGGCACGCGTTGCCGACCGTCCGGTCAACCAGACACGCCGGCCGGCAGCCGCAGCACCTCGGCGCCGTCGAGCTCGATGCGGTGGCGCGGTCCCGGAAGGACCGGCCGGCTGTCGTCGTGGACCATGACGGGCTTCCGTTGGGGTGCGTTGCCGCTCATTGCAGGGTCTGCCTGCGCACGGAGCGACACCGCGGGGGATCGGTGCCGCTCCTGACTCCACTGTCCCCCGTGCCACGCCCGACGCCAAGGGCCGATGGGCCCCGGCACGGTCCCGGACGGCCCGCACCGGCCCACCGTCGCGTCAAATCGGCCAGGTTCGCGCCCTCGCCGCCCAGCGGGTCCGTCATGCCCCGACGGCACCCGCGGAAGTAGTGGACGTGACGGACCATGACGCTGCGCTCCTCGTTCCTCGGCTCGGCGGCGGCCAGGGTGTGCGGCTCTCCGGCCGCCACGCGGCTCCAGCGTCCAGCGGCGTCGGGCCGCGTCGGCAGATGCTGCCCGTCCTCATGGCGGGGTCGAACGGCCCAAGCGTCCCGTGAGTGGAAATGCCCCTCAGGTGGACCGTGCGAGCGGCCCCGGACCTGCTGCCCCGACGGGTCCGATTCCGTACCGTCCCCCGGCGCACGCCGGTAGCGTGAGCCTTGTCCGGAGCGGCCGGCGCCCGGCCGCCCACGGGACCGGAGGAGACGCAGGTGGGAAGCCCCGACGAACCCCGGGAAGCCCGCATACGGCTGCCGCAGCTCAGGCTGGACGAGCTGCTGGAGGAGCTCCAGGCCCGGCTGGACGCGGCCCGCGGCACCCGCGACCGGGTGCACAGCCTGCTGGAGGCGGTGCTCTCGGTCGGCAGGGAACTGGACCTGGAGCAGGCCCTGCACACCATCGTCGAGGCCGCCGCGGTGCTGGTCGACGCCGAGTACGCCGCCCTCGGCGTGATCGGCCCCGACGGCAAGCGGCTGTCCGGCTTCCACACCGTCGGCGTCGCCGAGCACCAGATCGCCGAGATCGGCCACTACCCGGAGGGCCACGGCATCCTCGGCGAGCTGATCCGCCACCCCGAGCCACTGCGCCTGGCCAAGATCTCCGAGCACCCCGCGTCGTACGGCTTCCCGCCCAACCACCCGCCGATGAACACCTTCCTCGGCGTCCCCATCCGGGTCCGCGAGCAGGTCTTCGGCAACCTGTACCTCACGGAGAAGCGGGGCGGGGCGCTGTTCGACGAGGAGGACGTCTCCGTGACGTCGACCCTCGCGGTGGCGGCCGGCGTCGCCATCGACAACGCCCGCCTCTACGAGGAGTCCCGGCTGCGGGAACGCTGGCTGCGGACGACCGCGGAGATCACCCACAGCCTGATGTCCGGCAGCGGACGCGGCGAGGTGCTCGGACTGATCGCCGACCGCGCCCGGGAGATCACGGGTGCGGCGCTGGCCCTGGTCGCGATGCCGATGGAGGACACCGACTCGCTCAGCGTGGAGCTCGCCATCGGACCCGAGGCGCAGAGGCTGCGCGGACTGGTGCTGCCCGTCGACGGAAGCCTGATCGGCGAGGCCTTCTCGACGGCCGGCCCCGTCACCAGCCCGGATGTCTCCCACGACGAGCACAGCGAGATGGGGGTCCCCCCGGCCGAAGGCTGGGGGAGGATCTCGGCCGGGCCCCCGCGCTTCACCGGCCTGGGCCCCGCGGTCGCCGTGCCCGTCGGCACCGGGGAGGGCGGCATACGCGGTGTCGTCCTGCTGATCCGCGGGGCGGGCCAGCGGGTGTTCACCGGCAAGGAGATCGAACCGCTGCAGGGCTTCGCGGCCCAGGCCGCCGTGGCCATGGAACTCGCCGAGCGGCGCCAGGACGCCGAGGTGGTCGCCGTGCTCAAGGACCGCGACCGCATCGCCCGCGACCTGCACGACCTGGCGATCCAACGGCTGTTCGCCACCGGCATGACCCTGCAGAGCGCGGGCCGCTTCATCGAGCACCCCGAGGCCTCCGAACGGGTGGTGCGCGCGGTGGACGACCTGGACGAAACCATCAAGATCATCAGGTCGACGATCTTCGGCCTGCGCTCGCGCGAGGGCTCCGGCGGGGCCGGGCTGCGGGCGCGTGTCGTGCGGCTCGCGGGCGAGGCGGCGCCGGTGCTGGGCTTCGCGCCCAGCGTCCGGATGGAGGGCCTGGTGGACACCCGGGTGCCGCGCGAGATCGCCGACCACGTCGCCGCCGTACTCTCCGAAGCCCTCACCAACATCGCCCGCCACGCCCACGCCGACCGCGCCGACGTCGCCCTCACCGCCGACGCCGAGCAGGTCCGCCTCACGGTCACCGACAACGGCGTCGGCATCCCGGCCGACGGCCGCCGGAGCGGGCTGCGCAACATGGCGGAGCGGGCCCGGCAGCTGGGCGGCGAGCTGGAGCTGAGCAGCCGCGAGGGCGGCGGCACGACGTTGTCGTGGTGGGTGCCGGTACCGGGCGAGTAGCCGGACGGCGAGTTGTCGGCACCACCCGGACCAGTGCCGCGGGCCGAACGTCCCCGTGAGATGCCCATCCGCCTCTCGTGACCGCCCCCCGCCCGGTGCGACGGTGAAATCAGAGCACCGGCTGTCCCGCGGGGCAGCCCGACAGAAGGCGGTGAGGGTGATGACACTCCCCCTGGTCGTGGGTGTCGACGGATCCGACGCCAGTCTGCTGGCCGTCGACTGGGCGGTGGACGAAGCCGCCCGCGACGCTCTGCCGCTGCGGTTGGTGTACGCCTCTCTCTGGGAGCGTTACGAGGGCGCCGTACCGTCGACCGCGCGGCAACGCCCCTCCGCGCGCGTGCTGGCCGAGCACATCGTCGCCTCGGCGGCCGAGCGTGCCGCACGGCGCGACCCGGAGGTGAAGGTGACCACCGACATCGTCCCCGCCGACCCGGTCGACGCCCTCCTGGGCGCGGGCAACAACGCCTTCGCCCTGGTGACGGGGGAGCGCGGCCGAGGTGGGCTGAAGGGGCTGCTCCTCGGTTCGGTCGGCCTGGGCGTGGCCGCCCGCGCGCACTGCCCGGTGATCGTGGTCCGGGGTGACGAGACGGGCCTGGTCGGACTGCACGAGCGGATCCTGTTCGGCGCCGGGGACCCGGCCGCCGGAGGCCGGGCCGTACGCTTCGCCTTCCGCGAGGCCGAGACACGCGGGTGCGCCCTCGACGCCGTACGCGCCTGGCGCTGCCCCGCACATGACGGCGTGGAGCACCCGGCACTCGCCGAGGAATCCGCCCGGGAGCACGAAGCGCGAGCAGCGGCGCAGCTCGACGCCCTGCTGTCCGGGGCCATGGCCGAACACCCGGGCGTCCGGGTGCGCCGTACCACTGTGGAGGGCCCGGCCCGGCGGATCCTCGTGGACCGCTCCGCCGCCGCCGACCTGGTGATCATCGGGGCGCGGCGCAGGCACGGCCACTTCGGCCTGCAGCTCGGCCGGGTCGGGCACACGCTGCTGCACCACGCGCACTGCCCGGTCGCGGTCGTGCCGCAGCTGGCGTGAACGCCGTCGCTGCGCCCGTGCGGTTCAGAGCTGGGGCTGTCCCTCCAGGATGGCGGCCGGCTCCAGGGTGCGGGTCACCAGGGCGTGGGCGGTCTCGGTGATGCGGACGTGATGGTGCCGCGCGTAGACGGTGAGCAGCCGTCCGGCCTCGCGCACCGTGGCCCCCGCGTACTCGGCGAGCATGCCCTTGGCGATGTCCAGGGTGGCCTTCGAGGCGATGACGCTCTGCACACGGGTGATGACGTCGTCGCCGCGGGCCGGCTCGGTCGACCAGTGCATCAGGGCCAGTGTCGCGGAGTCGGCGAGGGCCTGCGCGAGGTGCACGTCGTCACCGCCCAGGTGGCCCGCGCGCCGGCGCAGCAGGGTGAGGGCGCCCAGTGTGCGCTCGTGCAGCCGCATCGGGACCGCCAGTAGTGAGTCGTATCCGGCCACGCCCATGGCGTTGACCAGTCTGGGCCAGCGCCCGAACTCGACGGCGATGTCGGGGACGCTCACCGCCTGGCCGGTGCGGTAGCAGTCCATGCAGGGGCCGTAGCCGTTCTGTACCTGGAGGAGGGCGGCGAAGGCGGCCTCCTCGTCGGTCGTCGCCATCGACTTCAGACTGCCCCGGGCGTCGGCGATCATCACCGCCGCCGCGTCGGCGTCCAGCAGGTCCCGGCAGGTGTGGACCAGTCGATGGAAGAGTTGCAGCGGGTCGAACTCCGCCGCGTAGGTGTCCGACAGGGCGACGAACGCCTGCGCCAGCTGTCGCTCGCGGTTCATGCTCGCCTCCCCGGCAGTGTGGGCACGTGTGCTGGCCGTTCAGTCATCGCCGAGGTCCAGCGTGCGGTCGATGATCGCCCGGGCGACTTCGGTGGAGGTGCTCCCCTGTGCGAAGGCCCGTGCGCGCAGACGCAACAGTGCCTCCTCGGCGGTCACTCCCAGCCGCACCATGATCATCCCTGTGGCCTGGTGCACCTCCTCGCGGTCTGTTTCCGCTCCTGCCAGCCACGTTACGACTCCTTCGGGGTTCGGAGAAGCGTGATCAAGGGCGATGACTGCCAGTGTGACCGCATCGGCGACCAGCATGGCCGTGCGGATCTGGTCGCCGCTCAGCGATCCTGCCCTGTCGCGGTACAGATCGAGGGTGCCCAGCGCGTCTCCCGCGCCGGTCAACGGCACGGAGAAAGCCGCTTCCGCGCCGGCCCTGGCGGCCTGGACGGAGTACAGCGGCCAGCGCCGGGTGGCCGGGGGACGGGTCAGGTCCGTGGCGAACACGGGCGCGCGCAGGCGGACTGCTTCCACACAGGGGCCCTCGCCGAGGGTGTACTGGATCTCCGCGAGCCGCGCGGCGACGTCGTTGCTGGCACACAGCACGACTCCCATGCCCGAGCCGTCGCCCACGACGGACACGGACAGCCCCGTGACCACCGGGAGCAGCGAGGCACAGGCCTGGCCCAGCGCATGGGGCACCTGGGTCGGAGGAGTGTCGCGCACCGCGGCGATGAGTTCGTGCGCGATACGGGCGCGCTCGACCTCGGCCTCCTGCTCGGCGTCTCCACCGCCCAGCAACTCGTCACCGGCCACGGACCTTCACCTCCCCGCGATCACTCTGGGACACGGCTCTACCCGATCTTGGCACAGCGTCGGCGCCAAGGCTCCCGGCCGCCGCGGACATGCCTGTGGCGGGACGGGCTCGTGGCCCGTGGCCCGTGAGGGGAAGGGGACGGGGCGCCGCTCCGGGGGTCAGTCCCCGCTCCGCACGACGTTCCATTCATGCCCCCGGTTCCTCTGCTCCGTGTCGACGTCGGCCTTCGCGCGCAGGCCGGTGCGTAGGCCCTGCCCGTGCTTACGGCGTGCGGTCGCCCAGCCCGACTCGGGTCGGTGGACGGTGATCGTCTTCCTGGTGTCCGCGGTCACGGCGGTTCATCTTCTTCACGAGTCCGGGGAGGATTCGGTTCGGTTACCTCATCACCGAGTTTCCGTAGAACGACCTGGGGAAACTCCCGGCTCCCGGAGCAGACCGCTCACCGGTTGGGACGTGCGGCACTGACGTCCGCCAGGGCCGAGCCGGGGTCGCGTTCGATGGACAGGTCGCCCAGGGAGACGATGCCCACCGCGTGACGTTCCCGGTCGACGACCGGCATGCGGCGGACGGAATGTTCACGCATCAGCCTCACCGCGCGGTCCAGGCCGTCGTCGGGCGCGAGCGTGACCAGAGCAGCGCTGCACGCCTGCGCCACGGTCGTGCGGGCCGGGTCGCCGCCCTCGGCCATCGCGCGAACCACCAGGTCACGGTCGCTGACCAGCCCGCACAACCGCCCGCCCTCGATGACCAGTACGGCACCGATGTCCTTGTCGCGCATCAGCCGGGCCACGGCCCGGACCGAGGTCAGCGGCTCGACGGTCACCGGGTCGGCCGTCATGACGTCGCGGACTTGCCGAGTCATGGAAAACATCCCTCCGTGGAATGGGGGCGGTGCGCTCACCGCCGGGCAGCCCTCGGGTACCCGTGGGCGGCCGGCTCCCACATCCCGGAGAGGGTCAGCCCGGTCCGCCCGGTTTGCCCCGCCGTGGCACAGTGGCCGTATGTGCGGCCGATACGCCTCCACCCGCAGCCCCGAGGACCTGGCCCAGCTGTTCCAGGTCGCCGAGTGGCACCCGGAGGAAACCCTGGAGCCGAGCTGGAACGTCGCCCCGACCGACGAGGTGTGGGCCGTCCTGGAGCGCACACCTCGGGACGGCGGCGAGGGCGCGCCGCCGCGCCGCCGGCTGCGGCCGTTGCGCTGGGGCCTGGTGCCCTCGTGGGCGAAGGACGCGAGGACCGGCGCCCGGCTGATCAATGCGCGCGTGGAGACCGTCCACGAGAAGCCCGCCTTCCGTCGCGCCTTCGTCAAACGCCGCTGTCTGCTGCCCGCCGACGGATTCTTCGAGTGGGAGGAGGTCAAGGACGCCGAGTCGGGCAGGGCCCGCAAGCAGCCGTACTACATCCACCCGGAGGACGGGCAGGTCATGGCCCTCGCCGGCCTCTACGAGTACTGGCGCGATCCGGCGGTCAAGGACGCCGACGACCCCGCCGCCTGGCTGATGACCTGCACCATCATCACCACCGAGGCCACCGACGCGGCCGGCCGCATCCACCCCCGCATGCCCCTGGCGCTCACCCCCGACCACTACGACGCCTGGCTCGACCCGCGTCACGAGACCACCGACGACCTGCGCACCCTGCTCACCCCTCCGGCAGGCGGCCACCTCGACGCCCGGCCCGTCTCGCCCGCCGTCAACAGCGTCCGCAACAACGGCCCGCAACTGCTGGACGAGGTGGCCGCGCCTGAGTGAGCGCCGGCATGAAGGCTGAAGGCCGGCATGAAGGTCAGCATGAAGACATGAATGAGTCTTCATCTGTTCCTTTATTGTGGAGTGCATGACTGCCACGCTCACCCCACGGTCGGCCGCCGCCTCCGCCGTGTCCGCGAGCCCCGCGGCTGTGCCGCGGCGGCGCACCCGGCTCCTCGCGCTGCCGGAGGTCCGCCGGTCCGTCGCCGCCACCGCGCTGTTCCTGGCGGCGCTGCCCCTCCAACTCGCCGGAGCACCCGCCTGGACCTGGGGCGCGCTGTACGCGCTGGCCTACGCCACGGGCGGCTGGGAGCCGGCCCGGGAGGGGCTCAAGGCACTCAAGGAGCGGACCCTCGACGTCGATCTGCTGATGGTCGTCGCCGCACTCGGCGCCGCCTCGATCGGGCAGGTCATGGACGGCGCCCTGCTGATCGTCATCTTCGCGACCTCGGGCGCCCTGGAGGCGCTCGCCACCGCCCGCACCGCCGACTCGGTGCGCGGCCTGCTCGACCTGGCCCCCGCCACGGCCACCCGGATCACTCCAGACGGCGTCGAACAGGCCGTGGCCGTCGAGGAGTTGGCGGTCGGGGACATCGTCCTCGTACGGCCCGGCGAGCGCGTCGGAGCCGACGGCCGGGTGCTGGACGGGTCCAGCGAGGTGGACCAGGCGAGCATCACCGGGGAGCCGCTGCCCGCCGTGAAGGATCCGGGCGACGAGGTCTTCGCGGGCACCCACAACGGCACCGGCGCGCTCCGCGTCCGCGTCGAGCGCGACGCCTCCGACTCCGTGATCGCCCGGATCGTACGGATGGTGGAGGAGGCGTCCGGTACCAAGGCGCCCACCCAGCTGTTCATCGAGAAGGTCGAACAGCGCTACTCGCTGGGCATGGTGGCGGCGACCCTCGCCGTGTTCGGTGTGCCGCTCGCCTTCGGCGAGGCGTTCTCCGAGGCGTTGCTGCGCGCCATGACGTTCATGATCGTGGCCTCGCCCTGCGCCGTGGTGCTGGCCACCATGCCGCCCCTTCTGTCGGCCATCGCCAACGCCGGCCGCCACGGCGTGCTGGTCAAGTCGGCGGTGGTGATGGAACGCCTCGGCCAGGTCGACGCCGTCGCCCTGGACAAGACCGGCACCCTCACCGAGGGCACACCGCGCCTCATCGACATACGGCCGCTGCCCGCGAGCGGCGTGGACGCGGACGGGCTGCTGACGCTCGCCGCGGCCGCGGAGCACCCCAGCGAACACCCGCTGGCCCGGGCCGTCGTGGACGCCGCGCGCGAGCGGCACCTCGACCTGCCCACCGCGCGGGACTTCGCGTCGGCGCCGGGCGTCGGGGTGAGGGCGGTCGTCGACGGCCGTACGGTCGAGGTGGGCGCCCCGGTCCGCGTGCTCGACGATCCCGACGGCCCCGAGGGAGCTGTCCTGGAACTGGCCGGGGAACTTGAGGAGTCCGGCCGTACCGCCGTCCTCGTGGTGGTCGACGGTACCCCCGCCGGAGTGCTCGGCATCGCGGACCGGCTGCGTCCCGACGCGGCCGCCACCGTGGCCGCCCTCACCGCACTCACCGGCACCGCACCGCTCCTCCTGACCGGCGACAACCCCCGGGCCGCCGCCCGGCTGGCCGCCGAGGCCGGTATCGAGGACGTGCGTGCCGGGCTGCTGCCGCAGGACAAGATGAGCGCGGTCAAGGAGTGGGAGGGCGCGGGCCGCAAGGTCATGGTCGTCGGGGACGGCGTCAACGACGCGCCCGCCCTGGCCGCCGCCCACATCGGCGTCGCCATGGGCGGAGCGGGCTCCGACCTGGCCCTGGAAACCGCCGACGCGGTGATCGTCCGCGACGAACTGGCCGCCGTCCCCACCACCGTCGCCCTCTCGCGCCGCGCCCGGAGACTGGTCGCGCAGAACCTCGTCATCGCCGGGGTGTTCATCACCGGCCTCGTCCTCTGGGACCTCTTCGGCACTCTGCCCCTGCCGCTCGGCGTCGCGGGCCACGAGGGCTCCACCGTCCTCGTCGGCCTGAACGGGCTGCGCCTGCTGCGGGAGACGGCATGGCGGCGGGCGGCGAGCGACGGGACCGGGTGAGGTTCGCGGCGGGGCGGGCGTTGGGGCCGGGACCCGCACCGGCCGGGGGAGGGCGCCGTCAGTGTCCCGGCGCCGGGCCGCTGCTGCTGCGGACCACGAGGTCGACCGGGACCAGGGAGTCGACCGGGGGCGGCTCGGCGGTGCCGTCGAGCCGGTTCAGCAGCAGACGCAGCGAACGCGTGCCGATCTCCGCGAAATCCGTCCGCACGGTGGTCAGCGGGGGCAGGAAGTGCGCGGCCTCGGGGATGTCGTCGTAGCCCACGACACTCACGTCGCCGGGGACGGAGCGGCCCGCCTCATGCAGGGCGTGCAGCACACCGAGGGCCATCTGGTCGTTGGAGACGAACACGGCCGTGACATCCGGGCGTCCGGCCAGCCGCCGGCCCAGCTCATGGCCGGAGGCGGCGCTCCAGTCGCCGATCAGCGGAGCCGGGACTTCGGCGCCGGCCGCCTCCAGCGTGGCCTGCCAGCTGCCCAGCCGATGGTCGGCAGAGGTCCAGCCGGTCGGGCCCGCGATGTGCCACACGGTGCGGTGCCCGAGGCCCAGCAGATGCTCGACGGCCTTGCGGGCCCCGGTCCGGGAGTCGCCGGTGACCTGCTGGGTGTCGGCGTCGAGACCGTTCTCCAGCACGACCAGCGGGGTGTCCAGACGGGTGTCCGCCAGGGCCTTGCCCACCCACAGCTGCGGGGCGATCGCGATCACGCCGTCCGCGCCCTCCGCCGACAGCCGGTTCACCGCCTCGACCACCGTGTCGGGCTCGGCCGTGTCCAGCGCGATCGAGCTCAGCAGGTAACCGGCCTCCTGGGCCGCCGTGTTGATCGCGGTCAGGATGGAGGCGGGCCCGTAGCGGGCCGCGTCGAAGGAGATCACGCCGACCATCCGGGTCCGCCCGCTGGCCAGCGACCTGGCACTGCGGCTCGGCCGGTAGCCCAGCGTCCGCATGGCGGTCAGGACCGCCTCGCGGGTCTCCGGCCGTACCGACGGATGGTCGTTGAGGACACGGGAGACGGTCTGCTTGGAGACCCCGGCCAGCCGCGCCACATCGTCCATCACGGGCCGCGCACCCGCGAAGTTCCGTCTGCTGCGCCCCCTCGGAGCAGGGCCGTCGGCGGAGCTTCGGGTCATGATGGCTGTTTCCTCGGCGTCGGCACGGCGGTGCTGGTCCGCCCCGGCAGGACCCCAGCATAGGCAGGGCGGCGGGGCGGCAATCCCGGATGGTCGTCGCGTCCGAGGACAGCGGGCGAGCACCCGCGGGCGGCGCGCAGGTGGTGCGGGCGGGGTGTCAGTCGGTCTCCGGGCCGAGGTCGGGGGTGTCGGTGAGCCGGGCGCGGGTGTCGGTCGTGGCGTGGAGCTCCAGCACGATGAGGTGGTTGGTGCCCGGGCGGAGGATCGGGGCGGGGACGTAGAGGGTGTGCTGTGGGCCGCGGTTCCAGTAGCGGCCGAGGTGGAAGCCGTTGATCCAGGCCTGGCCCTTGGTCCAGCCGGGCAGGGCGAGGAAGGTGTCGGCGGGGGTGTCCACCTCGAAGGTGCCGTGGTGGAAGGCCGGTTCGGTGGCCGTGGTCGCGTCGGACGGGTCGAACGGCACCGCGCTGAGGTCGTCCAGCGGCAGCGGGTGGCAGTCCCAGCCGTGCAGGGGGGTGCCGTTGAAGGTGACGGGGCCGAGCAGGCCCTTGGGGGCGCCGATGCGGGGGCCGTAGTTGACGCCGCCCATGTTCTCGACGAGGACCTCCAGCGTGGCGCCGGGACGCGGGACACGGACGGGGAGGGTCTCGTCGTGGCGTTCGCGTTCCAGTACGCCGAGGGGGGCGCCGTCCACGAAGACCTGGGCGCGGTCGCCGACCCCGCCCGTGAAGCGCAGGAGGCCGTCGCCCGCCGCCTTGAACGCCGTGCGGTAGAGGGCGTAACCGGCGTGCAGGCCAAGGTCGTTCAGTGTCACCGGGTCCTCGGTGCGGACCGGCCCGGCCAGGGTGGACGCGTGCCGCAGGAGCTCGGCTCGGCGGTCCAACTCGACTGTGGTGAGCGGGAGTTTGGGCGCCGCAACGGGGACCGGCTCGGTGGGGACGGGCGCGTGGCGGGCGATGACCTCGCGGAACGCGTGGTACTTGGGGCCGGGGTCCCCGCACTCGGTGAGGGCCGCGTCGTAGTCGTACGACGTGACCGTGGGCTCGTAGGCGTGCTTGTGGTTGGCGCCGTTGGTGAAGCCGAAGTTGGTGCCGCCGTGGAACATGTAGATGTTGACGGAGGCGCCCGCGGACAGCAGCCGCTCCAGGTCGGCGGCGGCGTCGGCCGCGTCCCGCACATGATGGGGGCCGCCCCAGTGGTCGAACCAGCCGATCCAGAACTCCGCGCACATCAGGGGTCCTTCGGGCTGGTGGGCCCGGAGTTCGGCCAGATTCCGCTCGACCCGGCTGCCGAAGGTGGCCGTGGCCAGGACGCCGGGCAGGGTGCCGGTCGCCAGATGCTCGGGGTTGGCCTGGTCACAGGTGAACAGCAGCTCCTCGACCCCCCTGGAACGCAGGGCCTGTTCGAGATGCTTCAGGTAGGCGGAGTCGTCGCCGTAGGCCCCGTACTCGTTCTCCACTTGCACGGCGATCACCGGGCCGCCCGCCGCGGCCATGTGCGGCAGCAGCGGGGGCAGCAGTACGTCCAGGTAGTGGTCGACCGCCTCGGTGAAGCGCGGGTCGCCGGTGCGCAGCCGGATGCCGGGGTCCGCGACGAGCCACGCGGGCAGACCGCCGTCGTCCCATTCGGCGCAGATGAACGGCCCGGGACGCAGCAGGACATGCAGGCCCTCGGCCTGGGCGAGGCGCAGATAGCGGGGGAGGTCGAGGAAGCCGTCGAGGACGAGTGGGCCGTCGCGGTCCGGCTGGTGCAGGTTCCACGGCACATACGTCTCGACGGTGTTGAGGCCCATCAGCCGCGCCTTGCGTAGCCGGTCGGCCCACAGGTCGGGGTGGACGCGGAAGTAGTGCATCGCCCCGGAGATGATCCGGAAGGGCTCGCCGTGCAGCAGAAAGCCGTCGGCGGACGTCGTCAGAGCGGGCAGAGCCGGCAGAGCGGGCATACGGAAGCTTCCCTTCGGTGCGAACGACTGCGGTGTGAACGATTGCGGTGCGAACGGCTGCCGACGACTGTGGTGCGAACGGCTTCGGCAGTGGTTCAGCGAGCACGGGTACTGCGGATCAGCCACAGGGTCGCCGCCAGGCACAGGGCCGAGACGGCGCCCAGCAGGAGCGGGACGCTGCGGACGCCGGACCACTCGATGGCCTTGCCCAGCGCCGGGCCCGCCACCACGCCGCCGACCATGGAGGCGGCGATGACGAGGGCGCCGGCCCGGCGGGCCCGTGGGGCGGCACGGTGGAGCCAGGGCAGGCCGGTCGGGAAGATCGGCGCGATGAACAGGCCGACACCGGCGTAGGCGTACGGGGCCAGACCCGGAAGCGCGGCGAGCAGCAGACAGACCGTCATGCCCGCACACGAGACCGTGATGATGGTCTGGGCCGAGCGGCGCAACGCGATCGGGGCCACCAGGAAGCGGCCGACCGTCATCATCAGCCAGTACACGGAGGTCGCGGTGGCGGCGAATCCGGCGCCGTATCCGACGCTCTCCAGGTGGGTCGGCTCCCAGCCGCCGACACCGGCCTCGATCCCGACGTGCAGGACGTACAGGGCGACGAACACGGCGAGCACGGAGCCGAGACTGCGCACGAGGACCTGTCCGCCGCCCTCGCCGCCGACGTGGCCCCCGCCCTGGCCGTCGCCCTGGCCGTCGTGTGGCTCGCCGGGCGTCCCCGACGGCTGCGGTGCCCGGTCGCGTACGCCGCGCAGGCACAGCAGCAGTGGCAGGTTGGCCAGCGCGAAACCGAGGAACACCGCCGGGTAGTGCGCCGAGCCGACCACGCCGATCAGGGCGGGGCCGAGGATCGCGCCGATGCCGAAGTGGGCGTTGAGGATGTTCAGCATGGCCGTCGAGCGGTGGCCGAAGCCGACGGCGAACAACTGGTTGAGGCCGTAGTCGATCCCGCCGAAGCCGAGCCCGGCGAGCAGCGCCATGGCCAGCGCCGTCGGCCAGCCGGGGGCCAGCGCGAAGCCCGCCGCGCCCACGGCCATCAGCAGATACGAGGCACCGAGCATCTGCCGGTTGCCGATACGGCCGTACAGCCGGTCGAAGAGCAGCACGCCCGCCACCCCGCCCACGAAGTGCGCGCTCAGCCCGAGCCCGGCGGCCGACGGCGACAGCCCGAACTCCTCGCGGAAGGCGGGGATCGCCGGACCGTACAGGGCCTGGAGGGCGCCGATGAGCACGAAGCCCACACAGGAGGCGACCACGGCGGCTGGGCTGAAGACCCGGGGGTGAGGGGGTGCCGACGTCAGCGTCATGGCGGTTGATGTTACCGGTAACATCGCGCGGCTCGTCAAGATTTGCGGCGGGCTGATCGGTGGCGGGTTGAGCGGTTGAGCGGTTGAGCGGTTGCGGGGTGGCGGCCCGAGAGATTCTGGACTGCTAGTACAGACATTGGACGTGTAGTCTAGGAGTCGCTCGATGGGCAACTGTCGAGCCCGGGCGGAGCGAGGAGTGGGCGTGGCGGCCGAGCAGGCCCTGGAATCCGAGCGCGACGCGATCGTTGCCGCCCTGCGGCCGGTCGTGGACGGGCTCGTGGCGACGTTCGGGCCGATGTGCGAGGTGGTCCTGCACGACTACCGGC
>NZ_JBHYJA010000069.1:0-40763 GCF_042740355.1 Streptomyces sp. NPDC059010
CCCTCGGAGCGGGGGAAGAACTCGTACCAGGAGCCGTACAGGGCGCGTTCGCGTTCCACCAGCAGCGGCAGCGGGTCGGAGGCGGTGACCAGGTCCCGCAGCGGATACCGCCCCAGCACCGCGTCCACGTTCGCCGCGAACGCCGCCGCCAGCCGCGACTCGGGCGGCAGCGAGTCGTCCCGCAACGCGTTCGCGGCGGCCAGCACCGTCGCCCGCCCCGCGTCGTCGGGCACTCCGGCGGCCGCACGCTCGTACAGGTCGCCGCCCTCCTCCAGGACCAGCCCGACGTCGATCCCGGCCGGGATCTTGATCCGGGCGTGGTGCCGCCAGGTCGTGACCGGATCGCTCCAGGCCTCCACATGGAACGTCCAGCGGCCCACCGACGGCGGCGTCACCTTGGCGCCCCAGCGGTCGGTGCCCGGGGCCAGTTCGTGCATCGGCGTCCACGGGCCGGGACGGCCGTCCGGATCGGTCAGCACGACATTGGCGGCCACGGCGTCATGGCCCTCGCGGAACACGGTGGCGGAGACCTCGAAGGTCTCTCCCGCGACCGCCTTCGCCGGATGCCGGCCGCACTCCACGGCCGGCCGCACATCCCGTACCGGGATGCGGCCGATGGTCCCGGTGCCGGCACCGGCCCTGCTCTTGGTCCTGCCCATGGTTCACCTCCACCGTGCTCAAGGCCGGGCACCAGGCCCGGCCGGGAATCCAACTGCGCCGGAAGGCGCCGATCCGCGCGCTATCTCCCCGCGAGGAAACGCCACCGCCGTGATCTCGGCGGGCCACGCCGCGCCGCCGGGCGCGTACGGGGCCGCTCGTCCTGCTCCCGGAGGTAGGCCGCCAGGGTGATGCGCAGATAGCGCTCCGCCGCGTCCACGGCCTCGCGCGCGCAGCGCTTCCCCATCAGCACGCACAGCGTGTAGCCGGCGTCCTCGAACGTGGCGCGCACCGCATGGTCGGCCGGGGCCGCGAGCATGGCGCGCTCCCAGGCCCGGTACCGCCGCAGTTGCCGGGCGACTTCGGCTTTGGCCGGTAGCAGCATGGCGCCGTTCACCTTCCGGGCTGCTCGATGACGCGTCTCCCGACCGTCGGGCGGAACCCGTGCGCGCACACGCACGGGTTCCGTTACGGGCATCGAGGTCTTCACACATGGTGCATGGTCGACGACGCAGCGTCCTGTTGGAGCTTCAACTACCCCAGGTGCGCGCTCCTGTTGCACGAATGGCGTACCGCACTCACCCTGGAGTGACTCAGAAGCGACCAGCGCTCACGCTCCGTGCTCGGGGCCCGTCCCGCAGGGGCGAGGAGAGCGGGAGCTTTCGCGGTGAGGAGGTAACGACGGTGAAGACCGCAGTGCCCTGCTACTACCACCTCGATGTGGAAGTCAGCCCCGAACGGGTGGGTCAGGTCAGCCGAATTCTGGCCGCCCACCTCCGGTACTGGGACCTGGAGACCCTTGTCGAGCCCGTCCGCCACGGCACGGAGATGCTGCTGCGGGCCATCGACGAGCATGCGAGGGACAAGAACACCTCGATCGAGATGTGGTGGAACGGCCAGCACCTCATCACCGCCATCGGCGACAACGACCGCGCCCTGCGCCCGGACCACGAACTGCGCGCCTGTCTGCAGCACCTCGCGGCGATGAGCGACGGCTGGGGCTGCTGTGCCACCGAGACCGGCAGCAAGGTCATCTGGTTCTCCCAGCGCGCCCGCACCGGCGACCGCGCCCCGCTCATGCCGGCGGCCCCCGCCCCCAGCCTGCGCGAGGCACGCGGAGTGCCCCGAGAGGTGCCCGTCACGGCTCTGGCCGACGCCGTGGGCACCCGGGACGAAGTCCTGGAGGAGGCCCGGTGACCGCAAGACGGCGCCGCAAGGAAATGAGCAAAGGGGTGCCCGCCTGGAGCGGGCACCCCTATCCGCTGGGAGCCGCCTTCGACGGACAGGGCACGAACTTCGCCCTGTTCAGCGAGGTCGCCGACCGCGTCGAACTCGTCCTCGTCGACGACAAGGGCCGGCACACCCCGGTGCCGCTCACCGAGGTCGACGGCTTCGTCTGGCACGGCTATCTGCCCGGCATCGGCCCGGGCCAGCGCTACGGCTACCGGGTCCACGGCCCCTGGGACCCGGACCTGGGCCACCGGTGCAACCCGGCCAAGCTGCTGCTCGACCCGTACAGCCGGGCCGTGGACGGCCAGGTCGACAACCACGCCTCCCTGTTCGAGCGCACTCCGGGCGCCCCGTCCCCGGCGGACAGCGCCGGGCACACCATGCTCGGCGTGGTCACCGACCCGCACTTCGACTGGGGAGAGGACCGTCCGCCCAGACGGCCGTACGCCGACACCGTCATCTACGAGGCGCATGTCCGCGGCCTCACCCGCACCCACCCCGACGTCCCGCGGGACCTGCGCGGCACCTACGCCGGACTCGCGCACCCCGCGATCGTCGAGCATCTGACGTCCCTCGGGGTGACCGCCGTCGAGCTGATGCCCGTCCACCAGTACGTCCAGGACGGCGTACTGCTCGACCGCGGTCTGTCCAACTACTGGGGCTACAACACGATCGGCTTCTTCGCACCGCACAACGCCTACGCCGCCCACGGCACCCGCGGCGGACAGGTCGACGAGTTCAAGGCGATGGTGAAGGCGCTGCACGCGGCCGGCCTCGAAGTGATCCTCGACGTCGTCTACAACCACACCGCCGAGGGCAACGAGCGCGGCCCGACCCTGTCCTTCCGCGGCATCGACAACGCCTCGTACTACCGCCTCGTGGACGGCGACTGGGCGCACTACTACGACACCACCGGCACCGGCAACAGCCTGCTGATGCGCCATCCGTACGTACTCCAGCTGATCATGGACTCGCTGCGCTACTGGGTCACCGAGATGCACGTCGACGGCTTCCGCTTCGACCTCGCGGCCACCCTCGCCCGCCAGTTCCACGAGGTGGACCGCCTCTCGGCGTTCTTCGACCTGATCCAGCAGGACCCGGTGATCAGCCGCGTCAAGCTGATCGCCGAGCCGTGGGACGTGGGGGAGGGCGGCTACCAGGTGGGCAACTTCCCGCCGCTGTGGTCGGAGTGGAACGGCAAGTACCGGGACGCCGTACGGGACTTCTGGCGCGCCGAACCCGGCTCGCTCGGCGAGTTCGCCTCCCGGCTGACCGGCTCCGCCGACCTCTACGCCCACAGCCGGCGCCGCCCGCGCGCCAGCGTCAACTTCGTCACCGCGCACGACGGGTTCACCCTGCGCGACCTCGTCGCCTACAACGACAAGCACAACGACGCCAACGGCGAGGGCAACCGCGACGGCGAGAGCCACAACCGGTCCTGGAACTGCGGCGCCGAGGGCGAGAGCCGCGACCCGGCCGTCCTGCGACTGCGCGCCCGGCAGCAGCGCAACTTCCTGGTGACGCTGCTGCTGTCCCAGGGCATCCCCATGCTCTGCCACGGCGACGAACTCGGCCGCACCCAGCGGGGCAACAACAACGCCTACTGCCAGGACAACGACCTCTCCTGGATCGACTGGCGCCTCACCGAGGACCAGCGCGCCCTCGCGGACTTCACCCGCTATGTCATCGCCCTGCGCGCCGCCCACCCCGTCCTGCGCCGCCGCCGCTTCTTCCGCGGCGAAACCCCCACCCACCCCGACCAGCCCCTGCCCGACCTGGTGTGGCTGCAGCCGGACGGCGACGAAGTGACCGACGACGACTGGCACCGCCCCGACGCCCACTCCCTCGCGGTCTTCCTCAACGGCGACGCCATCGCCGAGCCGGACTGGTGCGGCCGGCCGGTCGTGGACGACTCGTTCCTGCTGCTGCTCAACGCCTACTGGGAGCCGGTGGAGTTCCAGCTGCCGGACGTCGCGTACGGCGAACGCTGGACGACCCTGATCGACACGGCCGAGACCCAGGGCCCGCCCGACGAGCAGGAGCACAAGGCGGCAGCCCGGGTACTGGTCGAGCGCCGCAGCCTGGTCCTCCTGTCGAGACCGTCGCGCGCAACGTCCTGAAGGGGCGCGGGGCTGTGATCGACATGCGGCTGCGCCGCGTGGGCGCGACCAGCTACCGGTCGGCGCGCAGCGTCACCGTGAACTGCGCCCCGTCCGGATCCCGCAGCACAGCCTCGTCGACGACCTTCGACAACACGCTCCCGCCATGCAGCTCAGCCGCCCGCGCACACCCCTCCACGTCCCTGACGGCGAAGTGCACCTGCCAGTGCGGCCGGATCGTCGGATCGGGTGCGGCCTCCAGTGCCCCCGACTCGATCCGCGCCACCACGTCCCCGCCGCTGCGCAGCACGACCTCCCCGCCCTCGTAGCGGACCTCGCAGCAGCCCGGCCGGTCCGTCGCCCAGTCCAGGACCTCGCCGTAGAACATGGCGGCGTCGAAGGCGTCGCGGGTGTGCAGCCGGATGAACGTCGGCGCGGCACGGCGCCAGGTCTCCCAGTTGGAGATCAGCTCCCCCTCCCAGACGCCGAACGTCGCCCCGTCCCGGTCGGCGAGCAGCGCCGCCCGCCCCGGCGGCAGGGACAGCGGCCCTACGGCGCTGGTGCCGCCGCGCTCCTGCACCCGGGCCACGGCGTCGTCCGCGCTGGGCACGGCGAAGTACGGCGTCCAGGCCACGGCCATCTGCCACATCGAGGCGACCGCGGCGATCCCGGCCACCGGCACGCTCTCCGCCAGCGCGACCCGGAACCGGTCGCCGAGCTTGGCCGGCCGCCAGCGCCAGCCGAGGACGGCCGAGTAGAACTCCTGCGTGGCCTCCAGATCGCGGCTGGTCAGGCTCACCCAGCAGGGTGCGCCGAACACGGAGTGGGTGGACACGACCTCGGCCGTGCCTCTGGGGGTCTTCACATCGTTCATGTCAGTCGCGTCCTGGTCTCGCCCGGCCGGCGGCCACCGGTCCTCTCCCAGTGTCCGGCCGGACGCCCTCCGGGGCCTGTCGAGTAGGCCTGTCGAGTACCCCGGCCGGGGCAGGGAAACAGGTGAGGAACGGCCCTCCGCTTCTCTGGCATGCGACCGGCAAAAAGACGAGTATGGGGGCGTGGCACCGATACCGAACGAGCCCGCCGACGAGAACGAGACCGAACGGATCCTCGAACTTGAGGAGGAAGTCGGCCAGCTCAAGGAGGCGGTCGTTTCGCACGCCATCGTGGACCAGGCCATCGGTATGGTGGTCGCCCTCGGCCGGGTGGCGCCGGACCAGGGGTGGGCGGTGCTGAGGGACGTCTCCCAGCACACGAACATCAAGCTCCGCCAGGTCGCGGAACTGATTCTCCTCTGGGGCCGGGACGGTGAAATGCCCCCCGAGATCCGCGTCGAACTCCAAGAGGCTCTTGAACGCTACGGTCCGACGCAGATTCCGGGGTCACCCCAGGAGTAGACGCACACACCTGGGATTTCAGCGGGCTTCGGCGAGCAGTTCCTCTCGCAGCTGGGCGAAGCAGCCGCTCAGCAGCCGGGACACATGCATCTGCGAGATGCCGAGCTGCGTGGCGATACGACTCTGGGTCATACCTCCGAAGAAGCGCAGGTAGAGAATGGTCCGCTCGCGCTCCGGCAGCCGCTGCAGGCAGGGCTGGACGGACACGCGGTCCACGACCACCTCGTACGCCGGATCCGGACCGCCGATCGCGTCCCCCAGCGCGTAGCCGTCGGTGCCGGGCATCTCCGCCTCCAGTGACAGCGCGGAGAAGCACTCCAGGGCCTCCATTCCGGTGCGCACCTCTCCCTCGCTCAGATGCGCGTGGTCGGCTATCTCGGGCACGGTGGGCGCACGCCCCGGCGTCAGCTGTGACAGCTCCTTGGTGGAGCTCCGCACCCGGTTGCGCAGGTCCTGGACCCGGCGCGGCACGTGCAGCGTCCACATATGGTCACGGAAATGCCGCTTGATCTCGCCGGTGATGGTGGGCACCGCGTACGCCTCGAAGGCGTGGCCGCGTGCCGGGTCGTAGTGGTCGACGGCCTTCACGAGCCCCAGGGCGGCCACCTGGTACAGGTCCTCAAGGGACTCGCCGCGGCCCTTGAACCGGACGGCGATCCGCTCGGCCATGGGCAGCCACGCCTGAACCAGTTCGTCTCTGAGGGTCTTGCGCTCCGGACCGTCGGGCAGTCCCACGAGTCGTTCGAACGCCTCGCCGGTGTCGGGGGCGTCGTCGTGCGGGTGCTGCTTCGTTCTGGTGGTGGCACTCATCCGTGCGCACCTCCTCGGCAGGTGCCGGCTGGACGGACACCATGGGAGGCGCGGACTCGGACCACGTGGAGGACATCCAGGGGCCTGAAAGGGCCGGCTCCCACGGACGTGCCTCCTGTCCGAAGCACATAGTGGTGAATTCCCCCAGAAATGGAATCTGAAACGTAATTCGTGAATGCGACTACGTGTTACTGCCGAACAACGCGGTGTCGCACTGACCCGGAACCCTTGAGAAGGCTCGCCGATCTTGGCCCGGAACGTGATGTGCGGCACGTGGGTGAACGCGCCCGTCGGGCCAGAAAGCGGATTCCTCCTGCCCACGGCTTGATCGGTGATCAAGAGGGCGAATGGGCTGGCCACAGCGCATTCTGCTCATTTGACAGTGCCCTGAGCGCAAAGATAGGAAGCAGCTCTCTGGGTCGAGAGGTGGATTGTGTACGAGCCGAACGTGGTCGGGGACTGGCACGAGTACGACGAGCATGCCGGTCTGCGTCTGCGCGTCCACTGCCTGGAAGCCGCCGAGCCGCCGCGCGGACGGGACGACGCCGCCGAGGGGCTGACGTACTTCAGGGTCCGCGTCACCGTCGAGAACCGCGGCGAGCGGCACCTCGGCATCCACCTGGAGGACGGCCAGATCGACGTGCGGATCGGCCGCGACGGCGAGGCCGCGTTCATCGACTGGCGCAACTCGCAGTTCATCGAGGGCTTCGACGTCTACCCGTTGCGCCGGGCCACCGCCGTGCTCTACGCCGCGGGCCCTCAGACGAGCCTGAGCCAGGTCGACGTGCAGATCCAGCTGCGCGTCGAGGAGGAGTGGGCGGACCGCCGGCTGTGGACCGGCGGACTCGGCCTCCAGGAGCCGGCCGGCGTCCACGCCGCCACCCTGCGGGACGGCATCGCGCTCCAGGTCAGCAACTTCCTGCGCGAGCAGGCCGAAGAAGGCACCGCCTGACAGGTGAGCGTCCCGGCCGGGGGCACCGCCCGACCGCGCGGCGCCCGCACGGCCGGGGAGATGGCACGGGCTCTCAGTGCGGGATGCCGTCGATGATCTCGCGGGCGCCCTCACGCAGCAGCGCGACGGCGACCGACGTACCGAGTGTCTCCGGGTCCAGCCGGCCCGCCCACTCGTGGGCGTTCAGCCGTGTCTTGCCGTCCGGCGTGAACACACAGGCCCGCAGGGACAGCTCGCCGCCCCGGTCCACGCGCGCGTACCCGGCGATCGGGCTGTTGCAGTGCCCCTGCAGGACATGCAGGAACATGCGCTCGGCCGTGGCCTCCCGATAGGTGTCCGGGTCGCCGAGGCCGCTCACCGCGTCGATGAGCTCGGCGTCGCCCTCCCGGCACTGCAGCGCGAGGATGCCCGCGCCGATCGGCGGCATCATCACGTCGGCGGGGAGGATCTCGCTGATCACGTCGGCGCGGCCGATGCGCTCCAGGCCGGACACCGCCAGCAGCAGCGCGTCCGCCTCGCCGTCCGCCAGCTTCTGCAGCCGCCGGTTGGCGTTGCCGCGGAACGGCACGCACTCCAGCTGCGGGTGGGTGGCGGCCAGTTGGGCGACCCGGCGCACCGAGGAGGTGCCGATCCGGGTCCCGGCGGGCAACTCGTCCAGGGTGAGCCCGCCCGGGTGGATGAGGGCGTCGCGGATGTCGTCCCGCTTCAGGAACGCGGCGAACGTCGTCCCCGCGGGCAGCGGCCGGTCGGCGGGGATGTCCTTGAGGCAGTGCACGGCGAGATCGGCCTCGCCCGCCAGCAGGGCGGCGTCGACCTCCTTGGTGAACGCCCCCTTGCCCTCGACCTTGGACAGGTCGCCCATCCACTTGTCACCGGTCGTCTTCACGGGTACGACCTCGGTGCGCACACCGGGATGCAGGGCCGCCAACTCGGCGCGGACACGCTCCACTTGGGCGAGGGCCATCGGCGAGTCGCGGGAGACGATGCGAATCAGTTCAGGGACGGACATGCGGACACGATAGACCGTCACGACCCCGCGTCCGCACGGTACCGCCCCTTTGCGGCCCGCCCGTTCGCCACTCGGCCCGCTGCCGCCCCACGGCCCTCGCCGTCCGCCCGGCCCCCGTCCCCGCCGTCCGCCACACTCCCGTCCCCGACGCCCGCGTGCCCCGGCAGACCCAGCACCGCGAGCGCCCCCACCGTCAGCAGCCCCCCGACCAGGAACGCGCCGCGCACCCCGACCACGGGCAGCAGCGCGCCCCCGAGCAGCGCACCGGCGGTGACACCCGCGTTGAAGGCGGCCGAGTTGGCCGCGAGGGCGGTCTCGGTGCGGCCCGGCGCCACCCGGAGCACCTGGCTCTGCGTCGCCATGAAGACGGGCGCGACCGAGGCACCCAACAGCATCATCAGCGCGACGCCCGCCAGCGGGACGTGCCCCGCCGCCCAGAGGCCGAGCAGGGCCACCGCCTGGGTCGCCACCGGCACGGCCAAGGTGGCCCGCGGGAACCGGTCGAGCAGTGGCCCGGCCACGGTGACCCCGGCCAGCGCCGCCCCGCCGAACGCGAACAGCACGGCGCTCACCGCGTCCTCGCCGAGCCCGCTCACCTCGTCGAGGAAGGCGACGACATAGGTGAACCCGGCGAAGACACCCGTCACCGACAGGGCGGTCACGCCCAGCACGATGCGGAACCGGCGCCGGTCGGGCGCCGCACCGTAGGCGGAGTGGCCGTCCTCCGGACGGGACGTGGGCAGCAGGGCGCCGACGGCCACGAGGCAGAGCAGCGCGAGCGCGCCGAGCAGGGCGAAGGGCGTCCGCCAGTCGGTGTGCGCGCCCAGCCAGGTCCCGGCCGGAACCCCGGCCACCGTGGCCAGGGAACCCCCGACGGACAGCAGCCCGATGATCCGCCCCCGGCGCTCGGGCGGGAACAGCCCCACCGCGACCGGCCCCATCACCGCCCAGAACAACGCCTGCGCCGCCGCCGTCACCACCCGCGCCGCCAGCAGCAGCCCGTACGACACCCCGCCCAGCGCCGACACCCAGCTGGCCACGACGAGCAGCCCCAGCAGCCCCGCGAGCAGATACCGGCGCGGCACGGAACGGCTGACATGGGCGAGCGGCAGCGACACGACAGCCACCGTCAGGCCGTACCCGGTGACCAGCGCGCCCACGGCCGCGAGCGACACCCGCAGATCCTCCGCCATCAGCGCGAGCAGACCGACCGGCAGGTTCTCGGTGGTGTTGAAGGTGAACGCCGCCAGCATCAGCGCCGCGACGACGGCGGCCCGCCGCCAGGGTTGTGGACGTACGCTGCTCATCGAACCGCCTTTCCGACCGGGGGAGTCGGGGCAAGCGTGCTGGTCGGCCGCCGACGCCTCCACTCATTCGGCCCTGGACGAATCGACGCTCACGACGGGGGACGTATGCCGCTGGCCCTGCCGCTCGGTACCGACGACCTCACGCGCTGCCGGTTCGCGATCTCGCCGCTGTGCCAGACCCACGAGGCGCTGCGCATGTTCCGCCGTCCGTCCCGGCACGGCTACCACCGAAGCTGGCTGCGCCGCATGCGGCGTACGGTCACCGGCCTCGACCTGGCACCGCTGTGGCTGTTCATGCCGCCCCCCGGCGGCTACACCCCGGACTTCCTCGGGGCGCCCCCGCAGGAGCCGTACCCCTGCTTCGAGGACGAGCTGGCCCGGATGCGCGCCACCGACCCCGCTCTGGCGCACGCGGAGATGACCCGCTCGCTGGCCTGCACGCCGGGTCTCGCCGAGTCATCGCAAGCGCGTGCCGCGTTGGCAGACCCCGCCGCCACGGTCCAGCGCCTCGCCGATCTCACCGAGCGGGCCTGGCACGCGCTGCTCGCCCCGGACTGGCCGCGCCACCGTGCCGTGCTGGAGGCGGACATCGCGCACCGGTCGCGGCAGGCGGCGGACGGCGGTCTCGACGCGCTGCTGACCGGCCTGCACCCGACCGTCGACTGGGCCGGCCACACCCTCACCCTGCGCCGGTACGTCGATGTGCCGGACGCCCAACGTCCCGACGGCAGGGGCGTGTTGCTCATGCCGAGCGCGTTCGTGTGGCCGGACCTGGTCAGCGGCTTCGCCCGGCCCTGGCAGCCGACGGTCATCTATCCCGCCCGGGGCATGGGCCGGCTGCACACCGACCCGGTGCCGCGCCCGCCGGAGGCGCTCGCCCGGCTGCTCGGCCACCAGCGCGCGGCCGTCCTCGCGGGCCTCGCGACCCCGTCCTCGACGACGGACCTCGCCCGCCGCCATGGCCTGGCAACCTCGACCGTGTCGGCCCACCTCTCCGTCCTGCGGGAGGCGGGCCTGCTGGTGTCCCGGCGTCAGGGCCACTACGTGCTGTACGGACGAACGGCCCTGGGCGACGCCCTCCTGGACCGGGACGTCGGCCCGGAGGCCGTGTGATCAGGCGTTCGGGTCGAACGCGATACCGGACGGCTTCGCCGACGCCAGGTGGTTGGTGAAGTTGCCGTCCTTCAGGCCGAAGTTGGCGCTGCCGAAGTTGTACGCGACCAGCTTGTCCCGCACGCCCGACGGGTAGCCGTTCCAGCCGACCAGCGGCGGGTACTGCCAGGTCCCCTTGTGGTTCTCCGGCGGCTCGTCACCCGAGTTGGCCAGCCGGAAGCAGTGCGTGCTGATGCCGTCCTTGTGGTAGACGATCTTCGCGTGGGTGCCGTCGAAGCGCACCGAGGACGCCGGGCTGATCGTGAACGAGCCGTGGTTGGACGTCGACACGTACTGCACCGCGTTGTTCTGCACCCACACCACGACGTGCTCCCAGTCGTGCCGGTGCCCGCCGATGCTGCTGCCCGCCACCGCCTGGTCCTTCTCGAAGTACAGGCCGTACATGTAGGCGCACCAGCCGTTGTTGCACTTGTAGCGCGAGTAGCCGTTGGTGTTGTCCAGGTCCGAGGCGTCACGGCAGTTGCCGTTGAGCGCACCGGTCGGGTTCAGGCCCCCGTTGACGGTGCCGTCGGGGCCGATGGCGGGCGTGGAGTAGCAGCCGTCCGTGTCGTAGTCGAAGGCCGGCTGGTACGTCTGCTCGGCTGCCTCGGCGTTGGCGGGCAGCGCCGCGGGCGGGGCGGCGAAGGCGGTGCTGGGGAAGGCTATGACGAGCGCGGCGGCACCGGCCGCACCGGTGATCCAGCGCTTGCGGTGCGAACGGGACGTCTCTGAAGACACTGCGTCTCCTCGGGGGAAAGCGGGCGCAGCCCAACGGTTGTGGGGGGAAAGGCAGTTCAGGATCCTGGCTTTTCACTTCCGTGCCAAGAGCCCCGGAAGTACCGGCGGTAACGATCAGCGCAACAGTGGGGGGGAAGCCTGTGTGTCAGACGCTGTGTCAGGCGCTCTCGTCCGGGAGGTCGGCTGCCGACTCCTCCGGCGTGAGGTCGGGCCGCAGCCGCAGCCAGGACGGCTGGCGCAACAGCCCGGAGCGGGTGCGCACGCTGTAGCGGACCTCGCCGACCAGCCGGGGCAGCACCCAGTGCGCGCCCGTCACCCGGGGGGCGGGATCGAAGGGGCAGATGTCGGTCTCGGACGCCCGCAGCAGCTCCGCCAGTTGCGTCCGCTCCGCCTCGCTCCAGCCGGTGCCCACATTGCCGACGTACCGCAGCCGACCGCCCGCGCGCTGTCCGACCAGCACCGAACCCGGGAGACCGGTGAGCCGTCCCTTGCCGGGCAGCCAGCCCCCGACGACGACGTCCTCGGTGCGCATGTTTCGGATCTTGATCCAGGCGCGGGAGCGCACCCCGGGCTCGTACACCGAGTCCAGCCGCTTGCACACCAGCCCCTCCAGACCGTGCTCCCGGGTGGCTCGGAGGGCCTCGGCGCCGTGTCCGACCAGCGCGGCCGGCGTCGACCAGAACGGCCCGTCCAGGCCGAGCTCCTCAAGGCGCCCGCGGCGCCGGGTGTAGGGCAGCGTGACGAGGGAGCGGCCCGCCAGATGCATCACGTCGAACAGCACCAGATGCACGGGCGTGCGCGCCGCCAGCCGCGCGGCCCGCTCGGGCGCGTGCGCCAGCCCCATCCGGGACTGCAGCAACTGGAAGTCGGCGCGCCCGTGTTCGTCCAGCGCCAGGATCTCCCCGTCCAGGACGGCGGCGGTGGCGCCCAGCGCGCCGCCCAGCGGCCGCAGTTCGGGGTAGGCGGGGGTGATGTCCTCACCGGAACGGGCGCGCAGCCGCAGGCTGCCGTCCCCCTCCAGGTAGACGACCGCGCGCTGGCCGTCCTGCTTGGTCTCGTACGCCCAGCGGGCGTCCTGCGCGGCGGGCGGCAGGGTGCCGGGCGTGGCGAGCATGGGAGGGATCAGCGGCAGGCTCACGGGTCAGTTGTCGACGGCCCCGCCCGCCGCCACGCACCCTCGCCGCCGTTTTCCCCTGAACGGCGGCCGTGGCGTGCGTCCCCGAACGGCACCCGCCCCTTGGGTTCCGGTTCCCCCGCACGGCGGCGGTGCGGTCAGCCGTCCCCGTTCGGCGGTACGGCCCGCACCAGGCCGGACTGGTAGGCCATCACCACGAGTTGGGCGCGGTCCCGGGCGCCCAGCTTCGTCATGGCCCGGTGCACATGGGTGCGCACGGTCAGCGGGCTGACGAAGAGCTTCTCCGCGATCTCCTCGTTGGAGTGGCCCTCGGCGACCCAGGCCATGACCTCGCGTTCGCGGGCGGTGAGCGCGGCGAGGTCCTCGGGCGCGGCCGACTGCGAGCTCTCGGCGGGAGAGGCCAGGAACCGGGTGATCAGCGTGCGGGTCGCGGTGGGGGAGAGCAGGGACTCGCCGGCGGCCACGGTCCGGATGCCGTCCAGCAGCACGTCCGCGGTGACGTCCTTGCCGAGGAAGCCGCTCGCCCCGGCCCGCAGCGCCTGGGCGACGTACTCGTCGATCTCGAACGTGGTGAGGATCAGCACCCGCACCGCCGTGAGGTCCGGATCGGCGCAGATCGCGGAGGTGGCGGCCAGCCCGTCGGTGCCGGGCATGCGGATGTCCATCAGGACCAGGTCGGGGCGGTGCGCCCGGGCGAGGTCGACGGCCTCGGCGCCGTCGGTGGCCTCGCCGACCACCTCCATGTCCGGGCAGGAGTCGATCAGGATCCGGAACGTGGCCCGCAGCAGGGCCTGGTCGTCGGCGAGCAGTACGCGGATGGTCATGTGCGGGGTTCTTCCGGTTCCGGAGCGGTCGGGTACAGCCTCCAGGGAACAGCCAGGCATGTCGTCGTGCGTCCGCCGACATTCCCCGCTACTCGGTTCGCAGTACGCGCATCGGGCGAGGTCATCCCCTGGGGGGAGCCGGGGGTCTCACCACACGCACGGCAGCTCCGCCTCGATCACCGTCGGCCCGCCCACCGGGCTCGACATCCGCACCGTCCCGTCGAGCGCCGCGACCCGCCGCCCCATCCCCAGCAGGCCCGAACCCTCCGACTCCTCCGCCCCGCCGTGCCCCGCGTCGGCCACCTCGACCCGCAGTCCGCGCCGCATACGGGCGATCCGGACGGTGGCTTCGGAGGCGCCGCTGTGCTTGGCGACGTTGGTGAGCGCCTCGGCCACCACGAAGTAGGCGGCCGTCTCCACCGCCGCCGGAGCCCTCGGCCCGTCGTCCTCCAGCCCCGCCACGTCCACGGTCACCCGCAGCCCGCTCCCGGCGGCCAGCGCCCGCACGGCGCCCACCAGGCCGCGGTCGGTGAGGATCGGCGGATGGATGCCGCGCACCACCTGCCGCAGCTCCGACAGCGCCTGCTCGGCCTGCTCCTGGGCGTCGTCCAGCAGCCCCCGCGCGGCGTCCGGATCACGGTCGTAGGCGCGTTTGGCGAGCCCGATCCGCATGGACAGCGACACCAGCCGGGCCTGCGCGCCGTCGTGCAGGTCGCGTTCGATACGGCGCAGTTCGGCGCCGTGCGCGGCGATCGCGTCGGCCCGTGTCGCGCTCAGCTGCTCGACCCGCGCGGCGAGCAGCGCCTTCGGGGACGGCCTGAGCAGCGCGGTCGACCAGCCGGCCTCCAGGTCCGCCAGACGCACGATCCACGGCAGGACGACGGCCCGCCGGCGCAGCAGCCCGCACCCGACACCGTCGACGACGAGACCGACCGGCCACAGCGGCAGAGCGACGACGAGCATGGCGCCGTACACGTAGTAGGCGGCCATCCAGCGCAGATCGGTGAGGGTGCCGGGATCACGCACCGCCGTGCGCAGCCGCTCGGTCAGCGGCCCCTCGATGGCCCGGTACGCCTCGGGGATCTCCCGCCCCGTCCAGGCGGTGGTCAGCCGGCGCTTGGCCCCGGCGATCCGCCGCAGGAGCAGCACCGTCTCGGGCAGCAGCCAGGCGCCGATCACCACGACCGTCCCGACGGCGGTGATCAGCAGCACGGTGATGAAGAGATACATCCCGAAGGCCATCGCGGCGGCCACGAGCAGATGGCCCGTCGCACGCCCGGCCTGCCGCACCGTGGTCCGCATGCCTGTCACGTTAGGCGCCCCGGGCTGGGCGCGCGGGGGTGCGGACACCCGGGGCGCAGGTGTAGCCCGCTCCACCATGCTCACCTTTTCTTTCAATCAGGTGACTTAGATTGTAGGTGTGAGAAGCAGCGTCGGCTCGAAGGGACTGGCCGTCGCGGTGATCGGTGAAGTCCCGGTGCGGTGGTGATCATGGCAGGCAGGACTCTGCGGGCGGAGCAGGTCAGCGCGACCCGGGAGCTGCTCCTGACCGCGGCCGAGCGGCTCTTCGCCGAGCACGGCGTGTACGCGGTGTCCAACCGCCAGGTCAGCGAGGCCGCCGGACAGGGCAACAACACCGCGGTCGGCTACCACTTCGGCACCAAGGCCGACCTGGTCCGCGCCATCGTCCGGCGGCACGCCACGCGCATCGAGGAGATTCGCGCCCGCCTGGTCGCCGGCCTGGCGGACCCCGACGACGTGCGCGGCTGGGTGGACTGCCTGGTCCGCCCGGCTCTGGAACACCTCGCCGCACTCGGCAGCCCCACCTGGTACGCGCGGTTCTGTGCCCAGGTCGTGTCCGACCCGGCCCTGCACCGGATCATGGTCGAGGAGGCCCTCACCTCCCCCTCCCTCCAGGAGATCATCGAGGGCCTGAACCGGTGCCTGCCCGACCTTCCGGCCGAGGTCCGCGCCGAACGCGGCGAGATGGTCCGCCATCTCATCGTCCATGTGGCCGCCGAGCGCGAACGCGCCCTCGCCGAGCACGCCCCCACCCCACGGTCCACCTGGGACGACGCCGCGACAGGCCTCGCCGACGCCGTCGTCGGCATGTGGCTGGCACCCGTCACCCCGGGCCGCTGACGCCCCCCGCACAAGGAGTACGACCGTGAAACCGACCCCCGGTCAAGGCCGCGGCGGCGCCGGACGGGGCGCGTTATGAGCCCCCGGCACCCGGCCCCGCCCCCGGACGGCGCCACCCGTGACAGCCCCGCCCCCGAACGCGGCGCCCTCGCCCGCGGCGCCGGCCAGCACCTCCTGATCGTCGCCGGCGAACCCGACCTCGCCGAACTCCTCTCGACCACCCTGGAGTTGGCCGGCTACCGGATCAGCCTCAGCGACACGGGCGCCGACGCGCTGGCGCGGGTCGTGGACCAGCACTTCGACCTGGTCGTCCTCGACACCACCCTGCCGGACATGGCCGACTTCGGCCCCGAGCGCCGCCCCGCGCTCCCGCACCGCCCGCCCGTCCTCCTCCTCACCGAGTACGAGGCCCTGCACCGGCTCGTCCCCGAACTCGGCCTGGGGGAGCGGGACTACGTCACCAAGCCGTTCCGGGTGGCCGAGGTCCTCGCCAGGATCCAGGTGCTGCTCCGCGGCACCCGCCCCGGCCCGCCCCGGGGCAACCCCCTCCAGTACGGCGACCTCGCGCTGGACGACACCGTGTGCCGGGCCACGCGCGGGACGCGGGCGCTGGGCCTCACGCCCGCGGAGTACCGGCTGCTGCGCCATCTCCTGGTCAACGCGCACCGGGTGCTGTCCAAGGAGCAGATCGGCCGCTACGTCTGGGGCGACCACCGCGACGACAACGCGATCGAGCAACTCGTCTCCCGGCTGCGCCGCAAGGTCGACCGCGACGCCCCGACGCTGATCCACACACGCCGGGGCTTCGGCTACTGGCTGGGCCGCGCCGACGCCGACCCCTGACCCCCAGCACGGCAAACCAGGGCGCCACCGGGGTCTGCTCGGCGGCGCCCTTCGCCATGCGGACCCTCCGGGTGGCGGGAGGCGGTGAGGATCGGCACCCCGGCGAATTAGTTGAGTTACGCAATGAGATGGTAAAGTTGCAGCATGTCCACACCACCGCTCCCCGAACTGCCCGAGACGCCCGCGTCCCCGGAAGTGGTCGAGATAGAGCGTGCGCTCACCCGGATCACCTACCTGAGTACGCGGGCCCGGCAGCACGAGCGGCTGATGGCCCTGGCCGGGGTGCCGCTGGACCGGGCCGCCGTGGCGCTGCTGCGCCAGGTCGCCGACTCGGAGTCGCTGCGGCCCGGGGAACTGGCCAACCGGCTCGGTGTGGAGGCCTCGCACGTCACACGCACGGTGCAGCAGCTGCAGAAGGCGGGGTACGTCACCCGTGTCCCCGACCCGCAGGACCGCCGCGCCCAGCGCATCGAACTCACCGAGGCCGGCCGGCAGGCCATCGCCCGGGTCCGCGACGCCGGCGCCCGCGGTATGCAGCTCGCCCTGGCCGACTGGACTCCCGAGGAACTGGGGCAGCTGGCCGCCCTCTTCCACCGCATGGTCGACGACTTCCTCGCCCACGCCATCGACGAGGACACCGAACCGCAGCCGACGGCACCCGCCCCGACCGCGTGACGGATCCCCGCGCCCGACTCACGCCGACGCCGCGCGGGGCCGTCGCCCGGACGAGCCGGAAGCCGGGGCCGCCCGCCCGGGCACTTCCGGCTCCCGCAGCCCGCACAGCAGCAGCCGGCCCAGCGCCGGCAGCACGATCAGAGTGGCGAGCGCCGTCCGCAGCGAGGCGGCGTCCGCCAGCGCACCGATGACCGGGGCGGCCAGCCCGCCCACGCTCACGGTCAGCCCCAGCGTCACACCGCTCGCGGTCCCCACCCGCCGGGGCAGATAGTCCTGACCGAGGGTGACGTGCAGCGAGAACGGCACATACAGACCGGCCGACGTCAGGGCGACGAACAGATACACCGCCTGCCCGGGCACGAGGACCACGCCGGCCACCGCGAGCACCGTCAGCACATACGCATGGCGTACGACGGCCAGCCGCCCGTACCGGTCGGCGAGCCGCCCCCCGGCCACGGTGCCCACCGCGCCGCCCGCGTAGAGCACGCACAGCGCGACCGTGCCCGCCACGTCCGCGCCGCCGGTCCGCTGCCGGACGTACAGCGAGACGAACGCGCTCAGACCGACGAACACGATCGACCGGCAGACGATGGCACCGGACAGCCGCAGAAACGACGCCCAGTCGTCGGAGCCGACGCTCACGCCCCGGCCACCGCCTCCGTCGCGCCGGCCGGCCGAGCGCACCGCCGCCGCGCACAGGGCCGCCCCCACCACGGCAGGCACGACCAGCAGGGGAGACGCCCCCAGACCTCCGGTCGCGACCACCACCGCCACCAGCGGCGGCGCCAGGGCGAAACCGACGTTGCCGCCGAGCGAGAACCAGCCCATCGCCGTATGACTGCCGTGCGCGGCGTCGCGGGCCGCGCGGGCGGCCTCCGGATGGTAGGCGGCGACACCGATCCCGGACACGGCCACCACCGCCAGCGTGAGCGCGTAGGAATCCGTCACGCCGCTCAGCGCGACCCCGATGCCGCCCGTCAGCGCGCTGAGCGGCAGCAGCCAGGGCATCGCCCAGCGGTCGGTGAGCGCTCCGAACAGCGGCTGGACCACCGACGACAACAGGGATGCGGCGAGTACGACACCCGAGGCGGCGGCGTAGCTGTACGCGCGCTCGGCGACGAAGTAGGGGACGAGCGCGGCGACGGCGCCTTGGTACACGTCGACACAGGCATGACCCAGGGACAACAGCGTGATGGCTCGATGGCGTTTCTCGGACACCCTGCGATCGTCACGGCCCTCGCGTCTGGCCCGCTTCCGATAATCTGCCGAAGTGTGTCGAACATCCGCCACACCGCCATCCGTCACACCGCCATCCGCCACACCGCCATCCGTCACACCCCGACCGCACCGACCCGCGCCAAGGCCCTGGCCGCCGGGGAACGCATCGACGCACACCGGCACGACGACCACCAGATCGTCTACGCCGGCTCCGGCGTCCTCGCCGTCACCACCGACGCCGGCACCTGGTTCGCACCCGGCAACCGCGCCATCTGGGTCCCCGCCGGCACCGTCCACGCCCATCGCGCCCACGGCCACCTCGACCTGCACCTGGTCGGCCTGCCCGCCGGCGACAACCCTCCCCCAGACTCCGTCCGGGGGTACCCCCATCTCGCTTCGCTCGGTCTCGACGCCCCCACCGTCCTCGCCGTCAGCCCGCTGCTGCGCGAGCTGATCCTCGCCTACACCCGCGATCCCAGCGACGACAGCCCCGAGCGTGACCGGCTGCTCGCCGTCCTGCGCGACCAGCTGCGCGCCTCGCCCCAGCAGCCGCTGCGGCTGCCGACGCCCACGGATCCACGCCTGGCCGCGGTCTGCGCGCTCGTCCACGCCGACCCCGCGGACCCGCGCACCCTCGCCGTGCTCGGCACCGCGACCGGGGTGGGGGAGCGCACGCTCAGCAGGCTGTTCCGCAGCGAGTTCGGGATGACCTTCCCGCAGTGGCGCACCCAGTCCCGCCTTTACCACGCGCTGCGCCTGCTCGCCGAGGACACACCCGTCACGACCGTCGCCCATCGCTGCGGCTGGGCTTCCGCCAGCGCCTTCATCGACGTCTTCCGCCGCTCGTTCGGCTACACGCCCGGAACCCACAACCGCCGCCCCTAGCCGGGCCCGTGGCGGAACCCGTGGCGGCCGGGGCGGGTGACAGCCCGTGATCTACCCTCCGGTAGCATCCGGCGGCAGGCCATCCAAGGAGGATCCGTGCCCCGGTCCCAACGCTCACCCCTGATGCTCGCCGGCCTGCTGGCCACCGCGGGCGTCGCCCACTTCGCGGCCCCACACCGCTTCGACGAGACCGTGCCGCGCACCCTGCCGGGGACGCCCCGGAGCTGGACGTACGCCAGCGGTGCCGCCGAACTCGCGCTGGCGGCCGGACTGGCGCTGCCCCGCACCCGCAAGGCCGCCGCGCTGGCCACCGCGGCCTTCTTCGTCGGGGTCTTCCCCGCGAACGTCAAGATGGCCGTCGACTGGCGGCACCGCCCCACCCCGCAGAAGGCCGCCGCCATCGGCCGGCTGCCGCTGCAGATCCCGCTCGTGCTGTGGGCCCGCGGGGTCGCGAAGAACGCGGAGGGCCGGGCATGAGCGCACAGCTGAAGGTCGGTGACAAGGTCGAGGACTTCGCGCTGCCGGACGAGACCGGCACCGTCCGCAGCCTCACCGAACTGCTCACCGAGGGACCGGTGGTGCTCTTCTTCTACCCCGCCGCCCTCACTCCGGGCTGCACGGCGGAGGCCTGCCACTTCCGGGATCTCGCCGCCGAGTTCGCGGCGGTCGGTGCCCGGCCCGTGGGCATCAGCGGCGACGCGGTCGAACGCCAGCAGGAGTTCGCCGACCGCCACACCCTCGGCATGCCGCTGCTCTCCGACGCCGACGGCACGGTCCGGGAGCGGTTCGGCGTGACCCGCGGCTTCTCACTGGCCCCCACCAAGCGGGTCACCTTCGTCATAGGCCAGGACCGCACCGTCCTGGAGGTCGTCCGCAGCGAACTGCGGATGAACACCCACGCCGACCGGGCCCTCGCCGCGCTGAGCAAGTGAGCAGACCCGGGTCAGGCCGCTGAATCGAGCACGGCCCGGGCCGCCCGGCGGGCGTGCAGTGCGGCGTCGGTGTCCCCGGCGAGCGTGGCGATGGCCATGGCGCCGTCGAACAGCACCGCCAACTGCGCGCCCACCGCGGCCGCGTCCGCCACATCCGCCTTCGCCGCGAGCCCGGTCAGCAGCTCGCGCAGGGCGCGTTTGTGTCTCTGCACGGCGGTGACGACGATCGGTGCCGCGGCCCCCATCTCCCCGAACGCACCGGCGAACACACAGCCGTGGAAGCCCGGTTGGCGAAACCAGTCGTCGAGGAAGTCGAAGGGGCCGAGGACCTTCGCCAAGGGGTCCTCGATCGTGTCGACGCGCTGTTCGATCGCCGCGCGCGCCACCTGATCACGCCGTTCGAGACAGGCCGCCAGCAGCATGTCCTTGGACGGGAACATCCGGTAGAGCCGCCTCAGCGGCAGCCCCGCCTCGTCCCGGATCCGCTGCATCGTCACCGCGTGGACACCATGGGCGTAGAACAGCTCGTCCGCGACTGCCACCACGGCGGCGCGCAACTCGTCGGGCGCGAAAGGCTCGTCGGCCCGGCCGACCTCCGAGTCCGCAAGCGGCTCAGGCATCTGCGCGCCCCCCCGTGTCGCCTTGAGAATCGCCATTCTCACCACTACAGTCCCAGCATAGAACAGTCATGTTTCCGGCCCATCGGACTGCCCGGAACATGCGTACATCCAACACACCAACGCCGTGGCGGACTATCGGGGGAAGCCGTGCTGCGTATTCATTTCAGTGCCGGTGACCTGGCTCGCACCAGGGTCGCCGAGGAACCGGACCCCTTATGGGAAACCGTTCTGAGCCTGCATCAACTCCACGAGAACCGACGCGAACCACTCCTCGACGCCTGGCGGCGGCGCAAGCGCACCTGCGACTCCGGCGCGCTGCGGATGCTGGCGCCGCTGATGCCGTCGCGCGGCTATTTCCCGGACTTCCTCACACCCGCCGCCGCGTCGGGCGGCCTTGAGTGCGGGATCGACGCCGTACTGGCCACGCCGCGTCGCCAACTGCGCACCGAGCTCGGGCTGTTGTCGATCAGCACTCCACTGCCCGGCTGGACCCGGCAACTGGCCGACGGCGAAGCGAGCGCCGTGCACCGCCTGGGCCGGGCCCTGCGCGTCTACCACGCCTCCGTCCTCGCGCCCGGCTGGCCGGACATCGCCGCCCGGGTCGAGAGCGACCGGCGACACCGGACCGGGGCCCAGTGCCGGCTCGGCACCGAGGAGATGCTGCGCACCTTCGCGCCCGTACTGCGCTGGGAGCCGCCGGTCCTGACCGCCGACTACCCCGTCGTACGGGACATCCACCTTCAGGGGCGCGGACTGCTCCTCGTGCCCTCCTACTTCTGCCGCCGGACGCCGGTCGCCCTCATGGACGAGACCCTGTGGCCGGTCCTCGTCTATCCCGCCCGATCACCGAGCCCCGAGGAGCCGGCCGCCCCGGCATCCAGGCTGGCACCGCTGCTCGGCCACACCCGCGCGGCAGTCCTGCAGGCACTCCAAGAGCCGTGCACCACCACCGAGTTGGCGCGCTGCGCCGGCGTCTCCCTGTCCTCGGCGAGCGAGCACGCCGCCGTGCTGCGCCGCGCCGGACTCGTCGCCAGCACCAGGGAACGCCACCGTATGCACCACAGCCTCACCCCACTCGGCAGCCGTCTGCTCACCGGAGCGCCGGCGGGCTGAAGCGGAACGAGCGCGCCGTGTTTCGGACCCGTCCGAACCAGGGCGCGGCCGCGACCTCCCCCCGGACACCCTTTGGGCCGTAGGGCGATGCGCACCGCACGTCCTCAGGGGCGACCCAGGGGGAATCACGGGATGAGTACGGAGAAAAGGGGCGCGCCCCGGGCGCGGGACCCGCGATCACCGCGGGACCGGCGATCACCCCGGGAGCCGCGATCACGCCGGGAACCGCGGGAACCGCGTGCGAGTGGCAAACGCGGGGCGCTGGTCGCGGTGTGTGCCGCTGTGGCCCTGGGAGCCGCGGGGTGCGGCACGGCGAGCGGCACGGTGAGCGGTGGCCCCGGCCGGGCACAGCTCGCCGAGCTCAGCGACGCACAGCAGATCACGGTGGCCCGCGCCCAGGAACAGCTCACCAAGCAGTGCATGGCCGACCGGGGCTTCTGGTACCGGGTGGCGGTACAGCCGACCGGCGATGAGCTCCACGTCCCCGGCTATGTGCTCGACGATCCGCGGTGGGCGCGCGAGCACGGCTACGGCGGGCGGATCCAGCGCGCCCAGGAGAGGGCGCGGACGGCCGACCCCGATGTCGCCTACTACCGGACGCTCTCGCCCGAGCGGCGGCTGCGCTGGAGCGACGCGCTCTTCGGCGGGCAGTGCTGCGGCGCGTTCATGGACTGACCCGGCCGACCCGCCCCCGCACGGCCCGGCAGCATCCCGCTGCCGGGCCGTGCCGCGCGCAGCACGGTCGGTGTCCCATTCGTAACCTTCGGTGGTGTGCGTCCGACCTGGGGCGCGTCGGCGAGCCGGACGTCGCGGTTGATGCGGTGCGCCACAGGACTCATGCTGGACGACATGGAGCGCGTCTCCGCTGCCGCGATCATCGATGTCCGGGGTGTCGTGACGGGGTGGAGCGAGGGTGCCCGCAGACTGACGGGACTGACGGCCGAGGAGGCCGTGGGACGGCCGGTGCGGGACCTGCTCGCCGAGCAGCCGTCGCCCGACGCCGTGACGGCGCTGACCGGCACCGCCGTGCTGCGCCACCGGGACGGCTCGCCCGTCGCCCTGAACGTGACGGCGTGCGCCGTGCTGGGCGAGGACGGCGGTCCCGGCGGATACGTGATCACCGCCGTACCGTCCGACGCCCACGAGCCCGCACCCGACGGCCGCGAGCCCACGCTGGCGGAGCGGGCCTTCCAGCAGGCGTCCATGTCCATGTCCGTCTTCGACACCGAGCAGCGCTACCTGCGGCTCAACGAGGCGGCCTGCAAGGTCATGGGCGTGGCGGAGGAGGTGCTGCTCGGCCGCAGCTTCAAGGAGACCGTGGAGGACGAGGTGCACAGCCGGGGCTTCCTGTGGCACATGCGACAGGTCGCCGAGACCGGTATGCCGCTGCGCTACGAGAGCTACACCGGCGCCCCGGCCCTGAACCGGGAGCACGCCTGGACCACCGACATGTGGCCGGTGCGGGACTCCTCCGGCCGGCTGATCGGGACGGCCCTCGCCGCGTTCGACAGCTCCGAGCAGTACTGGGCGCGGGAGCGGCTGGCCCTGCTGAACGAGGCCGCCGCCACCATAGGCACCACCCTGGACGTGGTGCGCACCGCCGAGGAAGTCATCGGTGTCATGGTGCCCCGGTTCGCCGACTTCGCCAGTGTGGACCTCTTCGACTGGGTCCTGGGTGCCGAGGAACCACCGGCGCTGGCCGGCACGGACATCGCCCTGCGCCGGGTCGCCCACGGCTCCGGCACCGAGGGCACCCCGGAGGCCGCCGTGCACCTGGGTGAGGTGGACTACTACCCGCCGTTCTCGCCGCCGGCCCGGGCGATCCTGGAAGGCAGGGTGATCCAGAACCAGGCGGGCGAGCCGGCGTTCATGCAGTGGATCGCGGAACGCAACGCCCGGAGCCCGGCCGGCCGGCGCCACCGCGTGGGCGCGCACTCGATGATGGCGGTGCCGCTGCGCGCCCGCGGCACCACGCTCGGTGTTGCGGTGGCCGTACGCATCAGGCAGTCGGACGACTACGGCGCCGACGACGCCGTGTTCGCCGAGGAACTCGCCAGCCGGGCCGCGGTCTGCGTCGACAACGCCCGCCGCTTCGCCCGGGAACGCACCACCGCGCTGTCCCTGCAGCACAACCTGCTGCCCCGCGGCCTGTCCGGCCAGGCGGCCGTCGACGTGGCCCACCGCTACCGGCCCTCCGGTTCGCAGGCCGGCATCGGCGGCGACTGGTTCGACGTGATCCCGCTGTCCGGCAGCCGGGTCGCCCTGGTCGTCGGCGACGTCGTCGGACACGGCATCCCGTCGTCGGCCACCATGGGCCGCCTCTGCACGGCCGTGCGCACCCTCGCCGACGTGGACCTGCCGCCCGACGAACTCCTCACCCACCTCGACGACCTGGTCACCCATCTCGCCGGGGACGACTCCGAGGAGGTCGCCGAGCTGGGTGCCACCTGTCTCTACTCCGTCTACGACCCCGTGTCCCGTCACCTCACCCTGGCCGCCGCGGGCCATCCGCCGCCCGCCCTCGTCCTGCCCGACGGCACCACGCAGGTCCTGGAGATGAACACGGGCCCGCCGCTCGGTGTCGGCGGGCTGCCCTTCGAGGCGATGGAGGTGGAGCTGCCGGAGGGATCCCTGGTCGCCCTGTACACGGACGGTCTGATCGAGGACCGCGACCGCGACATCGACCACGCCACCGCTGAACTGTGCCGGGCCCTGACGGCGCCCGCCGAGTCCCTCGACGCCCTGTGCGACACCGTGCTCAAGGCCGTCCTGCCGGAGGACCCCAGCGACGACGTGGCCCTGCTGCTGGCCCGCACCCGGGCCCTCGGCGCGGACCGCATCGCGACCTGGGACGTACAGCCCGACCCCGAGCAGGTGGCGAGCACCCGACAGGCCGCCACCGACCAGCTGACCGCCTGGGGACTGGACGAGGCCGCCTTCGTCACCGAACTCGTCGTCAGCGAACTCGTCACCAACGCCATCCGGTACGGCGCCCCGCCCATCCAGCTCCGACTGATCCGCGACCGCACCCTCATATGCGAGGTCTCCGACGGCAGTTCCACCTCCCCGCATCTGCGCCGGGCGCACGCCTACGACGAGGGCGGCCGCGGACTGCTGCTGGTCGCCCAGCTCACCCGGCGCTGGGGCAGCCGGCAGACCGGCAGCGGCAAGACGATCTGGGCCGAACAGCCGCTGCCGCCGACGTGATCACCCCACACGGTGTTCACTGGAACGGGCAGCCCGGGTTCGGTGCGTCCTCGGAGAACGGCGCGCCGTGCGGCAGTACGTAGAGCACATCGAGGACGACCGGCGTGGCGCCCTCGTTCCGGCCTATGTGGACGTTGCCGGGCCCGGCCGGTTCGTTGATGAAGCTGCCCTTCGGGTAGACGCCGTCGGAGGCGCAGGCGGAGTTGTAGTGGCTGAGCGTGCCCTGCTGCGTGAAGGCGTACAGCGGGCCGTCGTGGTAGTGCCAGCCGGTGGCCTGACCGGGCGGGATCGTGACCTCCCGGAGTATGTAGTCGGTGTCGCCGACGGTCTTCTGACTGATGATCCGGCCGGTGACGCCCGGCCCGGGCGGGGTCGCCTGGGCGGGCCCGGCGACGAGGACGGTGGCGGCGGCCACGGCGCCGGTGACGGCGATGCGGAGCGCGGAGCGCATGACGAATTGCCTCCTGTGGCGAGAGCGGTATCGCCGTGAACATAGAGGCAGGGAAGGGTAGTTGAGGGCGGAACCACAACATCCGCCGAAATCACGATGGGCAGGACACCCTGTTGTCGCGCCTCACTCCGCGTCGCCGTCGGCGGCGACTTGGGCGAGCGTACGACCGGTCCGCGCCGAACGGGCCCGGCGTGGGTCAGGAGTGCCGTGCCCGCCCGCTCGCCGCTTGCCCGCCTTCACCAGCAGCCATGCCTCACGGTCACCGTCGCGCCCGGCGCGGATCCGGGTGAGCGCATACTCGCCGCGCAGCTTCGACCCGCGCAGCCGGAACGTGGCGTGCCCGCGTTCGAGGGACTCACCGAAGTCGACGGGCCGCCCCTTGCGGTCATGGCTCAGCGGCTCGTAGGTGCCGCCGTCCCAGACGATCACGGTGCCGCCCCCGTACTCGCCCCGCGCGATCACGCCCTCGAACTCCTCGTACTCCAGCGGATGGTCCTCGGTGGGCACCGCGAGCCGTTTGTCGTGCGGATCGTCGGACGGCCCTTTCGGCACCGACCAGGACTTGAGTACGTCGTCCACCTGGAGCCGGAAGTCGAAGTGCAGGGTGCTCGCGTCATGGATCTGCACCACGAACCGCGGCTCGTCACCGGCGGCCCGCGACCGCCCCTGCGGCTCACGGGTCCGCCCGAAGTCACGCTTGCCGCGGTACTCCCGCAGCCGGTCCTTCCCACCCACGCGAGCCTCCTTCCCGAGCGCCCCGGGTACCCCGCGACGGCGCTCAGAACTCCTCGTACAGCTCGGGATCCCCGTGGATGCGCCGATGGACCCGGTCGGCGACGACGGCCATCTGGGTGTCGTCCAGGGAGAAGCCGAAGATGTCGAAGTTGTCGAGCTGCCGCCGCCGGTTCGCCGACTTCGGGATGGGCAGCGCGCCCAGCTGGATGTGCCAGCGCAGGACGACCTGGGCGGCCGTCACCCCGAGGGGGTCGGCGACGCCCTTCAGGGCCGGGTCGTCCAGGAGGTCGCTGCCGCGGCCCAGCGGCGCCCAGCTCTCGGTGACGATGCCCTTGCCGGCGTGGAAGGCGCGCAGCTCGTCCTGCGGGAACAGCGGGTGCAGCTCGATCTGGTTGACCACCGGCAGCACACCGGTCTCCCGCTCCAGCCGCTCGATGTGCCCGGGCGCGAAGTTGCAGACCCCGATCGACCGGATGAGGCCGTCCTCGCGCAGCTTGATCATGGCCCGCCAGGAGTCGACGTACTGGTCGACCCGGGGGTTCGGCCAGTGGATCAGATACAGGTCGACGTACTCGACACCCAGACGGCGCCGGGACTCCTCGAACGAGACGAGCGTCTGCTCATAGCCGTGGTGCCGGCCCGGGAGCTTCGTCGCCACGACCACCTCCTCGCGCGGCACACCGCTGCGGACGACGCCCCGGCCGACCCCCGTCTCGTTGCAGTAGTTCATCGCCGAGTCGACGAGCCGGTAGCCCAGCTGAAGGGCGTCGCGAACCGCCTGTTCCGCCTGGTCGTCGGGCATGGGCCAGGTGCCCAGACCGAGGGCGGGGAGCGTCGTACCGTCGTTGAGCGTGTGCGCCGGAATGCTGATCACTGTCGCTCCTTTCCTCGACCGTGCCGTCCTTCCAGCGTCACGGATAGGGTGAGGATCGATCAACCGGACGGGTGGGGGATGAGGGCGGCGGACGGCATGGGCGGCACCGGGGAGAAGCGGGCCACGGGATCGGGACGTCCCACGTCACGGGATGTCGCCCGGCTCGCGGGCGTGTCGCACACCGCGGTCTCCTTCGTCTTCAACGGCCGCGCCGAGGGCAACCTCTCGCCCGCCACCCAGGAACGCATCCGCCGCGCCGCCGCCGAGCTCGGCTACCGCCCCGACCCCGTCGCCCGCGGCCTGCGCCGCCGCCGTACGGCCGTGATCGGCCTGGTCACCGACGAGATCGCCTCCTCGCCGTTCGCCGGGCGGCTGCTGCGCGGCGCCATGGAGACCGCCTGGGACAGCGAGCACCTCGTCCTGACCATCGACTCCGGCGGCGACCCGGCCAAGGAGGACGCGGCCGTCGCCGAGCTCCTCGACCGGCGCGTGGACGGCATCATCTACGCGGCCATGTCGCTGCGCCGCGTCCGCGTCCCCGAGGGCCTGCACCGCACCCACTCGGTCCTCGCCAACTGCCTCCCCGAGGACGACTCCCTGCCCGCCGTCATCCCCGCCGAGCGCGCGGGCGGCCGTACGGCGGCCCGGCTGCTGCTGGACGAGGGGCACCGCAGGGTCGCCATGGTCGGCGGGCAGGACGACATCGCCTCCGTCGACCGGCTGCGCGGCTTCCGGGACGCGCTGCGCGCCGAGGGGATCACCGTCCCCAAGGAGTGGGTCGTCAGGAGCGGCGGCGAGATCAACGGCGGCTACGAGGGCGCGCTGCGCGTCCTCGACGGCGTCCCCGCCGCCGAGCGCCCCACCGGGGTCTTCTGCTACAACGACCGGGTCGCGGCGGGCGTCCTGCACGCCGCGACCCGGCTCGGCATCACCGTCCCCGGTGACCTGTCGGTGGTCGGCTACGACGACCAGGAGCACATGGCCGCGTTCCTCACCCCGCCCCTGACCAGCGTCGCGCTGCCGCACCGGGCAATGGGCGACGCGGCTGCCCGGCTGCTCCTCGACACCATCGACACGGGCCGGACGCCGCCCGCGACGGTACGGCGCCTGGCCTGCCCGGTGATCAGTCGTGCGTCGGTGGGACCAGCTCCCAGCCCATGACGGCCGCGGCGGAACCGGTGACCGCCAGCTCGGGCACATCGTCCGGCCGCCGGTAGACCCGCTCGGTGACCGTCGCCCGGTCGCCGACGAACAGCTCCAGCAGCGAGCCGTCGACGAGGATCCGCACCTCACCGGCCGGCGCCCGTACGACGACCGGCGCCGCCCCCTCGGGCCCGGTCCGGGGCCAGTCACCCCGGTCGAGCGTCACCGTGCCCTCGTCCGGGTCCAGCACCACCGTCAGCTCCGCACCCGAGGCGGACCGCAGCAGACTCACTCTCGTGCGGCCGGACGCGGTGACCGTCAGGTCGTACGCCTCCGGCAGCACGGCCCGACGGCCCGCCTCCGTGACGAACGGCTCGGCCGCCCGCAGCAGTTCGAGCTCCGGAGCCGGTACGACCCGCAGGGCGCCGTCGGCATGGACGTCCACCACCCGCGGCGCGGTCAGGACCCCCGCCCACCCGGCGCGATCGACCTCGCTCTGCTCCCGTGCCTCCCAGGACCACCCCCACAGCAGCGCCCGGTCCGGTTCCTGGAGCACGGCCGGCGCGTAGAAGTCCCGCCCGTGGTCCAGCCGCCCGCCGGTGCGGGCCTCGAAACGCAACCCGTGGTCGCCGTACGGCTGCAGACGCCCCGTCAGGTAGCCGGTGGAGCAAGGGTCCCCGTCCCACAGCGACACCACCAGCACCCACTCCCCGCCGGGTGTCGCGTACAGCTGAGGGCACTCCCAGCCGACGGCCTTGTCCCCGAACACGTCCACCGCGACCGGGTCGTTGCCGTCGAGCAGCACCCCGGCGAACCGCCAGTCGGCCAGGTCGTCGCAGTCGTACAGCAGCACCGACGCGGTCCCGTCGGCGTGCCCCGCACCGACCAGCGCCCAGCGCCGCCCCCCACTGCTGAACACGAACGGGTCGCGGAACATCACCACGTCCAGACCGGCGGGCGGGCCGGTCACCACCGGCGCGGGCAGCGGCCGCCAGTCGGTGAGCGTCTCGTCCTCCGGCATCAGCGCCCGGGCCAGGCAGATCGAGCCGAGACCGGTGTGCTCCCGGTCGACGCCCGTGTACACGGCCGTCGGCACACCGTCGTCGTCGACCACGCACCCCGACCAGCAGCCCGCCTCGTCTGGGCCGCCGGGTGTCGGGGTCAGGGCGATCGGATGATGCTCCCAGACGACGAGATCGGCGCTGGAGACATGCCCCCAGTGGACGTTGGTGTGCACCGGCGCGTCGGGATTGTGCTGGTAGAAGAGGTGATGGCGGCCCCGCCAACGGAACGGGCCGTTCGGGTCGTTGATCCAGTTGGCGGGCGGACGGACCCGGAAGCGCGGGGCGTTCGGGTCCGTCGACTGAGCGGCGAGGCTCAACGGTTGACTCCTGCGGACGTGATGCCCTCACGCAGAGGGCGCTGACCGACGACGAACACGGCGACGGCGGGGATCATGGACAGGACGACACCGGCGAGCACCACCGAGATGGAGCCGGTGCCGAGGTTGCCCTGGAGGGACACCAGGCCCAGGGGGAGGGTGTAGTTCTGCCCGGAAGTCTCCAGGATCAGCGGCCGGAAGAACTCGTTCCAGTGGTAGTTGAAGGCCAGCACGCCGACGATGGCCAGCCCGGGCGCGGCGAGCGGCGCGTACACCGACCGGAAGGTCCGCCAGGGCCCGCAGCCGTCCAGCATCGCCGCCTCGCCCAGGTCCTTGGGCATGCCCAGGAAGTACTGCCGCATCAGGAAGGTCCCGAAGGCGGTCGGGAAGGCCGGGATGATCAGACCGAGCAGGGTGTCGGTCAGGCCCATCGACTTCAGCACCAGGAACACCGGCACGATGGTGACCTGCAACGGCACCATCATGGTCGCCAGGACCAGCCCGAACAGCGGCTTCTTGAACCGGAATTCGAGGCGCGCGAAGGCGTACCCGGCCAGACCGGCCGTGATCATCTGGCCCACCGCGATCAGCGCCGTCACCAGCGTCGAGTTGAGGGCCAGCAGCCAGACGTCGAGCTGGTCGAAGACCCCGCGGTACGCCTCCGTGGACGGGTGCGTCGGGATGATGCTCGGCGGCAGGTCGAAGGCCTCGGCCGGGGTGCGCAGCGAGGTGGAGACGGTCCAGATGACCGGGCCCAGCGTCAGCAGCGCGCATACGGCGAGCGCGGCGATCCGGGCCCACGGCGCGAGCGAGTGCCGGGTACGGCTCAGGGACAGGGTTGCTTGGCTCATGGGAGGCTCACCGGCTCACTGGTAGTGGACGAAACGCCGGCTGAGCCGGAACTGGAGGGCGGTGACCGCCATGATCAGCACGAACAGCAGCACACCCACCGCCGATGCCTCGCCGAAGCGGAGCTGCTCGAACGCGCTCTCGTAGATGACCATCACCACGGTCCGGGTGGCGTCACCGGGCCCGCCGTTGGTGAGGACGTACGGCTGCTCGAAGACCTGGAGCGCGTTGATGATGCCGACCACCGACGCCACCAGCAGCGTGGGCGACAGCAGCGGCAGGGTGACGCTGAGGTGCTTGCGCAGACCGGTCGCGCCGTCGAGCGAGGCGGCCTCGTGGATCTCCTTGGGGATGTTGTTCAGACCCCCCACGAACAGCAGGAACGAGAACCCGAACTGCTGCCAGACATAGACCAGGATCACGGTCGCCATCGCCGCGTTCTCGGACGTCAGCCACGGCACCGGAGCGATCCCGACCAGCCCCAGCAGCCAGTTCACGACCCCGAAGTCCTGGTTGAACAGGTACTTCATCACCACCGAGATCGACGCGGCGGACAGCACCAGCGGGAAGAAGAACGCCGACCGGAACACCGAGCGCAGCCACACCGGCATCCGCTCGTTCACCGCCAGGGCGAGGGTGAGCGCGACCAGCAGTTGCAGCGCCACCGCGAACACCATGAACACCAGCGTGTTGCGGAAGGACACCAGCACCGTCGAATCGGTGAAGACCTCACGGTAGTTGGCGCCGCCGGCGAACGCCGGGTCGTCGATGACGTTCCAGTGGAACAGGCTGAGCACCACCGACCCGGCGATCGGGACGACCGTGAAGACGACGATCCCGACGATCGTGGGCGCCAGGAACAGCGTGGCCAGCAGCCGGGTGCCGCGGTCGCGGGTGGAGGGCCGGGGCGCGGCAGCCGCCGGAGCGGGGGGCTGCTTCGGCCGTACGGCCGGTATCCGGGTGTTCGTCGTGTCGGTCATACGTCACGCTCCATGGCCTTCTCCAGGTCGCTCTGCATCCGGCGCAGCGCGGGGGCCACCGAGCGCCGCGAGGCCAGGGCGGTACCGGTGTGCTTGAGCAGCACCTGCTCGACCTCGGCGACCTGCGGCGGCGCCGGGATCGGCCCGGTGTCGGGGAACTTGTCGAGGGTGTCGTAGAAGACCCGCCAGTGGTCCGGGCCGATCTCCCGGTAGCGGTCGGCGGTCAGCATCGAGCGGCGCGCGGGAGTGGTCTGGTTGGTCTCGAACAGCCGCGTCAGGGTGTCCTTGCGAGCCGCGTACTTGATGAACTCCCAGGCCTCCTCCTGCCGCTCGGAGGTACGCAGCAGCGCGTAGCCGGCGGCGCCGAACTGCATGCGCTGGGTACGCCAGCGCGGGAAGTACTGCACGTCGAAGGAGCCCGGCTCCATGCCCGCCAGATGCAGGCCGCCCGCCCAGAAGCCGCCGGCCGGTGTGACGCCGACCCGGCCGGTGGAGAACACACCGATGAGGTTCTGGCCGTTGCCGCCCTCGGGCCGGGTGCACAGGCCTTCCTGGACGAGGGAGGCGAGATAGTCGTACGCCTCCTCCACGCGCTCGTGCGTGGCCTGCGGGGTCGTCCAGCGGAAGCCGCCCCCGCGGCCCTCCCGCACGGCGGCCGGATAGAAGGAGTCCCACAGCCAGGAACCGCCCGGCGCCTTGGACTCGGTGAGCAGATTGGTGTCGTTGGCGAACAGCCACGGCACGACGCCGCCCCACAGCCGGTTGGTCCAGAAGTACGGGGTGAACTGGGAGCCGCTGGACTTCTTCATGTCGCGCAGCAGCGCGGTGAAGTCGTCACGGGTCCAGTCGGCAGCCGGGAAACCGGCTCCCGCCCGCTTCAGCACCTGGTTGTTGAGGTAGATGTCGGCCGCGTTGAACTCGACCGGCAGCTGGTAGAGGGACCCCTCGTACATCATCGACTCCACCAGCGAGGGATGGACGTCGGCGAAGTACTCGCGCAGCTCCTCGGCGTCCCGCTTCACCCAGTCGTCCAGCGGGACCCCGAGGCGCTGCGCGAACAGCTGGACGCCTTCGGTGGCGACGTACACCAGATCGGGCGCCGTGCCCGCCGCGATCTGGGTGAGGATCTTCGCGAAGAAGTCCGACCAGTCGACGGCCTGCACCGCGTTGATCCGCAGCTTGATGTCGGGATGGACCTCCTTGAAGCCCTCGGTGAGCGTGCGGATCGCCTCCGGCCCGTAGGCCGGGCCGAGCGTGGCGACGACGAGGGAGCCGTCGTCCCGGCCGGGTATGTCGGCTCCGGTGAGCCGGTCCCAGCTCGCGGCGGTACCGGCCAGCGCGGCGGCTCCCGCGCCGTAGGCGCCGTACCGCATCAAGGTGCGGCGGGTGAGGTTCGGGTCGGTCATGCAGCGGGCCTAACTCGTGTTAGTCGAGTAGTGATGCCCCAGATGATGAGAAGCCCGTCACGGCCCTGTCAATAGGCGTGAACGACTTGACCTTTAACGAGTTAGGTCCCAGAGTGCTGCTCCACACGAGCCGCAGTCCCGACGACGCCGTCGGGGAAGGGAGCCGCACCATGCGTGGCGCATCTGGCATGCCCGGAATATCCAGGAGGTCGCTGTTCCTGGCCTCGGCCGCGGGTGCGGCCGGTGCGTTACTGCCGACCGGTCCGAGACCCGCGGCGGCGGCCGCGCAGACGGCCACCGCGTGCGCGGGCAGCTATCGCGCCGAGTACCACTTCACCGTCCCCGACCAGTGGATGAACGACCCGCAGCGGCCGGTGTGGATCGACGGCGAGTACCACTACTACTACCTCTACAATCCCGACTACTCGACGGGCGGCACGGCCGCCGGCACGGCCTGGCGCCTGGCCACCAGCACCGACCTGGTCTCCTTCACCGACCGCGGGATCGCCGTGCCGAAGGACACCACGCCCAACGGCGACGTCTGGTCCGGCTCGGCGGTGATCGACACCGGCAACACGGCGGGGTTCGGCGCGGGCGCGGTGATCGTCCTCGCCACCATGGCGCCCGGCGACGGCGCCCAGGCGCAGTACCTGTACTCCTCGACCGACGGCGGCCGTACGTTCACCCCGCATGGCACCGGCCCGGTCCTTGCGAACCCCGGCGTACGGGACTTCCGCGACCCGAAGGTGATCCGCGACGAGGAGCGCGGGCGCTGGGTGATGGCGCTCGCCGAGAACGACAAGGTCGGGATGTACCACTCCGACGACCTGAAGTCCTGGACGTACGTCGGCGGTTTCATCAAGGGCGGCATCGGCGTCCTTGAGTGCCCGGACCTGTTCCGCATCCGGGCGGCGGACGGCACCTGGAAATGGGTGCTGGGCGTGAGCGCCAACGGGAAGGGATCCGGGCTGCCGAGCACCTACGCCTACTGGACGGGGTCCTTCGACGGCACCACGTTCACACCCGACCTGAACGATCCGCAGTGGCTCGACCACGGCTGGGACTGGTACGCGGCCGTCACCTTCGAGAAGCGGGATGCGGACGGCACGCTCGACCCGGCGGCGCGGTACGCGATCGGCTGGATGAACCACTGGGACTACGCCGGCACCACGCCCACCATGGAGTGCGACGGCTTCAACGGCACCGACTCGATCGTCCGCGAGGTCACGCTGAAGCGGGCGGCGAACGGCTCCTACTACCTCGCCTCCCAGCCGGTCGCCGGTCTCGACGCCCATGTCTCGCGCACGGTCGACCTCGGCGACCTGGAGGTCGACGGGAACCTCCTGCTCGGCTACACGGGCACCGCCTACGAGGTGTCCACCGAAATCACCTGGGACCAACTGACCGGCGCGGGGCTCCAGTTGCGGCGCTCCTCCGACGGCGGACGCCACATCGACGCCGGGATCTACGGCGACTACGCCTTCGTCAACCGCGGATACACCGTGAGCCCCGACAGCAGCGGCCGGTGGCAGGAGAGCAGGAGCCCCTTCGACGCGTCCGCGGGCACCGTACGGCTGCGCATCCTGATCGACCGTACGTCCATCGAGATGTTCGTGGACGACGGCCGGTACGTGCACTCGACCGAGGTCTTCCCGGACCCGGCCGACACCGGGCTCGCGCTGTTCACCATCGGCGGCAAGGCGGTGTTCCGGAACACGGTGATACGGGAGTTCGCCGTGGGCTGAGCAGGCGTGAGTAGGGTCGAGGGCATGCAGGACCTGCGCGTGGTGCTCATCGGGGGAACCTCCCACACCGGCAAGTCGACCGTGGCCAGGGCCGTCGCCGAGCGGCTCGGATTCGAGTGCCGCTCGACGGACAAGCTGGCCCGGCATCCGGGGCGGCCCTGGCGGACGCCGGAGTGGGAACCGCCGCCGCATGTCGCCGAGCACTACGCCACCCTCTCCGTGGACGAGCTCATCCGGTCGGTGCTCGACCACTACGCACGCCTGTGGCCGCGCATCGAGGAGCTGATCACCGAGCGGGCGACCGGCGACGGTCCCGGGCTGGTCCTGGAGGGCTCCGCGCTGTGGCCCGCCCGTGTCGCGGGGCTGACCGCCGTCCCGCACACCCGGGCGGTGTGGCTCACGGCGGACGAGGCGGTGCTGCGCGAGCGCATGCGGGCGTCGGCCCGCTACGAGGAACTGGCGGACGGGGAGCGGTACTTGGTGGACAGGTTTCTCACCCGTGCCGAGCGGTTCCAGTCGCTGGTGGCGCAGGCCGTGGACGCGTACGGGCTGGTTCGTATGGACACGGGTGGTCGCCCGGTGGGGGAGTTGGTGGAGGCGGTCCTGACGCATGTGGGTGTGCCGGTGCGGTGACCCCAACTGGGCTGTCAGTGCTGGGGGTTAGAGTCCGGCGCACGACTGATGATCGAATGCTGCGTCACTTCTCCGGCCACACCCATGACCGTAGCCACGAGACCCTTCCTGCCATGAAGGTGGACGGTGTTCTCGTCTCGGTCGGCGTCGACGCCGACGGCAGCCTGCGGACCTGCGACCTCACCGGCGGCGCATGCGCCGAGCGTCCCCTGGAGCTCGACGCCGCCTGACCGGAAGACGCCTGGTACCACGAGAACGGCGTGTGGGACGAGGACGCCCCCGACGTCGACGACAGGCCACAGTTCGAAGCGGACGATGTCGTCTCCGCCCTGACGGTGGCGCATCTGGATGGGCGTCCTGTGGTCGTGACCGGCGGCGGCCGGTTCGATCTGTCGATTCCCGAGGAGGAGGAAACCATCGGAGGGGCTGTGCGGGTCTGGGATCTGCGCCAGCTTCCCGAAGATCTCCGGGTTGGTCAGCGGCGCGATCACGTTCCGGTACAGGGAGTCGCAGGTGCGCCCGACCATGACGAGCTCGCCGCCGGTCGGCGCGTTCGCGATGAAGATCAGCCAGCGTAGGAGGCTCGCGATGGTCTTCCCCGAACGTACCGAGCCCCCCCCACGCGTTGATCCGGGCGTCAGCCTGTACGACGGAGATGATCTGCCTGCGGGACAGCGGCAACGCATCAAGGAGACCCACCCTCCGCCTCCTCGTCGGCACCGCCCTCCTCGCTCACGGCCTGGTCGTACGCGGCCTTCAGTCCGACCATGAGCTGATCGAGCATCGAGCGGGCGTCCTCGGCGCCGGCGTCGTCCGCGGGCGGGACGAGCTTGAGGGACTTCTCCAGGGCGATCGCGGCTGCGGTCATGAGGGACTTCTTGTCGGCGGCCGGCGGCTCGGCGGCCTCGCGGGAACGGAAGGTGTTGTCCTTGCCCCCGAAGTTGAAGACAACTGCGGGCTCCCACATCTGCTGCGTGAGCTTGAGCGCGTCGAGGTGGAGGTGCAGGGCGGTATCGGCGCGGAGGGCGGCGAGTTGGGCGACCCGCGCGGCGGTGGCCTCCTCGGTCATCGACGTGTCGAAGACGAGCTCTAGCTCGGCGGCGATGACGCTGACGGTGCGCTGTGCGCGGCCGATCTCGCGGGCGATGGCGTTGCGGCCCATGCCGAGCGCGTGGAGCTCGCGCACGCGCCGATAGTCGTCCTCGTCGACTCGCGTTTGTCCTTGTTGACGGCCACGAGGTCATCTCCGGACATGCGAAGGCCCGGCCACCGGGGAAGGGCAGCCGGGCCAGTCAAGAGCGGTTCAGCAGGTCTCGTCGTCCTTGACCGCGTACAGGGTCACGGCCGTGTCCGTGGGGTGCGTGCCGGCTGTGGGCTTCTGGCTGCACACGGTCCAGTTGCGGTCGAAGACCTGCAAGCGGTTCTGGCCGCTGGCGTCCTGGTCGTCGAGGACGTAGAAGCCTGCGGCCTGCGCCGCGTCCTGGGCGGCCTGGAGGTCCTGGCCGACGAGGTTCGGGAGCGTTGCCTTCTCCGGCTCGGCGGCGCCGGCGTCGTCCGTGGGCGCTTCCGTGGGCTCGTCCGTCTCGGCCTCGGTGTCCTGCTTCGTCTGGCTGCTGGTGTCCTCGGCGGTGGTGTCCGGCTTGCTGGAGCTGGTGTCGCTTGTGCCCTCACATGCCGTGAGCGTCAGCAGCGTTGCGGCGGCGAGGCCGGCCGCGATGGTACGGATGCGCATAGTGTCCCCCCAGGGTTGCTCGATGAGCTGGAGCAGCATCATGCGTCGCGTGGGGGAGGGGTGAAGGCCGAGTGATGCTCTCGTGACACGAACGGGTGCCAGGTATGACAATGGCCCGCACGGTGGCGGGCCTTCAGGGCGGCTATGCCCGGGCACGCCGGACGTGAGGCCAGGATGCGACATGACCGCGTCGAGCGCACGGGTGATCATCCGAGCCGTATGGCTCGATCTCGACGGCTTGAGCGTCGAAGTGGCGTCATTTGTGACGGTCGGTTACGAAATTCATCCTTTGTGACGGACCGTTACGAGATCCGTCGTCATGACGGCCGGTTTGTGTGTCGACCCCGGTATTGCTAGATGCGTATGTTTTTTGACGTCAGGGGGCTCCCAGAACTCGCCATTTGGCCTTGGAACCGAGGACGAGAACGGAGCCCCCAGACGCAACCCCAACCAGGTGGAACGATGGAAGGAGCGCTATGCAGGATAGGCGGCTGAGCCGCAGCCTGCCCAGATGGACTCTGGCCAAAGCTCGGCAGGTCATCAGGGAGGCGACGCGCTACCGGCGGGCACTCGTGATACGCGCACTGCACGGAGCCGCGTATGGAGCCAGCACGACGGTTGCCGGTCTGATGGTTATGTGGATTCACTCGCGCTTCTGAGTGGGACCAGGGCGGTGGGCCTCTGTACTGCGACGCAGTCGGGCCCACCGTTCCATGATCGAGTGGCCGCTCAGGGGGCTACTTGGCGGTGCGGAACCAGCGCACGAGGGTGCGGTGGGGGCGCTCCTCGTCGGCCACCGTCTCGAAGGCGCGGGCGTTGTTGTTGTCGTTGTTGCTGGTCAACACCAGTGTTGGTCGGCGTCATCGGGCTTTCGGGGACGCTCGTCGGGGCTGGTGTGGCCTTCGCTGGCGTCGTCTACCAGCAGGGGCGCCAGGCCGGCCTGCTGCGCGCTGAGAGGCGGGAGGCGCTAGCTCATCAGGCCGTCGACACGATGATGGCTGAACTGGAGAAGGTGAGGGCTCTTGCCTGGTCGGTCCCGCATGGGCAGGAGGATCCGCCCGACTTTGGGGAGGCTCTCGGGCGGAGCATGGATGTCGTGCAGCTCGCCGCCCTCCGGCTTCCGGATCGGGAGCTGAGGGAGGCGATCGAGGCGGCATGCGTTCTTGGATTCGGCGATGAAGAGTCTTTCCGTGCACAGGTGGATCTACAGGTGCGGCGGATCGTCATGGGGGCCATGGTCTGGGACGTGCAGAAATGCCTCGGGGCCTACCTGCGGCAGGAGGCTCGCCCGGACACAACCTTCCTGTTCCAGGCTCGCGACTACTACTACTCGATGATCCAGGCGAGACGTCCTTAGATAGTCCGAAGCCTCAAGCGCTACGTGGCCAGGGAGGTCTTCCACCTGGTCAGACCTGTGCAGTCGCAACCCCCGTCATGGGGCAGTGTGAGAGCGGCGTGCGACGAGAAGCCCCGCGGGCGCGGCCTGGCGGGGTTTCCGCACATGTGGGTTGCAACGCCGGCGCCGTTGCACTCGGTTGTTCTCTTGGGAGCCACCCGAAGCACAAGGACACGGCGACGGCACGCGTTACGGCCTATGCGCAACGCACGACCAGGGACTTGATGCGATCAACCAGAACACATCCGCTTGCTGACGCAAAGTCCGACGTCTCCTGATGCGGCTCACGAGGCCAGCCTGAAGTCGTCCTGCACAGGCTGACCCTCGCTGCGGCAGGCCCAGGGAAAGCAGCGGTTGACCACCCCGTTCTCCGGCTCCTCCGCAACGGTTCGGGCGTCCCAGTTGCTGTCGGCGGGCGGTCGATGCGGCGGCAGTGACTTGGTCGATCGGGGCCTGGGCAGGCGGTTCCCGGGAGCGGTGCAGGAAATCCTGCCCGAGCAGCCGACCCGCCGCGCGGCGGCACGCACCGGTGCGAAATACTCTCCCGATGAGTTCACGCACTTCCCCGATCAGTCAGCCGATCACGATACGGAGGGCCGTCGCGCGGGATGCCAAACGGCTCACGCGGCTCGTGCGTGGCTCAGGCGCCTACGCGGGTAAGTACGCAGCTGCAGTCGCGGGCTACCGGGTCGGGCCTGATTACATCGAGGCCCACCGCGCCTTTGTGGCCGTCGGCGCCGACGAGCAGGGAGGCCGGGTCCTCGGGTTCTACTCGCTCGTCCTCGCTCCACCGGAGCTCGACCTGCTGTTCGTCGCCGACGAAGCGCAAGGACGGGGTATTGGACGGCTGCTCGTCGCGCACATGCAGTCCGAGGCCCGTGCCGCCGGGCTCGACCGTGTCAAGGTCGTGTCGCATCTTCCCGCCGAGGGCTTCTACCACCGCGCAGGTGCAGTGCGGACCGGGACCGCGTTTGCGAACCCGCCCGCCGTGCCGTGGGACCGTCCCGAATTCGAGTTTCGCATTCCTTCGGGATGACGCGGTGTGCCGGTTGGCGAGGCACCGGCTTCGCTGCGTGGTGGCCGGCTTGCAGGAGCCGCCGTACGCCGCGCTCTGCGTGTGTGTGGTCTCCTCTGCCCTGGCGTCGTTATCGCCTGCGCCAGCGGTCTGCCACCCAAGGCCCGGACGTCCCAGGCCAGGGCCTGGGCGGGACCTTCATAGAGATCTGCCAGGTGGTGAGCGAGAGAGCCGGGGTGAAGCGGGTCGCCCGTGACACCGACCGCGGACCACAGGGTCAGAAGCTTCTGGCGGGCAGAAGCGATGTCACCGGCTCGGCCTTCGGTGCCGGCTTGGCTTATGGCTTCCATGGTCGGGTCGGGGCTGGTGGGTGCGGTGGTCACGGGTGTTCCTCGGCGTCTTTCTCAGGTGGAGCGGCCGGGCTTGATGGGCATGGCCAGGGTGGTGAAATCGCCGCGGTCGGCGGAGCGGATCGTGACGGGCTGGTCGTTTCCGCTCAGGTCGAGCATCACGTCGGGGCCGGATCGCGGTGCTCACGGCGGGATAGAGCGTGGTCAGCTCGAAGCAGATCTGGAGGGTCTGCATCCGTCGCGGTAGCCGGGAGCGGGATGTCGGGGTGCTCGTCATCTGCTGACACGACGTCACTTCCTGGGCGGCAACGTGCAGCGAGATGCGCTCGCCGGGGTGCTCTTCCAGGGCCCGCAGGAGCAGTTCCTAGACCGTCACACGGGTGGTGACCTCGCCCAGTGACGCGAGCATCAGCCGGTAGTCGGGGAACTCCTCGGACAGCAAACGGCAATGCTGGTCCTCCCGGTCGGCCACGCGGAGCCAGATCCCGTCCAGTACCGCCTCAACACCAGCGCGGGGCATGGCAATCTCACGGAGCTGGCGCAGCACGGTTGCCCGCGCCACCTGGTGCCACCGATGCCAAGGACTATGTGCACCGAGCGGGCCGCACAGCCCGCGCCGGTGAGTCCGGCAGCGTGGTCACGCTCGTGCTGGCGGGCCAGCGCCGTGACGAGCCGCATGATGGCCGTGGCCGGCATCGAGCCGACCGTCACCAAGGTGCGCTCGGGCGAGGCGGAGCTGAGCCGGATCACCGGCGCCAAGACTCCCTCCGGGATCCCGCTCGACGGCGAGCCCGCCGTCCCCCGACCCAAGAACACCAACGCTCCCTTCCGCGGCCTCGGCACCAGCAAGGGCACCTCCCGCGGCGCCGGCGGCATGTCCCGAAAGGCGGGCGAGGCCCGCAAGCTCGCCGAGGCCCGCAGGGCCGCCCTCGTGCGTCGCAACGGCTGAGAGCCGTTGCCCTGGCAGCCTGGCCACGGGATCGACAACCGTTCCTAAACAGTGTCCAGGAGTGACATCTGATGCCAGCTCCCGGAACTGCGCGTATCCCGAACGGTGTTGGATACGCTGGGTTCCCGCATTCGCCGTTCCCCGATCCGGCGACGTGCATCGTGTGCACGCTCCGTGACGGG
>NZ_JBHYJA010000070.1:0-39849 GCF_042740355.1 Streptomyces sp. NPDC059010
GGGGCGTGCGGGTTGAGCCAGAGGCCGTAGTGGTCCGGGTAGAGGGTGCGGGCGAGGGGGGGGGCCGCGGAGAACACCCTACAGCGGGTGCCAACCCCCGCGCGCCGCCCCCGGGGGGGGGGGGCCACACCCGGGGCCGGGCTGGGGCGGTTGGCGGGCCCCCAACACGCCCGCGGGCGGGGGCTCGCCCCCCCCCGACCGGGCGTAGCCCGCCGGGGGGGGCCCAGGCACCAGCCCGAAGGACTTCATCCTCACGATCCGCTTGAACCTGGCCAAGGATCTGCTGGCCACCACCGACCTGCCGGTCGCGGCGGTCGCCCGCCGGACCGGATACGACGACCCCGCCTACTTCACCCGGCTGTTCACCCGCCGGGTGGGGGTCGCTCCGAGCGCTTTCCGTGAGCAGAACTTCCATCGTTCCCCCCTAGGCCTTGACGCTCCCCGCGGCGAGGTCGGCCTTCCAGAACCGCTGGAGCGACAGGAACGCCAGGACCATCGGAATCAGTGACAGCAGCGCTCCCATCAGCACGGCGTCCCGCAGGTTGCCGGTGCGGATGCTGTTCCACTTCACCAAGCCGAGCGTGACGGGCCACAGTTCCTGGTCGTTGAGCAGCATCATCGGCAGGAAGAAGTTGTTCCAGATCGCGACGAACTGGAACAGGAACAGCGTCACCAGCGCCGGGGCCATCAGGCGCAGGCCGACCACGGCGAACAGACGCAGCTCGCCCGCACCGTCGACGCGCCCGGCGTCCAGCAGTTCGTCCGGCACCGCCGCCGTGGCGTAGGCGCGGGCGAGGAAGACTCCGAAGGGGCTCACCATGCACGGCAGCAGGACCCCCCAGACGGTGTTCAGCAGCCCGATCCTGCTCTCCAGCAGGTAGATCGGGATGGTGAGCAGCGGCAGCGGCAGCAGTACCGCCAGCATGATCCCGCCGAAGACCAGCCGGTCGCCGCGGAAGCGGTACTTGGCCAGGGCGTAGCCGGCCATCGCAGCCAGGAGCGTCGCGCCGAGCGCGCCGCCGCCCGCGTAGACCGCGGTGTTGAGCAGCCAGCGCGGATAGAGGCCGCCGTCCTGGGACATCACCCGGTCGAGGTTGGCGCCGACGGACAGGTGGGAGAACCACAGCGACCCGTCGTACAGGTCGTCACCGGACTTGGTCGACGACACGATCAGCCACCAGAGCGGAAGCAGCATGTACGTCGCGACGACGAACAGGAAGCCGGTGGTCAGCACGCGGGCGCGGGTCATCGCGCACCTCGGGCGGTCATCCACGACGAGAGCCGCAGGAACAGCAGGGACAGCCCGCCGGCCAGCACCGCGAGCATGATCGCGATGGCCGAGCCGAGCGCGTAGTCGCCCCGGTCGAGGGTGACCTGGAGCGACCACATCAGCGGCGTGTAGTCCTTGGGCACGTTCGACGTCACGTCCGAGAGCACGGTGGGCTCGTTGAACAGCTGGAGCGTGCCGATGATGGAGAACACGGCGGTGAGGACGAGGCTCGGCCGCACCATGGGGATCTTGATCTGCCAGGCGACGCGCAGGGGTCCCGCGCCGTCGATCGCGGCGGCCTCGTAGATGTCGCGCGGGACTGCCTGGAGCGCGGAGTAGATGACGAGCATGTTGAAGCCGGTCCAGGTCCAGGTGACGATGTTGCCGATGGAGCCGAGGACCACGTCGGCGGCGAGCAGATCGAGGCCGAACGGGGAGATCTGCGGGGTGTACAGGAAGGCCCAGACGATCGCGGCGATCACGCCCGGGACGGCGTACGGAAGGAAGTAGACGAGGCGGAAGAAGGGCTTCCACCGGGCCGTGGCACCGTCGAGGAGGAGCGCGAGCAGCAGAGCCAGCCCCAGCATGACCGGGACTTGGACGAAGCCGAAGAGCAGGAGCCGTCCGACGCCGGTGAGGAAGATTCCGTCGTCGAAGACCTTCGCGTAGTTGTCGAACCCGGCGAACACCCGCTCCGGGGTGCCGAAGCCGAGGCCGGATCGGTGCACCGTGTACAGGCTTTCCTGAACCGCGTAGCCGATCGGGAGCAGGAAGAACACCACGAACAGCAGGCAGAACGGCGCGAGCAGCGGCAGCGCCGCCCGGGAGGGAGAGGGCCCACGGCGGCGCCGCGCCCGCCCTCGGGCCGCGGCGACACTCGGTAGCTGGGTGGCTGTCAACAGACCACCTTTCTGAACTGAATCCGGGGCGGTCCGGTCGGATTCCCGCGATCGGAGCGCCCCGGATCGGGTGGTCACTGGCTGACGGTCAGGCCCTTGTCCTTCAGGGACTTCACGGCCTTCGTCTGGATCGCCGCGAAGGCCTCGGCAAGTGGGCCTCCCTTCTTCACCGCGTCACCGACCGCCGCGTTGAAGGCGTCGTTGAGCTCCGGCGTCGCCGGCCCCCAGCCGAAGTCCGGCACGGTCGTCCTGGCCGCCTCGGCGAAGACCTTGAAGACCGGCTGGTCGCCGTAGAACGGGCGGCCGGTCCCGATCGCCGGCAGTGCGGCGCCGTTGACGGTCGTGGGGAAGAGACCGCCGTCGGTGACGAGGCCGTCGAAGGCGGAGGTGTCGGTGGACAGCCAGGTGGCGAACTCCACCGCCTCCTTGGGGTTCTTGCATCCCTTCAGCACGGCGTTGGGCGACCCGCCGACGTTGCCGGTCGCGGGCTGTCCGGCGACCCAGTTCGGCATCGGGGCGACCGCCCACTTGCCACTGGTGCCCTTGACCGAGTCCTCCAGCACCTTGGTCATCCAGACCGGGCCGACCAAAGACGCGATCTTCCCGTCGCTGAAGTGCTTGAACCACGCGTCGGACCATGCGGCTTGGACGTCCACGAGCTTCTTGTCGATCAGCTTCTGCCAGTAGGCGGCGACCTTGAGCGTGGGCTCGTCGTTGACGGCCACCTTCCAGGCGTCGCCCTCGGTGCTGAACCACTTCGCCCCGGCCTGCTGCGCCAGTCCGCTGAACCCGTACATGTCGTCGGGGTTGAACGAGGTGAGATAGGTGTCGGGGTCGGCGGCGTGCAGCTTCTCGGCGGCGGCCGTGAACTCCTCCCAGGTCGTGGGCACGGGGATCTTGTGCTTGGCGAAGATGTCCTTGCGGTAGAACAGGCCCATCGGCCCCGAGTCGACCGGCACGGCGACCTGCTTGCCGCCGAAGGTCACGGACTTGAGCGCGGACTGCTGGAACTTGGCGGCCTTGTCCTTGACGTAGGGAGTGATGTCCTCGACCGCGCCTTCCACCAGGAAGCTGGGGAGCGTCTCCGCCCCGACCTGCGCGAGGCAGGGCGCTTTGCCGGCCTTCACCGCGCTGAGCATCTTCTGGTAGCCGCCCTTGGCCCCGGGCTCGGTCTGGGTGAACTTCACCGTGATGCCGGGGTGCGCGGCGTTCCACGCGGCGGCGGCCTTGTCGTAACCGGGTGCCCAGCCCCACCACTCGATGGTCACCGGAGCCTTCTGCTTGCCTTCGGGCTCGTCCTCGTTGTTTCCGCCGCACCCTGCCAGGCCGGCCATCGCCACAACTGTGGCGATACCGAGCGCGAAGGTTCTGCGCATGGGTGGATCCTTTCCCTGCCTTGCTGGGGGGTTGTGTCGATGGCGGCAACCATCGCTTCGGGGCAGGCAGGGGGTCCATGGACAATTTCGCGGCGAGGCTTGCACTCTCTGCACCGGTGGGCGGCCGATCTTCCGACGGTGCGCCCTTTCTTTGCTTCGGGGGAGACCGCTTATCGGCGGGGTTCCGCAGCTCCACGGACAGCTGTCGAGGTTTCTGCCTCTCGCCTTGCGAATGTCCATCCACCGCCTGAATTTGTCCATGGTCGAGCCGATGGGGCGTGTTCATGCTTCTGGCAACGAAAATCCCGCCAGGGAAACCCCGACCCCATTGCGCCGAGCCGAATCTGAGCCAGTCCTGCGACAGACGGCTGCGCCGGCCAAGCGCACCCCAACCTGCGCGAAGTCCCTAAGGAGCCAGTGTGGTTCGAAGAACGCGGAGCTATACCGTCCTGCTCGCGATCATGGCGCTGATACTGAGCGTGACAGCCGCCCTGGAGGCTTCTCCGCGCGCATACGCCGCGGCCTCGACATCGATCACCGTCGACGGCGCCGCGCCGGGCCGGGCGTTCGACGGAGCCGGCGCCATCAGCGGCGGGGGAGGGAACACCCGACTGCTGGTCGACTATCCCGAACCGCAGCGCAGCCAGATCCTGGACTACCTGTTCAAGCCCGGCACCGGCGCCTCGCTGCAGACACTCAAGCTGGAGATCGGAGGGGACACCAACTCCACCGATGGTGCCGAAGCCAGCCACGAGCACACCAAGGGCGCCGTGGACTGCAACGCCGGCTATGAGTGGTGGCTGGCCGGCGAGGCCAAGGCCCGCAACCCGAACATCAAGCTCGCCGGCCTGGCCTGGGGCGCGCCGGGCTGGATCGGCGGCGGCAGCTTCTGGTCCACCGACATGATCAACTACCTGATGGGCTGGATGGACTGCGCCAAGAAGCACAACCTGACCATCGACTACCTCGGCGGCTGGAACGAGCGCGGCTGGAAGGACTGGTGGTACATCGACCTCAAGAAAGCCCTCGTCTCGAAGGGCTACGCAACGAAGGTCGTGGCGGCTGACACCGGCTGGCAGGTTGCCGATGACATGAAGGGATACGAGGCGTTCCGGGACGCGGTGGACGTCATCGGCGTGCATTACCCGTGCGGCTACAACAACGGCGGGGCCATCGGCAACAACGCCCCGTTCACCACCTGCAACAGCACGAGCACCGCGCAGAACATCGGAAAGCCACTGTGGGCCAGCGAGAACGGGTCACAGGACACCGAGGCGGGCGCCGCGCCGGTGGCACGGGCTCTCAACCGGGACTACATCGACGGTCGGATGACCGGGTACTACAACTGGCCGATCGTGGGCTCGCTCTATCCGAACACGTACTTCGCCTTCAACGGGCTGGTGTCGGCCAACCAGCCCTGGTCGGGCCACTATCGCGTCGGCAAGACCACATGGGTCATGGCCCACACGACACAGTTCGCCCAGATCGGCTGGCGATACCAGGATTCCGCCAGTGGCTACCTGGGCGGTGACCGGTCCAACGGCAGCTATGTGACGCTGCGAGCGCCCGACGGTGGCGACTACAGCACGATCATCGAGACGACGGAGGCCACCGCCCCGCAGACCCTGGACGTCCGGGTCACCGGCGGCCTGTCCACCGACCAGGTTCACGTGTGGGCCACGAACCTCAACAGCAACTCGGACAGCCCTGGTGAGAACCTGGCGCACACCACCGACGTCACCCCCTCCGACGGCCGGTACACCGTGACGCTGCAGCCCGGCCGTGTCTACACGCTGAGCACGACGACCGGGCAGGGCAAGGGCACGGCGGGATCGCCGACGGCCTCGTCGCTGAGCCTGCCGCAGTCCAATGACTTCGAGACCAAGGGCCTCACCTCGTCCCCGAGGTACTTCACGGACATGAACGGCGCCTTCCAGACCGTGTCCTGTGGTGGTGAACGCCGGGGCACGTGCCTGCGTCAGATGGCCACGGCCGCCCCGATCCGCTGGACCGATGAGCCGTACTACGCGCCGTACACCTTCATGGGCGACGACGCGTGGAGCAACTACACCGTCAGCGCGGACGCGATGCTGGAACAACCGGGCGCCGTGGAACTCCTTGGCCGCGTGAACATGCAGGGCAGGAACAACAACGGCCTGGAGGCGTACCACCTGCGCGTGAGCGACACAGGTGCCTGGTCGATCCTCAAGAGCGACACCGAGTGGAAGTTCACCTCCCTGAAGAGCGGTACCACAGCGGCCCTCGGCACCAAGCGCTGGCACTCCGTCGCCCTGACCATGCAGGGCTCGACGATCACCGCCAAGGTCGACGGCACGGTGCTGGGCAGCGTCACCGACTCGACCTACGCGCACGGCCGTGCCGGCCTGGGCACGGTCGACTCCGCCGACGCCACGACCGGCGGCGGATACAAGACGCAGCAGTTCGACGCCTTCTCCGTCACGCCCGGGACCGATCCGGTCCCCACCCGTGTCGGCCCCGTCCCTTCGGGCATCTCCGGCATGTGCCTGGACCTCCCCGAGGGCAACACCGCTGACGGCAAGCCGGTGAAGACCTACAGCTGCAACAACAGTTTCGCGCAGAAGTGGACCCACAACCCGGCCGACGGCACGGTCAGGATCGGCGGCAAGTGCCTGGACGTCCCTGAGAAGGCCACGAAGAACGGCACCAAGGTTCAGATCTGGACCTGCAACGGCGGAAGCAACCAGAAGTGGACTCAGCAAGCCGACGGCACGCTGCGCGGCACGCAGTCCGGGCGATGCCTGGACGTCCCGGGGGGCAGCACCAGCCCTGTCGAGCTCGTGATCTGGACCTGTAACGGCGGAAACAACCAGAAGTGGAAGCTCCCCGGCTAGGAACCTGGCGGAGATCCCTTGTTTTCCAGGGGATCTCCGCCCCACCTCGTCACCTCCTCATCGCGCGGCTTTCCGGGGGCCGTTGCGCAGTCCACCCCATCCGCCTCTACTCGGCCCCTGCCGAGGGCAAATCCGTCTGGTTCGCCGTCCCAGGCGGGCCCTTTGAACCCTCCCTCCTTTGAGCTCCGTGGTCCCGGGTCGACAAGCGCGGATCGACGGCGCCCTTCCGGGCCTCCCCGCGCAGGCAGAGAAGTCCCCGGGGCCACGGACCGAACAACCCGTCACACCAGCCCCCACACTCGGAATGAGGAACCCTGATGAGTCACGTCGCCGAAGAGATCGCCAGCCAGCCGGAGTGCTGGCTGCGTGTCTCGTCCCTGCTCGGCGAGTACGACGGCGTGCTCCCTCGGGCGGGGGAGCGGATCGCGGTCGTCGGTTGCGGGACATCGTGGTTCATGGCCCAGTCGTACGCGGCGCTGCGAGAGTCCTCCGCGCAGGGGCATACGGATGCGTTCACACCGTCGGAGATGCCGCTCGACCGGGCCTACGACCGCATCCTGGCGATTACCCGGTCCGGTACGACGACCGAGGTGCTCGACCTGCTCCGGCGGGTCCGCGGCTGGGTTCCCACCGCGGCGATCACCGCTACCCCCGGTACGCCCGTGGTCGACGCTGCCGATGCAGTCGCCGTGTTGGAGTTCGCCGATGAGCGGTCGGTGGTGCAGACCCGGTTCGCCACGACGACGCTGGCCCTGCTCCGGGCATCGATCGGGCATGATCTGGCGCCGGTTGCCGCGGATGCGCGAAAGGCCCTGGAGGCAGAGCCGGACTCGCAGCTGGTCGGCGCGGAGCAGTTGACGTTCCTCGGTCGTGGCTGGACCGTCGGCCTGGCACACGAGGCGGCGTCGAAGCTGCGTGAGGCGGCCGGGGCATGGACGGAGTCCTATCCCGCGCTGGAGTACCGGCACGGTCCGATCAGCATCACGGGCGCCGGTCGGCCGGCATGGATGTTCGGGAAACCTCCGGTCGGCCTCGTCGACGACGTCGCGCGAACAGGCGGCTCCTTCGTCATCGGCGAACTCGATCCGATGGCCGAACTCGTCCGGGCGCAGCGTGTCGCGGTGGAGATGGCGGCGGCGCGAGGTCTCGATCCTGACAACCCCCGTCATCTCACCCGCTCGGTGATCCTCAGCGGCTCGCGCGCGGTGTTCGGGAAGTGACCGCCTCGCCCGAGCTCGTGGTGGCGATCGACGTGGGTGGCACCCGCCTCAAGGGTGCCCTGGTGGACTCGGAAGCGCGCAGGTTCCACGAGGAGACCCGCTCCACCCCACGCGACCAGGGCCCCGCCGCCGTGATCGACGCCATCGTCGCCTTCGCCACCGCACTCACCGATCGGGGCCGCCGCGCGGGCGGGACCGTGTCGGGTGCAGGCGTCGTCGTCCCTGGCCTCGTCGACGAGAACAAAGGGGTCGCCGTCGTCTCGGCGAATCTGGGATGGCGCGACCTGCCCTTGCGCTCCATGATCGAGTCGCGCTTGGCGCTGCCTCTGGGATTCGGGCAGGACGTGCGCGCCGGGGGGCTCGCGGAGTTCCGGTTGGGCGCTGCCCGGTCCACGGCCGCCGCGCTGTTCGTTCCGGTCGGCACCGGCATCGGTGCGGCGATGGTCGTCGACGGCCATTTCGTTTCCAACGGCGGCCTGGCCGGCGAGATCGGGCATGTGGTCGTGGATCCCGCCGGGGCATCATGCGGCTGTGGCCGCCGCGGCTGCCTGGAGACTGTCGCATCGGCATCGGCGGTGGGGCGACGGTATGCCGAGCGCACCGGCCGCGCCGCCTCAGGAGCCGAGATCGCAAGGTTGGCCGGCAGCGGCGACCCCGACGCCCGGATGGTGTGGGACGAGGCGGTCGATGCGCTGGCCGCGGTCCTCGCTACCTGTACGACTCTGCTCGCACCCGAGGTGATCGTGCTGGGTGGCGGCCTCGCCGAGTCCGGCGGCCTGCTCCTCGAACCGCTGCGCGGCGCGCTCGATGCCCGGCTGACGTTCGAGCGCCGGCCGCGTCTGGCGCGCGCGGAGCTGGGTGATCGCGCCGGGGCGCTCGGTGCCGCCCTGCTGGCCTGGGAGCGGCTGCGGTGACCGTGCTCGGTTTCGCCCGCGCCGTCACACCCGGCGGCGTCCTCGATCCGGGGTGGGCCAAGACGGAGGGCGGTCGCATCACCGCTGTCGGGACGGGTGAACCGCCCCACGGCGCAGATGTGGACCTCGGCGGACAATGGCTGGTTCCCGGATTCATGAACATGCACGTGCATGGGGGCGACGGCGCCTCGTTCGCGGCCGGCGACGCCGATGATGCCCGCCGGGTGACCGCGTTCCATCGCCGACATGGCACAACGACACTGGTGGCCGGCCTCGGCTGGGCTGGGCAGCCTGGAACGGGCCGTCGCGAGCTTGGCCGAACTGGCCGAGGACGGGCTGCTTGCCGGTGTCCTTCACCGGCGCGGTCCGCAGCCACCTTGCCGACCACGCCGCCGAGGTCGACACCCGCAAATACCTCGCCCCCGGACGCGCCGCGATGGCCCAGGAGGCCGCGCGGCTGCCGAACCTGCTCCGGGCCGGATGAACACTCCCTCAGGAAAGAGGCTCTCGTGCGAATGACCAGACTTCTCGCGGTCCCGGTCGGCCTGGGCCTAGTGGCCTGTGTCCTGACGGGGACCGCGGCTACGGCAAACGCCTCGACACAGGCAGCCGCTACGGCCGACGCGGCATCGGCAGCACCCGCTTCCGGCACCGTCTACACCCTGACGAACGCCGCGAGCGACAAGCTGATGGACGTCAGATACGGCTCGACCGCCCCTGGCGCACCCGTCGTCCAGTGGTCGTCGACCAACGGGGCCAACCAGCAATGGTTGCTGACCCGGACCGGCTCCGGCGCCTACACCGTCAGGAGCGCCAACAGCGGCCTGTGTCTGGACGTCCCCGCCCCGCAGAACTCCGTTCCGCAGCTCGTCCAGAACACCTGCGACGGCTCCCGGAACCAGCAATGGAAGATCGAGTCAGTCGGCGGCGGCACCTACACCCTTGCCAACGCCGCCAACGGCCTGCTCGTGGACAACAAACAGTCGTCGGACAAAGAAGGCAACGAGATCATCCAGTGGCCGTCCACCGGCGGCGCCAACCAGCACTGGACCCTCACGCCGGCCCGCACCCCGCTCACTCGGGTCGGCACCTACACCGCCGGCCTGATGTCCAACGGCCCCTCTTTCAGCAGCCAGAGCATCCGGATGGTCGCCCACACCACCGTCGCAGGGTCCAAGCTCCGCGTCCGACTGAGCAACCGCTACGGCAGCGGACCCCTGACCATCGACGCCGTCGACCTCGCCCAGCAAAGCAGCAGTACCCCGGGCACCGCCGTCCCCGGCACCCACCACACCGTCACCTTCAACGGCAATGCCTCCGTCACCATCCCCGCCGGGAAGGACGTCGCCAGCGACCCGATCCCGATGGCCGTGGGCGCGAACACGAACCAGCTCGTGAGCCTCCACCTGCCGGGCACGCCCACCGGCACCACCTGGCACGCAGAGGCACAGCAGGATGCCTGGGTCTCCACCGTCGGCAACCACGTCGCCGACGACGGCCTCGGCAACTATCCGACCAAGAAGGGGTCCTGGTTCTTCCTCGAAGGCCTGGACGTCATCTCCCCGACCGCCACTGGAACCCTGGTGTGTGTCGGGGACTCCATCACCGACGGCGTCGGTTCCACTTGGGGCGCCAACCGCCGCTGGCCCGACCACCTCGCCCAGCGCATGAACTCCGCCCCCGGCGGCCCGACCCTAGGCGTCGTGGACGCGGGCATCGGCTCCAACCGCGTACTGACAACCGTCAACGGCAACAACCCCAGCCTTCAGACCCGATTCGACCACGACGTGCTCGGCCAGCCCAACGTCAAGAGCGTGATCCTGATGGAGGGCATCAACGACATCGGCAGCAACATCGGCTCCAACGGATCCACTCCACTGACCGCCACGGACCTCCAGAACGGCATGCAGAAGGTGATCGACAGAGCCCACGCCGTCGGCGTGAAGATCATCGGCGGGACGATCCTGCCCTACGAGGGCGCCGGCTACTACACGTCTGACGGCGAGAAGGTCCGCAAGGCCGTCAACGAGTGGATCCGCACCAGCGGCGCCTTCGACGGCGTCATCGACTTCGACAAGGCAATGCAGCACCCCGGCAACCCTCTGCGCCTCAACCCCGCCTACGACAGCGGCGATCATCTGCACCCCAACGACGCCGGCTACCAGGCTATGGCCAACGCCGTGAACCTTGCCCTGCTCACGCCGTAACACCGTGACGCGGAGCCTCGGCGGCCCGGCTGTTCAAGAGCGCGGATGCAACGCTCCGGCATGGTCGTCGGCCGGCAGGTCGTCACCTCTACCGGCGGCGACCTGACCGGGCCGCGCTCTGTACCACTTGCGGGGAAACGGCAAAGCTCTCGTCGGCCGGCCGCCGGTCAGTCTGCGGGCAGGCCGAACCAGCGCAGGAGTACGGGTCGTGCGTCGTCGGGGGCATCCTCGGGGCCGCGGGCATAGCGCGCGAGCAGGGCCAGATAGTCGTCATGGAACGCGTCCAGCTCGTCCTTCGTGAGGTGGATGAGGCTGCGTGAACCCCGCATCCAGCCTTCGGACTCCGCCTGTCCGGCGGTGAACTGCCGGGCGAGCTCGACATCCTCCTCCATCCTCATCCGGTCCAGCTCGGCCGACATGGCGCGCTCTGCCTCCGTCAGCTCGCCCTGCGGCGGTCTGCGGATGTCGAGGCCGCGCACGCCGCGCCACCAGCGCTCACGCCCGGTGGAGCGCTCGGGGATGTCCTCGATGAGGCCGCTGCGCTCCAGCATGCGCAGGTGGTAGCTGAGTGTCCCGGTGTTCTCGCCGAGGGCGGCGGCCAGCGTGGTTGAGGTGGCCGGGCCCGTGGCACCGAGGTGGCGCAGGATGCGCAGGCGCAGGGGGTGCGCGAGGGCCTTGAGCACCTCGGGGCTGTCGACCGTGCGCCGCCCTGCGGCTTCCGCGCTGCGCTCTTTCGTCATGGCGGCAGTCTATCCAGAGCGCAGCGATTCCTCTGCAGACCTTTCTCTGCAGAGATATCTCTGCAATGCTGTGGTGCATGACGCCGAACCGAGTGACCTCGACTCTCGCAGTCCGCCGCTTCACAAGTGCTGCTGCGGGGGCACTACTTGCAGGACTCGTCCTGGGCGCCGCACCGGTGCAGGGAGCTGAACGGGCCACGGATCTGCCCGAGTTCGACTTCTCGGCCTGCCCGACCGTCGACGAGCTGCCCGCGGGTGCAGACCCCGCGGCCTGGCGCTGCGAGGTCATGCACGCCACGGGGCATCTGCGCATGGGCGCCGTAGACGAGCCGCTCACCGAGCCTATGAAGATCACCTTTGCGGAAGGCCGAGTGGACGGTGAATTCCGCCAGGTCTTCGGGGAGATGGCCGCCGAACCGATCCGGGTGGGAGGCACCCCGTTGACCCTGACTCCGCGGTACGGCGGCTATTCGGACTTCCTGTCCGACGGCACCCGGCGCGGCGAGTTCGACATCAAGTTCGCCATAGGGTCGGCGCACGGGCTGCCGGCCCTGTCGTCGTCGGGATGCTCGGTGGGCAGCGCTGAGGACGCGGTGCACCTGGTGCTCAAGGACACCGATCCCACCCGGGTGATATCCAAGGACCCTCTGGTCGTCGCCTTCGGTGCCCAGGACACGGAGTTCGCCGCCCCGGGCACCAGTGGCTGCGGCCCCCTGAGCCGCGCGCTCGACCGGATCCTGGGCCTGCCGTCCGCGGCGGGGGAGAACGCCTTCGACATGGATGTCACGGTGGCCATCCGGCCCTACACATAGGCCGGTTCGGTTGAGTAATTGACCATATCTGTGAGTCAGTTGAGGTGGCTCAGGCCGCATGGACCTCGGAGCGTTCCACGAGGTGGCCGGGCGGGCGGCGGTTGCGATCAGGTGGGCCGCTCGGTGGATGTCGTCGGAGGCGGTTCAGCGGCCGAGTTGGGCTTGCCTGCGCTGCGCGCGCGTGCCGCCCGGCGGCGTGGGCACGACCTCCGTACAGCGGCACCGCGACGAACGGGTCGCGCTGTCGGCCGGTTAGCCCGCGAGCGTTCGGCGAGCGCCCGGCTCGGGTGGGCTCCCTCCCTCGCAGGCTCTCGGCCGCACACTGCGAGCCGCGCGAACGGTGCCGACGACTTCGATGACTGGGTCGTCGGCACCGTCCTCAACCCTGTGAGCCCTGTCAGACGATCGCCCAGTGCTGGAGGGAGGAGTTTGTGTTCGTCTCCTGCGTCACCGGGGATTTGTTTGACGACGAGGCGGTGGTGAGCAGCAGTCCTCCGTTTGCCGAGGCGACGGTGTAGGTGCCGCTCGGCAGCCTGGTGACGACCCAGCGCTGGTTGGCGCGTCCGGTGCAGGTCCACTGGATGACCTTCGCGCCGGCCTTGGTGGAGGCTCCGCTGACGTCGGCGCACAGTCCCGAGGCGACGTTGACGAGCTGATAGGAGCCGTCGGGCTGCAGGGTGAACCGCCACTTCTGGTTGGCTCCGCCGTTGCCGGTGTAGGTGATGAGCGGGGTGCCGGGCTCTTTGCTGTAGTCCGGGACGTCCAGCGCCTTGCCCCCGGTGATGAGGGTGTGCGTGCCGTTGAGGCCGCCGGGGGTCGAGCCGACTGCGGTCATCGTCAGTGCCTGCTCGGCGGCGGTGCGTGCGCCGCCGACCGGGTTGCCCGTGGTGTTGGTCCAGTGGCGGGCGGGTGTGGTCTCGGCGAGGCGGTCGGAGTCGGCTGACATGCCGATCGTCAGGCCGCTGTAGCGGTTGACCAGCCGGTACGTCCCGTCCTGCCCGCCACCGGCGGACGTGCCGGGGATGATGAACCACTGCTGCCCCACGGTGGGACCGTCGGTTCCGACCGCGGTCACCGTCGGTTTGGTTCCCCAGGCTCGGGTCGTGGTGGAGGTGCTGGCGACGCCCAGGAGCTGTCCCGTTGCCGCGTTGGTGATCCGGTACGAGCCGTCGCCGTTGCCCGCGAAGTTCCAGGCTTCCAGGTCGGATCCGGTGGCGGACGCCAGCGAGGTGGTGGCCGAGTTGCCGGACACCTGAGCCAGCACCCGGCCGTTCCCGCCGGCGATGCGGTAGGTCTGGGCCGGGTCGAAGGGGGCCTTGGCAGGCTCGCTGGAGTCGATGGTGACGTTGGCGTACTCGCCGCCGGAGGTGGCGCAGGCGATGGCGCAGTACGACCGGAAGGCCTTGCCGACGATGGTGGAGTTCGTCTTGTTGGCGCCGTCGAGGAACCAGCGGTACCAGGAGCTGGACGTGTAACTGCCGGAGTCGCCGGCCAGGCGCCACTTCTGGGTCGCCAGGTTGTCCGTCACGTAGTACTGCTGCGGCCCGGGCTGCTCCACGACCTCGGGCGTGCCGATGTACAGGCCGAGGTAGGCGTCGTAGGCGATGTTCATGACGAACAGCGGGGACGTCGGGGGGAGTTCACCGGCCTCGATCTGCTCCGCCACGGTGCCGGGGTTGGCGGGGTCGTAGTCGCGCTCGACCGGGGTGTAACCGGTCGGGTTCGACGACGTCACCGGCTCCATGTTGCTCTCCATGCCGCCCACCCCCGGCTGCGACCAGGAGCCGTTGTGCCACTTCCGCCAGGAACCCGGGGCCATCTTCGCCGAGATGGGTGCGCGGGCGACGTGCGCCTGGAACGCCTTCCAGGTGCCGCCCTTCTCCACGACCCGCGAGCCGTAGTAGACGTAGAAGTAACCCGAGGCGGTGTCGACGAACAGTCGCTGGTCACCGTCCCCGTAGTAGTACGTCTGGTGCGGGAACTGCTGGTTGTCGCCGCGCTTGGTGCTGTACGGGGAGGTGATGGCGTGGCCTTTGATGCTCCACGTCCTGCCCTGGTCCTTCGACACCGCGTAGTCGATGCCGTCGTAGTGGATGCCGTCGCCGAAGGGCTGCGGGGTGAACTCGTTGTGCACCAGGCCGTACCAGTCCCCGGTGTCCGGATCGACCCACACTCCGGACAGATCGCAGTAGTTGCGCTGCGAGTAACGCGAGCCGGAGGGCGCGTTCGTGGCCTCCACGCCGGTGGGGCTGTTGTTGCACCGCCAGGTCGTGTCGTTGTTCTTGTCCTTGGGATTGGCGGGGTTCACCGCGTCGCTGATCGCGGACGAGCGCTTGGCGTCCTCGAAGTTCGTGCCGGTGAAGAAGTCCCAGTAACGCGGTTCCGATGTGCCGTACAGCGCGGCGGACTGCTGGAAGTAGAACGTGCCGTCCTTGTCGATGTAGGTGCTCGCCGGGGTGTCCGTCGGGTGCGCGTACGTGCCCTTCGACCCGATGGAGATCGTGTATGTGGCGTCGGACGGGGACGCCGATGCGGTCGTCGTTGTCACTACGGTGCCGCCGATGAGCGCCAGAGTCATGGCGATGACGGCAGCGGTGAGTCTGCGGGGAGCTAACACGGTTACTCCGTCTTCGTTTCAGGAGCCTTCTGCGGGAGCGGGATCCATTGCGGTTCGGGGGAGTCGGCGAGCAGGCGGAGGAGAGGACGTGGTCGCGGTCTGAGTAAGGAGGTCATGTCGACTTCATGAGGGGGTTGGGACGACCGGGAAGGGCTGAAGCGACCGCGGCCTACTGCCACGGGGGAGCGGGGGAGGCGGTGGCGCGTCGTGGGGCCCCATCGGGCCCACGATCGGACCCCATGAATCATGCAAGCCTCAACGAGATCGAACAGATTCACTCACCCTGCTGTGAGATGGTGAGTGGGATTCAGGGGACATGTCAATGGCGGCGCACAAATGTCCAAGCGAATGGACTTGAGGGGCAACTCCTGCGATTCAAAGGGAGGCTGAAAAACGCTCACTTTTAGCGGGTCACCCGAGCACTCCAGTGCAAGCCCAATGGGAGTGCATGCATTACTCGGCCTGCGGAGATCGCTCAATGAGCACCCAGGGAAGCGATTTCCCTCAAGTCCTCGGTTTTCGTGGGGTCGCGAAAAGTAGAGACACGGCTCTTGGACATTCGGCAGGCCGAACGGTTGTCGTGGGCGGCACCGTTGACCGTCTGCTTCTGATCGGCCATGTGCAATTGCGGGAGCGGTGCCTTCAACGGTGTCCGCCCGCTATCAGACGATGGCCGACGCCGTGACCCTCGCCCTGCTCACGCCAACCAGAAGTGGACCGTCCACGCGGACGGCACCATCACCGACCTCACGGGCCAGTGCCTGGATGCCTCCGGGAAGGCAACCGCCAACGGCACAGAGCTGATCCGGTGGACCTGCAACGGCCGGGCCAGCCAGATCCTCGGCGGGCGCGCAGCCGCTGCAAGAAGTCGCTCCACCGTGGGCACCTTGCTGATCTTCGAGCTATGGCGGTGCGCCAGGGTCCTTTGTGCCAGTGGTGGAGTGGGACATGGAGCCCGCCGACGCGGACGTGCTGCGCGGTCTCGGCAGGCGCTCGCTGTACGTCTGTTCCCCGGCTTCTCTGCCAGTACCTGATTCTGGGGGGGCGGAGGTGGTGTCAGTAGGTGATGGTGTGGTCGTCGAGGATTTGCTTCGCCGCGTCCGTCGTGGGAAGGCCCGCCTTGGGCCGGTCTGCGGTGAAGTATTCGTTGAAGTCCGTGCTGTGGTGGTCGGTCATCAGCTGGATGTGCTTGTTCCAGCTGCCGCCGTCGGGGCCGTCCTTGGCCCACAGGTCGAGCAGGGAGCTTCCTATGCGGCCCTGGACGGCGTCGCCTTTGTCCCAGGGCGTGTTGGGATCGTTGTGGAGGTCGAAGTCCGAGCCGTCCCCGTAGACGTAGCGGTAGTCGCCCAGGCTGTAGGCGGCAACCGCGTCAGCGAAGCCCTCGGTCCAGGCGCATCCCCTGGTGGTGGTCCGATCGAAGGGGTGGCCGTCACAGCCCGGAGCATCGGTATCCCGGTGGCCGTACAGCTCGAACTGGAGCCAGTGGCCGGCCTCGTGGAGGATGAGGTGCTTGGAGTTCGCGTCCTCGGCTTCGAGGACGACATTGCGGCTCCCCGGGTCCCAGTATCCGCCTTTGGTCGCGTCCGCTGCCCAGGTGAAGGTCAGCCTGTCGCACTTTCCGCTGCGCTGGTGCCGGGTCCAGCAGGCGGACCCTGAGCTGTTGGCCTCGGCTGCTTTCCGGTACAGGTCGTTGAGGGTGTCGACGATCTTCCAGGCGCCCTGCTGGTCGGCCGGGGCCTTCACGGAGCCGAGGTCGTTGCTGCCCGTTACGTTCCTCAGGTGCCGTGTCTCGAAGGTGAACTCGGTCTTGGAAGCCGGGCCGATCACCCGCCACAGCTTGGTGCTGCTGGACCGGAACCGCACGTAGAGCTCGGGCAGGGGACCAGGCCCGTCGGAACAGGCGTGGAAGGTCCCGTTGTTCCGGTCGGTCACCCCGGAGGCGAGCAGCCGGGTCCTTCCGCTCGCGGAAGTCTTACCCCGCAGTTCCCAGTTGGCGTTACGTGCAACGGAGTTGGTCAGGGCCTTGGCCGCATCCTTGCCTGCTTCGGCATCGTGGTGGTCGTAGGTGAGCTTCCCGGTGAGGCAGGTCTTCGCGGCGTCGTCGGCCGATTGATCACAGGACGTCAGGGTGCCGCTCAGTATGGCTACGACTGTCAGTGCGGCGGGGTGCCGGTATCGGATCAAGGTTCGGCCCCTTTCATGGAGCGGGGTGCCCAATGGAATAGAGCGTCGAGGTGGGGCGGGCGTTCCTCACGAGGCGGCGGTTGTACGGGCGATCCGGCTTGTCCGTGTGGGCCGGTGTCCGGCATCACGGCCGGAGCCGGCGCGTCGCGGCGTGCCGGCTCTAAGAGGCGCGTCCCGGTGTCGTGCGACTTACGGTTGCCCTCCCGGCGGACGCCGCCGCAGGGCGGGTGCAGGGGTGGTTCGCAGCCAGGTGCTTGGGCCGTGACGACACTCTTCATTGGCAACCGAGAGTGACGTTCCCGTGTCGGTGGGAGAAGTCGCAGCGATCACGCCCATCCAGAGCCTGAGGACCAGCAGGGAACCGACCCCGCCGTTTGGGCGTGATGTCGACGCCGGTCCAAGGCGGGGCTGCCGGTCACGCATGGCGGGTCGCCCGGCGGAGGTCAGGCGGCAGGGGACAGCGCCACTGAGCCGACGGGTGCGGCGGCGCGGGCCGTGGTCGCGTGCATGGGCCGAACGGGGCGGACGGTGCGGACTGTGGCCGCGACCTGCGAGTGGCTCCGCGCGAAGACAGCGAGGCGCAGCACCGCGAACCTCGCGACACCGGCGAGTGCGGAGGCGGAGAGGTAGACGACCTGCTCCAGCACCACTCCGGGTGCCGCCACCAGTTGCCGCAGGACAAGCATCGCCGCGGAGGTCACCGCGTACGCGGCCGCCGCGGACCCGGCCGACTGCGCATGCTGGCGCCAGGTCGCGCGCCCGCCTGCGCCGAAGGTGAAGCGGGCGTGCAACTCGGTGGCGAGGAGCGTGGAAGCCGCGGTGATCAGAGCGTTGGCCAGGCCCCAGTAGACCCAGGAGGCGAGGACCGCCACGGCGAAGCCGGCGGCGAGCCCCACTCCGCCGCCGAAGAGTACGAAGCGGGCGAAGGAGGTGAAGGTGCCGGGTGTCGCCCGCTGCTGACTCTGCGCTGTCTCCATGATCCGACCCCCTTGATCGCTCACTCGTTGCGTGCCGTGACCGCCTGATGGCCTTCACCAAGGCCATCCGACAGCGGCTCCTGATACGGGAACTGACGGTGCGTGAACCCCCGCTACGGGGTGAGTCGCACGCGGATGCCCAGCGTCGCGTCCCCTCCCCGGCGCAGTCGGCTGTTGAGGATCATGAGTCGGCCGATGATGCCGTACTTGCGGGCGATGAGTGAGCGGTAGCGGGCGCTGGTCGCCGTGTCGGTGATCTCGGCGGTGGCCGGGACAGGGTCGCCCGTGGGGTTGCCGCGCAGGTCGCAGGGGCCGACGAGGATGTCGCCGCGCGCCCGGATCCGCTTGACCTTCCAGGAGTCGGCCTGGGTCTGCACGCCGAGCGTGTCTCCGTCACGCACGACCCACACCGGGGTGGCGATCGGGGTGCCGTTCTTGCGGTAGCTGGTGACCAGCATGTACTTGCCGGTGCTGAGTTGCTCCAGCAGCGCGTCGTCCATGATGCGTTGGTGCTCCTTGCGGCTGCGTTCGCGATCGGTGGTCTCTTGGGTGGCGTACCGCATGGGGGTGCCTTCCTCCGGGATGGTTCAGCTCAGCGGGACGTCGAGGATGGCCTTGCGGTGGCTGAACGTCTCGATGGAGTAGCGGCCGTGGTAGTTGCCCATGCCGCTCTCGCCGACGCCGCCGAAGGGGAGCGTCGGCACGGCGAGGTGGCGCATCGGCAGGCCGAAGTTGAGGCCGCCGGATGAGGTCTCGGCGGCGAGGCGGCGCTTGGTGGTGTTGTTCTCGGTGAAGGCGTACAGGGCGAGGGGCTTGTCGCGGTCGTTGATGAACGTGATGGCCTCGTCCAGGTCGGCCACGGTCAGGATCGGCAGGATGGGGCCGAAGATCTCCTCCTGCATCACGGGCTCGTCGGGCCGGACATCGGCGAGCACGGTCGGGGCGATGTACTTGTCCGCGCGGTCGGCCTGCCCGCCGGTGACCGTGCGGCCGGAGTCCAGGAGTGCGGTCAGCCGGTCGAAGTGGCGCTCGTTGATGATGCGTCCGTAGGCGCCGGAGGTCTGCGGGTCTTCGCCGAACTGCCCCTTGAGCGCGACGGCCAGGGCGGCCTGCAGTTGGGTCGCGGTGTCCGGGTCGGTCAGGACGTAGTCCGGGGCGACGCAGGTCTGTCCGGAGTTGGCGAACTTCGTGACCGCCAGGCGCTGCGCGACCGTGGCGATGTCGGCGTCCCGGTCGACGAACACCGGTGACTTGCCGCCGAGTTCGAGGACCACGGGGGTGAGGTGCTTCGCGGCGGCGGTCATCACGATGCGTCCGACGGTGCCGTTGCCGGTGTAGAAGATGTGGTCGAAGTGCTGCTCCAGCAGCGCGGTGGTCTCCGGCGCACCGCCCTCGACGACCGCGGTGGCGTCGGTGTCGAGATAGGCGGGCAGCAGCTCGGCCAGCAGTGCCGAGGTGCGGGCGGCGTACTCGGCGGGCTTGATGACGACCGCGTTCCCGGCGGCGAGCGCGCCCGCGACGGGCACGAGCAGCAGATTGACCGGGTAGTTCCACGCCGCGATGACCAGGGCGACGCCGAGGGGGTCGAGCTTGGTGCGGGCGGTGCTGCCGGAAAAGCCGGGCATCGTCACGGGGGCGGGCTGCGGGGCGGTCCACTCCTCCAGGTGCTCCAGGTAGTCGTCGATCTCGGTGATCGTGAGGTCGATCTCCATGGCGTCGGCCTCGGCGCGGTTCTTGCGCAGGTCCGCGTAGAGGGCGTCGGCTATCGCCGCGCGGTTGTCGGTGAGCAGCGCGCGCAGGCTGGTCAGCTGCTGCCGACGCCAGGCCAGGGGCTTGGTGCGGCCGGTACGGAAGGTGGCGCGCAGCCGGTCCACCAGCGCGGTGGCTTCGACGGCGGTGAAGGTGTCGTCGAGGGTGAAGGCTGCCTTGATGTCGGTCACAGTCGTGTCCTGTTCGGATGAGGGATAACCGGTCAGCATTCGCAAGGGGGAAGGAGGACCGCGGTCATTCAGGTGGTGCGGTCTGCCGGTGCGGTCAGACGGTGACGGTCGCGCGCTCGGGCGCGGTCTCCTCCTCGCTCGACGCGGCGAGCGTGTCGGTGGCGGCCGACGCAGACGCACGGCGGCGGGTGGCCAGGCCGACCATGGCCACGCCGATGACCAGCAAGAACGCCATTCCGGCGAGGGCGAAGCTCAGGGTGTACTGGCTTTCGGCGGGCAGCGCGGGGACGCCGGCGGGCAGGTTGTCGAGCGTCTTGGAGGCGAGCAGCGAGGTGATGACCGCGCTGCCGATCGCACTGCCGGTGGAGCGGGAGATGGAGTTGATGCCGTTGGCGATGCCGGTCTGGTGGTGCGGAACGCCGGCCACGATCAGGGCGGGCATCGCGGCGTAGCCGAAGCTGACGGCGACACCGACGACCATGCCGGCGAGGATCACCGACGCGGTGGTGTCGTGGGCGAGGGTCAGCCAGGCGAACCCGATGACGCCGAAGGCGGCACCGGCGGCGAGGGTGAGACGTGCGCCGATGCGTCGTACCAGCACGCCTCCGAACTGCGCGGCCACCAGCGAGACGAGGGCCGAGGGCAGCAGGTAGAGAACGGAGGCACGCAGGACGGAGGCGCCGAAGCCGTAGCCGGCGATCTCAGAAGGCGTCTGGACCAGGTAGGAGACGCCGATGAACTGCGCGAACATGGCGAATCCGACGAGCAGTCCGGCGAGGTTGGTGAACAGCACCGGCCGGTGGACGAACATCTTCATGTCGACCAGGGGCTCGCGGACGCGGCGCTCGACGAGGACCCAGACGACGGTCATGACGGCGGCGCCGGCGAACAGGGCGAGCGTGCGGGCCGAGGTCCAGCCCCAGGTGTGACCCTGCGAGATGGGCAGCAGGAGCAGCACGAGCACCAGCGCGAGACCGGCGGCGCCGAGCCAGTCGGTGCGCCCGCCCGGCCGGGTGCGCGGCGCGGGGACGGCGACCGCGACCGCGATCAGCGCGGCGGTGGCGAGCGCGGCGGCCAGCCAGAAGACCAGGTGGTAGTCGGGGTTGGCACCCTGGGAGAGGAGTCCGGCGCTCACCAGGGCGAGGCCGCTGCCGAAGCCCAGCGTTCCGCTGACCAGGGCCATGGCGCCGGGCAGCCGCGCGGGCTCGACCTCTGTGCGGAGCACGGACAGCGCGAGCGGGAAGATCGCGGTGGCGGCGCCCTGCATCACGCGGGCCACGATCAGCCACAGCATCGAACTCGTGGTCGCGGCCAGCACGGATCCGGCGACCATCACCACCAGCACGCCGAGCAGGGTCGGCTTGGTGCCGTGCTGGTCGCCGAGGCGGCCCAGCAGCGGCGTGAAGACCGCGGCCGACAGCAGCGTGGCGGTGGTGACCCAGCTGACCTGGGCCGTTGTGGCGCCGAGGTCGTTCTGGATGATGCCCAGGATCGGGATGACCAGGGTCTGCATCATCGACACGACCATGGCGGCGAGGCCCAGCACCAGGACGAGGCTGAGGCTGCCGGTGCGGCGCTCCGGCGCGGTGGCAAGGGAGGACTTCACGGTGTTCTTTCCGGTGGAGGGTTGCCCTAAGGATGGGTGCATCGATGGTCGAGGAGTCAGACCATTGAGGTACTCGATGCTTGAGGACATAAAACATTAGAGAGCTGGTGAATGTCAAAGGTTGGGAGGTTCAAGCTTTTCGGGGTACCCTCGACGTATGCCGCCCATCCCCTCCAAGGCAGAGCTCATGGAGCTGCTCGCCCACTCGGTCAGTACGCACTACGCCGACTTCACGGCCGCCGCCGCCGACATGAGCCTCACTTCCAGCCAGGCGAAGACCCTCGCGGTGCTGCGCCGTGCGCCGGCCTCGATGCGCTCGCTCGCGCACACCCTCGCCTGCGACGCGTCGAACATGACCGGGATCATCGACCGGCTCGAAAAGCGTGACCTGGTCCACCGTGAGGTCAGCACCACCGACCGCCGCGTGAAGAACGTCGCCCTCACCGAGACGGGCGAAAAGGCGATCGACACCATCCGTGAGCGGATGGAGCAGACGCAGACCGGCCTGGACCAGCTGTCCGACGAGGAGCGCGCCGAACTCTTCCGCCTGCTGACGGTCGTCTTCCCGCAGTGATGCGCGCAGGTGCTGTTGTGTCGAACAGGCGAGGGGTGACTGGCGTGCCGGCCGGTGCCCCGCGGTAACCGTCATGCGCGGTGGGCGGTGGCGAAGGTGGGCTCGATGGGGGTCGTCTGCTGAGGATGCCGTCTGGGCGGCATCTTCATGTGGATGCTGAAGGGCCTCTGAATCGGGTTGACGAGTGGCGCGAGCGCGCGGCGGGAGCTACTGTGGCGGGATGGTAGAACGACCGGTCTTTCTGTCGGATGTAAGTGTCGATAGCTTTCCATGGCCGACGTCGCTCTTCGAGTCCCTCCGTCCTCAACAGGGCCGGTCACCACAACCACGGGACCTCACCTCGCCTTGCCCGTTCACGCAGATACGAGCGGCCCTCCACACTTCCCGACAAGGGCACTACATGACCACGAGCACCCCGCACCGCACAGCCCGGCACTGCTGTCTGCGCAAGCCCCCGCAGGAGTCGAACGACTACACCCTGTTCCTGCGGCAGTGGGTGCGCTCACCGGCCCGCATGGGGGCCATCGCGCCCAGCTCGCGGCACCTGGCCGAGGCGGTCTGTGCCCCGGTACCCGAACGCGGCGAGCCCGTAGTGGTGGAACTGGGTGCCGGCACAGGACCGTTCACCGCCGAGATCCAGCGCCGGCTCGGCGGGCGCGGCCGCCACCTGGCCGTCGAGATCGACCCACTCCTCGCCCAGCGCCTGCGCCACCGCCATCCGGGGACAGAGGTGATCCAGCGCGACGCCGTGCATCTGCGCCACCTGCTGGACGAGCGCGGCATCGAGCGCGCCGACGTGGTGATCAGCGGCCTGCCCTGGGCACTCTTTCCCCCCGCCACCCAACACCAGCTGTTGGACGCGACATCCGCGGTACTCGCCTCGGCAGGTGCCTTCACCGCGTTCACCTACCTTCACGCCGTGCCCCTCACTCCCGCCCGGCGGTTCCGCGAGATGCTGGCCGGCCGCTTCGAGGAAGTCGTCCCCAGCCGCACCGTATGGCGCAACACACCACCGGCCTTCGTCCTCCACGCCCGCAGACCCCGCCCATAGCCCCACCCCGGCCACCCGGTGGTGATCGCACTCAGCACTTGGTGACCCAAGGGGATCCGCCCCACTGCGGTACGCGCCGTTCGGCACTCACCGAAACCAATCCCGCCGGGTGGTCGCTACGAACCCTTCGTGACCGACAATCCATCGGCAACAGGGGGTTAGCCGTGCAGCGGAAGACGACTACTACCACCACACCGGGCCGCAGGTGGGCCCGGAGGCTCGCCGTCGCTGTCGCCGCCACCGGCGTTCTCGTGGGCGGCGGGGTCCTATCGGCGGGTTCGGCCAGCGCCGCCACCTTCTGCGGAGCGACGCCGGCCGGCGGCTACGCGTGCATCATCGGACAGGAGGACGGATCGTTCAACTACTACAACAGTGACGGGGAGATCATCTACAACTGGTGATGCTGCACCCCAGCGCGGCGAAGCCCCTCGTCGTTGGCGTGGTGATTCCACTCAACACGCCATCGGCCGGGGGGCTTTGTTGGTTCCGTATCCTTCCACGCTCGACGTCCCGCACGAAGTTGTGCTGCTTCGAGCAAGCCCGGGATGCAGCGGTGCAGGAAGCGCGGCATGAACGTCCGGGTCATCGCCGTCCTCGACGGCACACCGCGGTGATTCTCCCGCGCGACGCCGGGACGCTCGTGGACCGGGCCTGTCGCGGGGCGGGTGCCTCAGGCAGCGCCCGGCGCTCGTCTGGATCTGAGCGCAATGGAATGTGCCCGGACGATGACGATCGCGAGGAAGAATTCCAGGAGGGCGGAGGCGAGGAAGACGCCCGCTGGGCTGGGAATGCCGTACTGGGAGAAGGAGACCAGCCGACCGACGCCCCCGAGGAAGATCGGGACCGCCAGGAAGTAGACGAGTACTCCCTGCTGACGGATCGTTGCCGCCGCCCAGAAGAAGAGGGGAGCCCAGCCGATGTAGACGCCTGCCATGAATCGGTGGGCGTTGTCCGCATCTGCCGGGCCTCCCTGCGCCAATTGCTGCAGGCCGTCTCCGAGCGTGATGGCGGTGGCGAGCAGCAGGCAGACACGGATGATGGTGTTGGCTGCTGAGACACGAGTGCCGACCGCCACCACGCCTCCTTGCTTGTCCGCGTAGGGACTACGGGCTCGGGCTCCGGCTCAGGCCTGCTCGGTGGGGCGTACGAGCAGTTCGGCGACGGCCACGTGCCGGGGACGGGTGACGATGTAGCCGACGGTGTCGGCGATGTCCTGGCTCTGCAGCCGGTCGATGTCGCCGAGTCCGGCGTTGAGGAGCTGCTGAACGGCCTCGGAGTTATGGGTGCGCAGTTCGGTGTCGACGCTGCCCGGTTCGATGACGGACACACGGACATGCTGCTTCGCCAGTTCCTGGCGCAGCGCCTCGCTGAAGCCGGTGACGCCGAACTTGGTAGCGGTGTACACGGCCATCATGGCGTAGGCGTTGCGGCCGTTCAGCGAGCTGATGTTGACGATGTCGGCGACCCGGCGCGGCCCGTCGGCGGCGGCCTTGACCAGGTGCGGGACGGCCGCGTGGCTGGTGTACAGCAGACCCATCAGGTTGATGTCGACCATCCGCTGCCATTCGTTCAGGTCCGCGCCGGGGGTGGGGCCGAGGAGCATGAGGCCGGCGTTGTTGACCAGCGTGTCCAGGCGGCCCAGGCCCTCGACGGTTCGCGCGACCGCTTCCGCTGCGGCCTCGGCGGTGGTGATGTCGGCGGGCACGACCAGGGCCTCACCGCCGGCCTTGGAGATTTCCGCGGCGAGGTCGGTGAGCCGGTCCTCGCGTCGGCCGACCAGGGCCACGGACGCGCCCTCGCCGGCAAGCTCCAGGGCGGTGGCGTGGCCGATGCCGCTGGACGCGCCGGTGACCAGGGCGACGGTTCCTTCAAGACGACGAGTCATTGTTCAAGCCTTTCGATGCGCGGCCACGTTGCTCGGGCCGCACGGGACAGGGAGTGACGGCCGCTGGTAGGCCGTAGGGAGGGGTGGGGGCCGCTCAGGGCCGTGCCACGGGCAGAATGGGCAAGTGAGTACTACTGGGCAGAAGACAACCAACCCCAAGCGTCAGGGGAGCACGATCGAAGGAGACCTGCCTCCTCGTGAACGCCTGGTCCAGGCCGCGTCGCGGCTGTTCTATTACGAAGGTGTACGTGCGATCGGCGTGGAGCGGCTGATCGCCGAGGCCGGGGTGACCAAGGCGACCTTCTACCGGCACTTCGCCTCCAAGGACGACCTGGTCGTGGCCTACCTGCTGACCAAGGACGCCTACTACAAGCAGGTGGCTGAACCGCTGGCCGCCGGACACCCGCCCGCCGAAGCGATCGACCTGATCTTCGAGGCGATCGCCGAGCACGCCCGCGAGCGCGGCTTTCGCGGATCGCCGTTCCTGAACGCGGCCGCCGAGTACCCGGACGCCGACCATCCGATCCGTGGCCTGGTGGCGACCCACCGAGACTGGATCCGCAACCTCTTTGAGGATCTGCTCACCAGGCTCGGCCACGCCGACCCGGTGTCGGCCGCTGGTGCACTGCTGATGCTGTACGACGGCGCGATGGCCGCCGGCTACCTGGACGACTCCAGTGCAGCGCACAAGACCCTGCTTGACGCGGTCCGGCTGATCCGGTCGGAAGGCTGACGCCGTCGGAGCCGCATAAAGCAGCGGCTCTGTGCGATGCCCCGGCTGGGCCGGGGCGCGGATTGGTTTCACGGAACCTTTTGATCTCTCTTCGACGTGCACCGGCGACCTACTGGCAGCCCCGCCTGGGGGCAGCCCAGCCGGGATGGCCGGCATAGACCCTCCCCGAGAGGGAGGAAGACCGGTCGTTCTACCTAACCGACGATAGCTCTCTCGCCGCCCGCGCGCCAACCGATCGACACGCTTGTGGCATCCCTCACGGACTGCTGCTGAAGCGGAGATGTGCCGCGCAATGACTTACGCATTTCTGCTTTCGGGCCGACAACGGCTCTGGCCGAGGTTGTCGCCCGTGATCCGCTGTGCGGACTCCGCGGTGACGGACTGCACGAGCACCCTGCCCCACCTGGACCCGCCGCCATGGCGGCTAGTGCTGCCGCGCGCGGCCGGGAAGGCGTGCAGCAGGATCCGGTCAGGGCGAATGCGCGCGGTGTGTGTCGTGTTCTTCGGGTCTGTGCGGCGTTCGACCTCGGCTCACTGAGCCATGTGTTGCTCCAGTGCGGCGAGGAATGCGTCCGGGTTCTCCAGGTGGCAGGCGTGGTCGCCGGGGAGTTCGAGAACCCGGGTGTCGGGCAGCCGTTCGTCGAGGACGGCGACGACCCGCTTGAGCCAGTCGGTGGTCGCGGAGCCGTGGACCAGGAGGACGGGGCACCGGATGTCGGCGAGTTCGGCGACGTCGCGGTCGGGCCGGTCGGCCTGCTGCGAGCTCCAGGACAGGGTCATCCGGTGCGGGACCCAGCGGGGCCAGGCCGGGTGGTTACGGGCCTGGTCCTTCGACGGCGTGAGCCCGGCGAGTTGGAGGAACTCGGCCAGGTCGTCCTCGCTCACGTCCTGTCCGGCCAGCGCATGCAGGAACTGGTTCAACCGGGCGACCTCGGGGTCGGCCTCGCCGAGGCTGTCGAGGATCCAGTACGCCGCGGGCTCCACCAGCGTCAGCGTCCTCACCCGCTCCGGATGGGCCAGGGCGAACTCGATGAGGGCTCGTCCGCCGCCGGACCATCCCGCGAAGTCGGCGGTCTCGGTCCCGAGGGCGTCCAGGGTCATGAGCAGTGATTCACGCTCGATGGCCGCGGTGTACCCGGCGTCCCCGCGCTCGCCGGCCGAGCCGAGTTCGTTGTGGATCGGCTGCACCCTGATCGTCCTGCGCCTCGCGGACAGGGTGTCCGCGAGCGGTGTCCACGACACCCATCCGGTGAGTCCGCCGGGTACCAGGACGACCGGCGGTCCCTCACCCTTCACCTCGTTGACCAGGACCCTCGGTTTCATCGCCCACCTCTGACGGGTTGACAGCAGATCCCGTCAAAGTAACCACGATCCCGGCTGCAGGCAGAGGATGTCGGACCATATGCGCAGGTTGGTGTCATGGGTGGCCTCACGGGTGGTGTCGGATACGTCGGCTATCCGAAATCGGCCGTGAGACTCCGGCGCGGAATCTGAGGTACCACTGTCAACGCAGATCCTCGCCGGAGGCGAGGTGGAGGCCGACGGGCTGCAGTACCGCGTCGACCACGGACTCCACGAACCCTTCTTCGGCTGGGAGTTGCCGTAGCAGGATCCGCATCCACACGGCGCCCGCGATGAGGTCGACGAGGAGAGCGGGGTCCGTGTCTGCGGACAGCTCGCCGCGGGCGACGGCACGGGCGAACAGTGGCCGTTCCCGTTCGAGGCGGTCGGCGAAGAAGTCCCGGGCAAGGAAGGCAAGTTCATCCTGGCCGCCACCGCTGAGCAGGGCGCGGGCGACGGGGCCGGTGCGCTCTCCGTTCACCATGCGGGCCATCTGTCCAGCGAGTGCGATCAGGTCGCCCCGGAGGCTTCCGGTGTCGGGGATGTCGATGTCGAGCATCTGGGAGCGGAGCAGTGCGGCTCGCAGCAGTGGCCCCTTGGACGGCCACCACCGGTAGATCGTCGTCTTGTTCACCCCCGCCCTCTGCGCGACAGCCTCCACGGTCAGCCGCTGGTAGCCGCGTTCGATGAGGAGTTCCAACGTGGCCTCGTGGATACGTTCGGCGGCGCGCGGCCCGGTGCCCGCCGTGCGTCGCCGGGGATTGCTCGTGCTGTCCTCGCCCATGGCCTCTAGTCTAAATCGCAACGCAACGTTGCGTTGCGATTTCTGAGGAGGAAGCATGGCTCGTGCGCGGCGCAGGACCATGGCGCATCCGGCGGTGTCCGCGGAGACGCACGTCGTACCCACCGGTGTCTACTGGGGGTTGTTCGCTGCCTGGGCGGCCAACGACCTGGAGGAACTACTCACCATGGCCCCCTGGTCCCGTTCCGCCGGACCGCGCCTGAAGGCACGCTTCCCCCGCGTCCCGGATGCGGTGTGGAATCGGATGGAAGTCACCCAACCCCAGGTGAACACCGCGATCGGCCTGATGGCCCTCCTGATGGCAGCCGCCGCGGCAGACGGTGCCCGCAGCCGGGGTCACAGCGCCTTCTTCCGCACCGTCCTGACCGGTTTCGGCCTCCACGGTGTGGTGCACCTCGCCCAGTCGGCGGCCTACCGTGGTCTGACCCCGGGCGTCGTGACCTCCCCGACCGTGGTGATCCCCTACAGCGTGTGGGCACTGTCCCACCTGCGCCGCGCCGGCCTCCCGCCCGCTTCCCGGACCCTCGGCCTCGCCCTGCTCCCCATGGCGGCGGGCACCGTGCACACGCTGGCGCGGCGCCTGACTCGGACGACGAAGCAGGCAACGGAGGCGTGAACCCCCGAAACCCTCGCCGTTCCCGCGTGTCCGCAGCCTCAAGGAACGTGTGCCGGGGAGGGGCCCTCCGTGCCGACGTTCGGCCCGGGGGGTTCCTGGCCGTGCGCGGGCCGAACGGATCGGCACGGTCGGCTTTGTGGACGCGCCCGGGCCGGGCCGGCGGCAGCTGTCCCTCAGCACCGCTCACAGTCCTCGGCCGTCCCGCCCCGCAGGGCCGGCCGCACGTATGTCACGCGGACTCGCGCCGAGTTCACGGCGGCAGGCCTTGTTGAAGGCCTGGAGGTCGGCGATGCCCACGGCCGCGGCGATGGCGGTGATGGAAAGGGTGGAGGCCAGCAGGAGGTGGCGGGCGCGTTGAAGGCGTCGGTGCCGGATGTACGACACGACGGTGAGGCCGGTTTCGGCACGGAACACACGCGTCAGGTGGGTGTGGGAGATGCCGACCACGCGGGCGACGTCCGGTACGGACAGCGGGCCGGCCAGGTGTTCCTCGACGTAGGCCTGTGCGGCGGCCACGAAGGGGTGGCGGCGCCCTGCTTCAACGCCCTTCGGCAACTCGGCGACGCGCCACAGAGCGGTCCAGACCTCGGCCGTGGCTCGTGGGGGAGAGGTCGGCATGGCCGTCACAGCGCGGCGGAGCAGATCGGCCAGGCGTGTGCTCTCGGTCGCCGCGTCCTGCATCACCGGCACCACGCGCGCGGCTCCGCCGTCCTGCAGCCGTAGATGGACGTAGAGATGCTCCGACCTGCCCCGGTAGTGGAAGTGCACCTCCGTGTTCGGCGGCACCAGGCTGACGTGGCCGGGGCGTATGGGGTGGACCGACTGCCCGAGGGACAGCGCACCCTCGTAGTGGTAGAGGTGTAGCTGCCACAGGTCGGGCAGCCGGAAGACGTCATGGGCGGTGGAGACGCCGTGCACGCCGATGCCGGCGTTGACCACGGTGGGGGCCTCGTCGAGCCGTACTGTTGCGTGTTTCACGAGGACGGAAAATTACCAGCACTGGGCGATTTCAGCCCACGACCGATCGAGATCGGGCCCGTACGTTCGGCGCATGTCAACCAGCAAGCAACTCCTGACATCGGTTCAGGTGGCGCGCTTCGTAGCGCAGGGATTCCTGCGCCTGACGGGGTGGTGCCGCAGGAGATCAACGAACGGGCCATCGCGACCTTGACCGAAGGACTGCCGGACGTGGCCTACGGCACTGCGCTGAGTGCGGCGTTCGCGTCGGACACCTTCGTCCACGAGCTGCTCGCCCTGCCGGTCGTCGCAGGCGCCGTCGAGAGCCTGGTCGGTCCCGGGCCGACCGTCGACCACCACGCCGTTCATGTGCGCGAGCCGCACGAGGGACACGCGCAGCCGCTCCACGGAGACGCGATCATCGACGTGCGGCCGGACGCGTTCGACATCCAGCTCATGTACTACCCGCACGAGGTGACCGCCGAGATGGGCGGCACGCTCAGTGTGCCCGGAAGCCATCTGCGCAGGATCAACGAGACGGACGTCGGCCGCGTCCAGAACCTGCGGGGGCAGACCCGTCTGACCTGCCCGGCGGGCACGGTCGTTCTGGTGCACCACGGCATCTGGCACGGTGGCCGCCGCAACGACACCGCGGATCGTCGCTTCATGTACAAGCTCCGGCTCAACCCGACCGTGCCGCAGGTGCGCCTGTGGGACGTGTCCGACCTGCACGACCCTGCGGTGACCGCGGAACTGAACACGTACTTCCCCTGGTACGAGCAGGCCACGGCCCGACTGGAGATCTACAACCGGGTCCAGCTGTGGCGGGCCCTGACCGGTGACGACTCGTTCGACGTCGAGTTCTGGGTCACGCGCGTCAGCAACCGGCCGACCCTGAGGAGTCACGTATGAGGCAGCAGGTTCTGGTTCTCTACCTCGTCACGTCGGCGCTGGACTCCCACGTCGTGGGCTGGTCCCAGTACGACGGCACCGGCAGGACCCGCCCGACGACCGGTGACAGCGACGAGCCGCCCTATCCCACGGGGCTTGCCGCGCTGCTCGACGGGTGGCGCCTGTTCCAGGCGTCCCAACTGCTGCCGCCGCAGGCCGGTCACGAGTACGACGTCTCCTTCCTCAAACACGAGTTCTTCTTCGAGAAGGTGGAGGACGGCTCTCGATGACATCCATATTTCAGTGGCAAAGACGCGGGAGGCGAACGGCTGTCCTCGCCGCGGTGACCGCCCTGATGGCAACGCTTCTGACGGCCTTGGGTACCGCCGGGACGGCGCGGGCGGCCACGGTGGATACGAGCGCGTCCTATGTGCTGGTGAACCGGGGCAGCGGGAAGGCTTTGGATGTGGCGGGTGTGAGCACCGCTGACGGGGCGGGCCTGACGCAGTGGACCCGCACCGACAACGCCAACCAGCGGTTCCAGTTCGTGGACTCGGGTGGTGGCTACTACCGGCTGAAGGCGCAGCACTCGGGCAAGGTGCTGGACGTCCTGAACTACTCCACGGCCGACCACGCGGACATCGTGCAGTGGGGTGACGCCAACGGCACCAACCAGCAGTTCCGGCTGGCTGATTCGTCGGACGGTTATGTCCGGCTGATCAACCGCAACAGCGGCAAGGCGGTCGAGGTGCAGAACGCGTCGACCGTGGACGGTGCCAAGGTCGTGCAGTTCACCGACTGGGGCGGGGCCAACCAGCAGTGGCAACTCGTCCGCGCTACGGGAGCGCTGTCGCAGGTGCACACCGCGGGGCGGGTCAAGGACAACGGGAACACGGTGCAGTACAGCTGGCCCGGCGTCTACTTCGAGGGCCGTGTCAGCGGCACCGGCGTGGGCGTCGTGCTCAACGACTCGGCCGCCGACTACGACGTCCAGATCGACGGATCCACCGTCGCCACGCTCGTCACACCCGGCAACACCACACACTGGATCAACGGCCTGTCCAACGGCACGCACACCGTCCGGCTGGTCAAGCGCAACGACACCCCGGGGGACACCAGCACGTTCGGAGGCTTCGTCGCCGCCCCCGGCGGTGCCTTCCTGAGCAAGCCGGCCGCCCGCAGCCGCCAGATCGAGTTCATAGGCGACTCCCTCACGGTCGGCTACGGCAACCTCTCGGCCTCCCGCACCTGCACCTCGGACCAGCTCAGGCGGACCACCAACTCCGACGTGAGCTACGGCGCGCTCACCGCCCGGCAACTGAACGCCGACTACCAGATCAACGGCTACTCGGGCCTCGGCATGGTGCGCAACTACAACGGAGGCCGTACGGACGTCACGTACCGGACCTTCTACGACCGTGCCCTGCTGAACGTGTCCGGCGACGTCTGGCAGAACCCGGGCACCTGGCGCCCCCAGGTCGTGGTGGTCAACCTCGGCACCAACGACTTCTCGACCGCCATCAACCCCGGTGAGCCGTGGACGACCGACAGCCTCGCGGCCGGCTACCGCACCGCCTACGGCGACTTCATCCAGAAACTGCGGACGCGCTACGGGCCCGACACGGCCATCGTCGCGGTGGGCGCCGGCCAGTACGCCGGTCATGTCCAGCAGGTGGTCAAGGCGCGCAACGACGCCGGTGACAGCCGGGTCCGCTACTGGTTCCTCGACGACTCGGGCCTGGACTTCCTCGGCTGCGACTGGCACTACTCGGCCCACGACGACCGGCTCATCGCCGACCGGCTCACCTCGTTCATCGCCGGTCTGCCGACGGGCTGGTGACCGGCACACAGCTCAGTGCGGCTCGGACTGAGGGAGGGTCTGCGCACACCAGATCGTCTTGCCGTTGGTGGTGTGCCGGGTGCCCCACCCCTGGGTCAGCTGGGCGACGAGCAGCAGGCCCCGGCCGCCCTCGTCGAAGGCGCGGGCCCGGCGCAGGTGCGGTGCGGTGTTGCTGGAGTCGGAGACCTCGCAGATCAGGGAGGTGTCGCGGATCAGCCGCAGCTTGATCGGCGGTTCGCCGTATCTGATGGCGTTGGTGACCAGCTCGCTGACGACCAGCTCGGTGACGAAGGCGGCCTCCTCCAGGCCCCAGGCGTCCACCTGGTCGACGGCGAACTTCCTGGCGCGCGGCACCTGCGCGGGGTCCGGCTCGACGTCCCAGTCGGCGACGTGGTGGGGAGCCAGCGCGTGTGTGCGAGCGAGCAGCAGGGCCGCGTCGTCGGTGCGGCGATCGGGGAGCACCGCGTCGAGCACCGTGTCGCACAGGGACTCCAGCGAGGTGGCCGACTGGTTCAGGACGCGCTGCAGTTCGGCGACTCCCTTGTCGACGTCGCGTGCGCGGCCGTCCAGCAGCCCGTCGGTGTAGAGGGCGAGCAGGCTGCCCTCGGGCAGTTCGAGCTCGGTGGCCTCGAACGGCAGCCCGCCGATGCCGAGCGGAGGTCCCGGCTGGGCGGTCACCGGGGTCCTGGTGCCGTCCGGGGAGATGATCAGCGGCAGGGGATGGCCTGCGCTCGCCAGCGTGAACCGCCGGGACACCGGGTCGTAGACGGTGTACAGACAGGTGGCCCCGGTCTCGCCGGTCGGCTGGAAGTGGCCGGTGGGCTGGAGGTCGCTGCCGAGGTGGAGGACCAGGTCGTCCAGGTGGGTCAGCAGTTCGTCCGGCGGCAGGTCCACATCGGCGAGGGTGCGGACCGCCGTCCGCAGCCGGCCCATGCTGGCCGAGGCGTGTAGGCCGTGCCCGACGACATCGCCGACGACCAGGGCGACCCGGGCGCCGGACAGCGGAATGACGTCGAACCAGTCACCGCCCACTTCCGCACCGGCCCCGCCGGGCAGATAGCGGGATGCCACCTCGACCGCCTCATGGTTCGGCAGTCCCTGCGGCAGCAGGCTGCGCTGGAGGGTCAGCGCGGTCGTGCGCTCGCGCGAGTAGCGGCGGGCGTTGTCGATGGCGACGGCTGCCTTCGCGGTCAGCTCTTCGGCGAGGATCAGGTCGTCGGCGGTGAAGGCCTCGGGCCGGTCGAGCCGGGAGAAGGCAACGACCCCGAGCAGCGCGCCGCGCGCCCTGAGCGGCACGGTGATCCGGCCGGTCAGCCCGTCCGCGGCCAGGGACCCGTCGATCACCGGGTTCCCCGGTGGCCAGTGGGCCGGGTCGGCGGCGAGCCCGGGCCCGAAGGCCCATTCGCCGCCCTGGCCGGGTTCCGCGGCGAGCTCGACCGTGGACCTGCCGGTGGCCAGGCAGCGGGCGGCGACCGAACCGTGAGGGTGGCTGACCGGTGCCGTGGGCCCGGGAGCGCGGGCGGTGTCGTCCTGCGCGCTGTGCCGGGCGGCACGGCTGAGCACGATGGGCTCGCCGGAGGTGAACGCGGACACGGAGGGGGGTTCCTCCCCGCGCAGCACCTCGTCGAAGAGATCCACGGTGACGAGGTCGGTGAATCCCGGCACCGGGGTCGTGGCCAGCTCCCGGGCGGTGCCGATCACGTCGAGGGTCCGGCCGATGCCTCCGCTGGCCTTGTTGAGGATGAGCAGGCGCTGCCGAGCCCAGTACTCGGCGCTCATGTCGAATCCCCAGTTGGCGATCGCGCGGACCCTGCCCCCGGCATCCCGGACGGGCCAGATACTGGTGGCCCAGGCGTTGGCGTAGTCACTGCCGCGAGGGCGGAAGACGGTGATGAGACGCGTGGGTTCGCCCGTCCTCGCCACTTCGGCGAGCGCGTCCGTGTAGGGCTTGTCGTCTCTTTCGGGAAACAGCGAGCGGTCGAACTCGGGAAGCACCTCGCGGTACTTCTTACCGAGCACTTGCTCCTCGGAGTGTGCGATCACCCGGCCCGAAGAGGCGTTGATCCACAGAAACCGCAGATCGGGGTCGTAGACGCCCAGGGCGAAGGGCGACTGCTCGAAGGCCCGGTCGGCGACCACCGGGCGGCTTCCCCAGCGCTGGACGGTCACCGCGTGACCCAGTGCCCGCCCGTCGGGGCCGGACAGCGGATGAGCCGTCACCACGGCGTCCACCGTGGAACCGTCCCGGTGGTGCAGGAGGATGAACCCTGTGGGGTCGGGGCCGGCGCCGTAGCCCTCGGGGAAGCCGGGTGGCGGGGGATCGACGAGCAGGTCGGTCACGGGGCGGCCGACGATGTCCTCCGCCGACCAGCCCAGCAGGAGTCGACCCCCCTCGCTCCAGCCGCTCACCGTGCCGTCCGGGTCCACCACGGCAACGACAGTGGGTGCGTCCTGCCTGTCGGCCATCTCCACCGCCACGCCTCCGTCCGGACAGCCGTGCCCGTCAGGGCTGGTTTCCAGCGGCTGATTCCAGCCTAGATCGGCCGCCGCTGCGCGGCGCTCCCGTTGGTGCGTTCGGGAAAGGCGGTGGTGTGTTGCGGCGTATGAGGGCAGACACATGGGATTCCATGAGATGCAGCGGTGAACGCTTTCGAAGCGCTTCGATGAGAGAAGTACCAGGGGGACTGTCAAGAGGTCGACATGGATTCTTCAAGCAGCGCATTGGGAAAGGCCCCTCTGGTGCCTCACAGGAATCTTGGAAGCGACTCTTGTGCGCCCTTGAGCGTTCACTTAACCTCACAGCAACATCGAAGCGCTTCGACTGCGAAGTACGTCGCAGTAATGGGATGTTCCCGTTTCAGCTCAGTCAGTTCCAGTCACGACACCGCAGCCGACGCCCTCCGCCGGGCGTCCCGGTGCGCCATGAAGGGTTGACGCAATGACGTCGAACGCCGCCTCCATATCCTCAGGATCAAGCCGGAGAAGCTTCCTCGCCTCCACGGCGGTCGCCACCGCAGCGGTGGCCGGCGGGATGCCGCTGCTCACCGCCTGCGGCGGATCGGACAGCGAGTCGCGCGAGGGCGCCACCTCGGGCAAGGCCGCCGACAAGCTGATCCCGACCTACGTCGCCAGCACGGTCGCCGAGCCGGATCTACCGTCGAAGAACGGTTCGTCGGCCGGTTACACCGGAAAGGTCGACCTCGCGGCCCTCGCCGTCTCGGTCCCGAAGAAGCTCGGCACCGGCGCTCCCCTCAAGATCATGTCCCCGCTCTGGGGCACCCCGCCGAAGCCCGGGTGCGCCTACTACAAGGCGCTCGACGCGGCGGCCGGCACCAAGATCACCTGGCAGAACCAGGACGGCAACACCTACGGCCAGAAGCTCGGCGCCATCCTGGCCTCCAGCTCCCTGCCCGACATGGTGGTCGTGCCCGACTGGGAACTGAACAACAGCAAGATGGCGAACGCGGTCACCGCGAAGTTCATGGACCTCGGCCCCTACCTGGCGGGCGACAAGGCCAAGAAGTACCCGAACCTCGCCGCGATCCCCTCCGACTCCTGGCGCATGGCCATCTTCGGCGGCGCGCTGCGCGGCATTCCGCTCCCCACCGCCCCCGCGAGCTTCATCACGCCGTACTACCGCAAGGACATCTTCGACAAGAAGGGCTACTCCGTACCCAAGTCGGCCGACGAGTTCCTCAGCTGGGCCAAGGAGGCCACCAGCGTCAAGGCCAAGGTGTGGGCCTGCGGTGACATGTCCTGGATCTCGGGGGGCATCTTCGGCAACCTCGCCGGCTGGAACATCGATGACGACGGCAAGCTGAGGTACGGCATCGAGCGGCCCGAGTACCTTGAGGGCCTGGAGTGGGTCCGCAAGCTGTTCGACGCCGGCGTGGTCCACCCCGACGACAAGGCGGAGTCCGGCGACCCGGGCCAGCGGTTCACCGCCGGAGAGATCCTGATGTGGGTCAGTGAGGCCTCCGCCTGGTACACGAAGACTGCCGAACAGGCCAAGGCCAACCCGGACTTCCAGATCGAGGCCATGGACATCTTCGGCGCCGACGGCGGCAACCCGACGCTGACCGCGTCCTCGCCCGCCAACATCTGGACGATGATCCGCAAGGGCGCCTCGAAGGAGACCGTGGAGAACGCGCTGGCCGCCGCCGACTTCGCGGCAGCGCCCTACGGCACCAAGGAGCGCATGCTCGTCGATTACGGCGTCGAGGGCACCCACTACACGGTCAAGGGCGGCGTCCCGGTCAAGACCGACCAGGGCAACTCCGAGGTGATCAACGCCTGGGTGATGCTGGCGGCCCCGGCTCCCTATTTCGCCCACCCCGACTTCCCCGAGGTCGCCCGCAAGCAGACCGAGTGGCAGCAGCGGATGGGCGCCTTCGCGAAGAAGACCTCCACCTACGGCATGAAGATCATCGAGCCGGCCCGCTACGCCAACCTCGCCAGCCAGCACGAGCAGCTGCAGAAGGACTACGTACGCGGCCACAAGAAGTTGTCCGACGTGCAGGCCGCCATCTCCACCTGGCGGTCCTCCGGCGGCGACAAGCTGCGCGACTGGTACAAGGAGCTCCTCGACAAGAACGGCAGCGGCAACTGATGGCTCTCACGGCCGGGAGCAGGCCCGACGGGACTCGTCCCCCCGCGGCCGTCGAGGAGCCGACGGCCGCGGTCGCAGCCGCGAGGGCGAAGGCACGGGCGCCGCGCAAGGCGAGCAAGGCCGGCAAGGTTCCCTGGCGGATCCGGCTGCGCCGGGACCGCGCGCTCATCCAGATGACCCTGCCCGTCATCATCCTGCTCCTGATCTTCAACTACGTCCCGCTGCTCGGCAACGTCGTCGCCTTCCAGGAGTACGACCCGTACGTCGCCGGCAACGGCATCATGGCGATCTTCCACAGCCCCTGGGTGGGCGTGGAGCAGTTCTCGCGGATGTTCGACGACCCGCTGTTCTGGAGTGCCACGAAGAACACCCTCGTCCTGTTCGTGCTCCAACTGGTGCTGTTCTTCCCCGTCCCCATCGCCCTCGCGCTGGTCATCAACAGTGTGATCCGGCCCCGGGTGCGGGCCGTGGCGCAGGCGATCATGTACCTGCCGCACTTCTTCTCCTGGGTCCTCGTCGTCACCGTCTTCCAGCAGATCCTCGGCGGCGCGGGCATCATCGCGCAGACCCTGGAGCAGCACGGCTGGAGCGGCTTCGACCTGATGACCGACGCGGACCTGTTCAAGTACCTGGTCACCGCACAGGCCGTGTGGAAGGACGCCGGCTGGGGGATCATCGTCTTCCTCGCCGCCCTGTCAGCGGTGAGTACCGATCTGTACGAGGCCGCCGCGATGGACGGTGCGGGGCGCTGGCGGCGGACGTGGCATGTGACGCTGCCCGCGCTGCGCCCGGTGATCGCGCTGTTGCTGGTGCTGCGCGTGGGTGACGCCCTGAGCGTGGGCTTCGAGCAGTTCCTGCTCCAGCGCGCCGCGGTCGGTTCCGGGGCCAGTGAGGTCCTGGACACCTATGTGTGGAACATGGGCATCCAGAACGGCGACTTCAGTTACGCGGCCGCCGTCGGCCTGGCCAAGGGACTCATCGGAGTGGGCCTGGTCCTGAGCGCGAACAAGTTCGCGCACCTGCTGGGCGAGCAGGGGGTGTACAAGAAATGAGCCTCAACACGCAGCTCATCCGCAGTCTCAAGGCGCCCGCCCGCCCGGTGTGGGAGGAGCCGCCGAGCAAGGCCGGAATCACCGCCAAGAGCGGCTTCCTCCTGTTCTGCTGCCTGGGGGTGCTCGGTCCGCTGTGGATCGTGATCGTCACCAGCCTCTCTCCCAAGCCCGTGATCGACCGGGTCGGCGGCCTCGTCGTGATCCCCCAGGGCATCACGTTCGTCAACTACACCGAACTGCTCGGCGGCGGCCAGGTCAGCCGGGCCATCATGGTCTCGGTCGGCGTCACGCTCTTCGGCACGCTGTTCTCGATGGCGGTGTCGGTACTGGCGGCCTACGGCCTGTCGCGGCCGGGGAGTCTGGGCCATCGGTTCTTCCTGATGACCATGATGGCGACGATGTTCTTCGGCGCCGGGCTCATCCCGACGTACCTTCTGGTGCAGTCGCTGGGCCTCACGGACACCTATCTGTCCCTGATCCTGCCGAGCGCGGTCAGCGTCTTCAACATCCTCGTCCTGCGGGCCTTCTTCATGGGGATCTCACCCGAACTCACCGAGTCCGCCCGCATCGACGGGGCAAGTGACCTGCGCATCCTGCTGACCATCATCATCCCGCTGTCGCGTGCGGTGCTGGCCGTCATCTCGCTGTTCTACGCCGTCGGTTACTGGAGTGCCTGGTTCAACGCCTCCATCTACCTCAGCGACCAGCAGATGATGCCGCTGCAGAACGTGCTCATCCAGCTGGTCCAGAAGAACACCGAGGCGCCGACCGGCCTCCAGCAGGCTGTCCGCACCGGGCAACTCTCCTCGCTGGGGCTGCAGATGGCCGTCATGGTCCTCGCGCTGATCCCCGTCGCGGTCGCCTCCCCCTTCGTCCAGCGGCACTTCAAGAAGGGCATGCTCACCGGAGCCATCAAGGGCTGAGCCCTTTCGCAGTCAGGACTTCTTCCGGCGACGCGGAGCCGAATACCTCGTCGCCGGAGAGGACCACGCCAACAACACGAGGGCGTGGTGGCAAATCCCCCACATTTCCCCCCACCCGTGGAAGGGACACCATGGTCAAAAGCAGAGTCCGCAGCATCGCCATGGCTGTGCTCGCGCCGACGATGGCTCTCGGTGCCACCGTCGGACTGGCCTCCGCCCCCGCTTCGGCCGCAGTGTGGAACTCCTGCGACCAGTGGGCCAGCACCAGCCTGAACGGCTACACGCTCTACAACAACATCTGGGGCTCCGGCGCCGGCGGCCAGTGCATATGGGCCAACTCCGGGACCGGCTGGGGTGTCCGGGCCGACCACCCGGGCACCGGCGGCATCAAGTCCTACCCCAACTCGACGAAGGCGATCAACAAGACGATCGACTCCCTCGGCCGGCTCACCAGCGACTACAACGTCAGTGTCCCGTCGTCCGGCGCGTACAACACGTCGTACGACATCTGGGACACCGACCACGACTACGAGATCATGCTCTGGGTCAACTACAACGGAGCCGTCGGCCCGATCGGCGGCTATGAGGGCAACGTCTCCCTCGGCGGCCACAACTGGAACGTCTACAAGGGCACCAACGGGTCCAACGAGGTCTTCTCGTTCCTGCGGACGTCCGACTCCAACGCCGGCACCGTGGACATCAAGCCGATCCTCCAGTGGCTCGCCTACGACAAGCGCTGGATGGCCGGCAACGAGACCATCGGTGAGGTGCAGTTCGGCTACGAGATCACCTCCTCGTCCGGCGGACTCAACTTCAACACCAACAACCTGACCGTCAGCGGCGGCTGACCCGGCCGTGGGGGGGGGGGCGCGCGGGGGGGGGGCGGCCCGCTCGGCGGCGGGGGGGGCGGCGGGGCAGGCGGGGGGGGGGGCGGGCCGGG
>NZ_JBHYJA010000071.1:0-36884 GCF_042740355.1 Streptomyces sp. NPDC059010
GTGTCCGCCCGCAGTGGTCGGCGTCAACACGCGGTACCTCTTGGCCTAAGGCGACCGCCGATCCGAGGACGGACACCCCCCGGCGCGGCCCCGACCCACAACGCAGCCCAAGGCGCTACGCACGCCCCCACCGAACACCAGCAGGCCGCCGCAGGCATCCCCGGCCCAACCGCCGGAGGCCTACGCCCCCAGCCCCCGCGAAACCGTATAGATCAGCAACCCGGCCAACGACCCCACCACAGTGCCGTTGATCCGAATGAACTGCAGATCACGCCCGATGTGCGCCTCGATCTTCCGCGTGGTGTGCTCGGCGTCCCACCCGGCCACGGTGTCGGTGATGAGCAAGGTGATCTCCTTGCGATACGTAGTCACGACATGCACAGCCGCATCCTCGACCCACCGATCCACCTTGCCCTGCATCAAGGGCTCCGCAGCCATCCGCGCCCCCAGCGACAGCAACGACGCCCGCACCCGCAACCGCAGCTCACTGCGCTCGTCCTCCGCCGCCGACACGATCATGGCGCGCACGGCGGTCCAGGCGGACGCGATCAGGTCCTGCACCTCACCCCGAGCCAGCACCTCCCCCTTCAGCCGCTCCACCCGCGCCCGCGTCTCGGTGTCGGACTGCAGATCGGAGGCGAAGTCGATGAGGAACCGGTCGAGGGCCCCACGAGCCGGATGGGACGGCATGTCACGCATCTCGACGCAGAAGCGGACCAGCTCCCGGTAGACCCGCTCACCGACCTTCTTGTCGACGAACTTCGGCGTCCACCCGGGCGCACCCCCCTGCACGGCCCCCATCACATCGTCCCCGTGCAGCACCAGCCAGTCGTGCGCCTTGGCCACGATCAGATCGACGGCCCGCACATGCCCCCCGTCGGCGACGATCCCCTCCAGCATTTTGCCCACCCCGGGCGCGATCTCCCGCGCATCGGCCCGCCGGGTGATCGCCTCCCCGACCACGGCCTGGACATCGGAGTCACGCAGCACGGTCAGCGCACCCCGCAGCGCGGTGGCCAGCTCGGCCGTCACCCGGTCGGCATGCGCGGGCTCCGCCAGCCAGGCCCCCAGCCGACTCCCGATCCCGACGGCCCGAAGTCTCTGCCGCACCACGTCCTCGGAGAGGAAGTTCTCCCCGACGAACTCTCCGAGTGACACCCCCAGCTGATCCTTCTTGTTGGGAATGATCGCGGTGTGCGGGATGGGAATCCCCAGCGGATGCCGGAACAGAGCCGTGACGGCGAACCAGTCGGCCAGCGCACCGACCATGCCGGCCTCGGCGGCCGCGGCGACATAACCGGCCCACGCACCGGCGCCCTCGTTGGACGCCCACTTCGCGAGGACGTAGACCACCGCCACGAACAACAGCAGCCCGGCGGCGGTGAGCTTCATCCGCCGCACCCCGCGCCGCTTCTCCTCGTCGGCCGCGCTGAACACCGTCATCGCGCGTACGGCCGATGCGGGGACGCCCCGGTTATCGGCGTCATCCGGCCGGGCATGCTGCTCTACGACACGCGCTCCCGTTTCATCCGGATTCGTACGTTCCATCCGCTCCACCCGTCCAGGATCCCCCGCACCCATTGTCCCTACCTGACCGACTCCTGGAACGAATCAAGAGTTCCCGGCGTCTGTTCGGTGGGGGGAGGTCGATGGCGAACTCCGGATGAACTCCGGCGGCCCAATGGGGGGTCCGTGCAACTCCCTTCCGCCTTGTGACGCATCATGAGGTGATCACATCGGAGCCTCGGGCTCCCATCCGCCCGAGGAGACACGCACCGCATGACCAGGCGTAACGGTTATGCCCTGCTTTCCGCGATGATCGCCCTGATCGTCACGCTTTCCGCCGCCATATACATCGGAGTCGCCTCCGACGAAGGCAGCGCCACCAGCAGGAGCGCCCCCACCAAGCAGGGCACCGGCCGCGGCCCCGCCGCCCCCGCCTCCACGGGCATCTGGGTCGGCGCCTGGTCCGCCTCCCCGGTCGGCGCCGAGCGCGGCACCGAGGTCCAGGGCCTGGCGGGCCGCTCCGTCCGCAATGTCGTGCACACGAGCGTGGGCGGTACGAGCGCCCGGATCACGCTGTCCAACCTGTACGGCCAGTCGGCGCTGACCATCACGCACGCGTCCATCGCCGTGGCCGCCGGGACGCAGACCGCGGCGGCCGTCGCGGACACCATGCGGCGACTGACCTTCGGCGGCAACACCACGGTCGTCATCCCGCCCGGCCAGCAGGTGCTCAGCGACGCCGTACGCATGGCGATCCAGGCGGACGCCGACATCCTGGTCACCACGTACTCCCCCACCCCGTCCGGCCCGGTGACCTTCCACCCGCACGCACGCCAGACCAGCTACGTCGCCGACGGCGATGTCACCGAGGACGCGACCGGCGTGGCGTACACGGGCCGGGTCGGGTCCTGGCGGTACCTGACCGCGCTGGACGTGCTGAGCAACGAGTCCAACGGCACCGTCGTGGTCTTCGGCGACTCGCTGACCGACGGCATCACGTCCACCGAGAACGCCAACCGCCGCTGGACGGACGTCCTGTCGCGCAGGCTGCGCACGGCGATCGCGGCCGGTGCGGACCTGCCGCGCTACAGCGTCGTCAACCAGGGCATCAGCGGCAACCAGATCCTCGCCAGCGGCTCCGGGCGCCCCGCGGACAACCAGGCCGGCATCGGCCGCTTCCACCGCGACGCCCTGTCCCGTACGAACGTCAAGGTCGTCGTCATCGACCTCGGCGTCAACGACATCCTGCGCAACCCGAACCTCGCCGACCCCGACCGCATCCTCGACGGCCTGCGCACCCTGGTCCGCCAGGCCCACGCCCGCGGCCTCAAGGTCATCGGCGCGACCCTGATGCCCTTCCAGGGCCACCGCGGCTACACCGACGCCCGCGAGAACGTCCGCCAGCAGATCAACGCCGGAATCCGCGCGGGCCGGGTCTTCGACGCGGTGGTCGACTTCGACAAGGCGGTCCGGGACCCGTACAACCCGCGAAAGTTCCGCCCCGACTACGACTCGGGCGACCATCTGCACCCGAGCGACAAGGGCTACGAGCAGATGGGGGAAACCTTCGCCCTGGAGGACCTGAGGGGCGCGGCTCCGGCGAAGCTGTAGCGGGACAGCGGGACGGCACCCGGCAAGCCGCCACCCGGCACTCAGCCCCCGCCCCACCCAGCCCACGTCCCCCTCAGTCCTCGCCCCGCTCCCGCTCCCGCCTCCGCCCCTTCTCCCACCGATCCCCCCGCTCATCATGCACATGGCGCCGCATCTCCTGATGCTCGTCCAGCATCCCCAGATGCGCCTCGTACTGCTCCTCCCGGGCCGAAGACCGCAGCTCCCGCCGCTCCAGCTTCTCCCGCCGCCGCTCCTCCCGGAGCTCCTGCTTCTGCGCCCGCGTCAGCTTCCGCTCGACCCCGACGCCGCCCCAGAAGGCGAAGCCGGTCACGATCACCCGAGGTCCCCCGGGATCCCCGGGCACGCCCTCCTCCCGGTGGTCGAAGCCCCCCATGATCCCGATCCCGCGCACCACCACCTCGACCCCGGGCGGCACGATCACCTCGACCCCGCCCATGATCGCGACACAGTTGATCTCGATCTCCCGGTCCGCGAAGTTCGCGTCCCGCAGGTCGATCTCCCCGCCGCCCCAGAAGGCGAAGCAGTTGAACCGCTTCGGCGCCGTCCACCGCCCCTTGCGCTGGAACCCGGACATCACGGCGACACCCCAGGTCGAGGAGCCCTCGCCGCCGACGATCCGCCCGCCCCAACTCCCCTCGACGGCCCCGGACTTCTTGACCATGTCGACCTGGGGCACGGCCACCTCACCGACGGGCAGGTCCCGGGTGATCGGCGCCAGCTCACCGTACGTACGGGCCTTGTACGTGGCGTCCAGGCGTTCCTCGAACTCCTCCATGTCGAGACGCCCCTCCGCGAGGGCGTCCCGCAGGACCTCGGCGACTCGTTCACGATCTGCGTCGGAGGCACGAAGCTCCGGGGCATCGTCGGTCATGCACAGCAGCCTACGAGCAACCCCGCCCCGGGGCTACGAGATCGCTCGCCCCGCCTGCCCGGCCTCCTCCGCCCGCTCCGCCCGCCCCGCCTGCTCCACGTACATCTTGGCGATCACGGCCTCGATGTCCGGCTCCCGTACCGACAGGTCCACCAGCGGATACTCCGCCGCGATCCGCGCCACCAGCACCGCAGCCGACTCGGCCGCCGGGAACGCCAGCCACTGCCGGGGCCCTTCCACCTTGACCACGCGCGCGGGTGCCGCCTCGATCGGCGGCAGCTCGCGCTCCAGGTCGACGACGAGGATCCGTTCGCTCTCCCCCACCTCGTGCAGCCCGGCGAGCGGGCCGTCGTACATGAGCCGCCCGTGGTCGATGACCATCACCCGCGAGCACAGTTGCTCGATGTCCTGCAGATCGTGCGTGGTCAGCAGCACCGTCGTGCCGCGCTCGGTGTTCACCTCGCGCAGGAACTCGCGGACCTTCGCCTTGGAGATGACGTCGAGCCCGATCGTGGGCTCGTCCAGGTACAGCACGTCGGGGTCGTGCAGCAGTGCCGCCGCGATGTCGCCGCGCATCCGCTGGCCGAGGGAGAGCTGGCGCACGGGGACGTCCAACAGCGCCTCCAGGTCGAGGAGTTCGACCAGCCGATCGAGATTCTCGCGGTAACGGCCGTCCGGGATGCGGTACATGCGATGCATCAGCTTGTACGAGTCGATCAGCGGCAGGTCCCACCACAGCGTCGTACGCTGCCCGAACACCACCCCGATACGGTGCGCGAGGCGCTTGCGCTCGCGGGAGGGGTCGATGCCGGCGACGCGCAGCCGGCCGCCGCTCGGGGTGAGGATCCCGGTCAGCATCTTGATCGTGGTTGATTTTCCGGCGCCGTTCGGCCCGATGTAGCCGACCATCTCGCCGCGCGCCACGGTGAAGGAGATCGAGTCGACGGCCCGCACCTGCCGCCGCTCCCGCTTGAGGAAGCCGGTCTTGCGGCGCACCTCGAAGACCTTCTCGACACCGTCCAGTTCGATGAACGTCTCTCCCATGCGCTCCCTGTCCTCCCTGTCCGCCGTGTTCTCGCCGTCCTCCATCGCCCGCCCCTAACTCCCCGTGCTCCGATACGACCGCAGCCCCGTCCGCCACGCCAGACCGGCCAGCGCGCAGCACGCCGCCGCCACCAGCGGGGGCGCGCAGACCGTCCACTGCGGCAGGGCGATCGGGTACGGGCGCCCCAACACATGGGCGGCGGGCACCCAGTTGACGAAGGCGAGCGGCAGGACGAAGGTCACGCCGCGCACCAGGTCCTTGCCGAACACGGTCGGCGGGTACTGCAGCAGCGTGGTCCCGCCGTAGGTGAACGCGTTCTGTACCTCGGCGGCGTCCTGCGCGTAGATCTGGAAGGCGGCGCCCGCCACGAACACCGCCGAGAAGATCGCCGCGCCGCTGATCACCATCACCGGCAGCAGCAGTACCTTCGCGGCGGTCCAGTCGACGTCGACCGACATCAGCGCCCAGCCCAGCACCAGCCCGCCCTGGACGATCCGGCCGAGGCGGCGCAGCGCGAACCGGTCGGCGCCGACCTGGACGAGCACCGGCGCGGGCCGTACGAGCAGTGTGTCGAAGGAGCCGTCGCGCATCCGGGCGCCCAGGACGTCCATCGAGCCGAGCGCCAGGTCGGCGATCCCGAACGCCGTCACGGACAGCCCGTACAGGAAGGCGACCTCGGGCAGCGACCAGCCGCCCAACGTGTCGACCTGCGAGAACATCAGCAGGATCCCGACGAAGTCCATGCCGGTCATCGTCAGGTTGCCGATCAGCGTGATGGCGAAGGAGGTGCGGTAGGTCATGCTGGAGCGCACCCACATCCCGGCGATCAGCCGGTAGGCCCGCAGCCCCTCGGCGACGGCACCGCGCTCACCCACCCTGCACCACCACCCGCCGCGTCGCCGCCGACTGCAGCAGCCGCCCCGCCGCCAGCAGCACCACCGCCCACGCCGCCTGGAAGGCGAACGCGTTCAGCGGGTCGGTCTCGCCCATCAGCACATCGGCGGGCATCTGGATCTGCGCCGCCCACGGCAGCAGTTGCACGATGTCGCCGAACTGTCCCGGGAAGGCGTTCAGCGGCAGCACTATGCCGGAGAAGAACACGCCCGTGATCATCATGGCCTGTGCGACGCCCATGCCGTCCATCAGCCAGAACACGCTCAGCGCCGCCAGATAGCGGATCGCGAAGCTGACGATCATCGCCAGCACGAGCGCGACCAGACAGGCCGCCCAGGGGGTGACCTCCGTGGGCAGCGCCATCGGGAAGAAGAGCGCACCGAACACGAAGGGGACCACTCCCCGGCCCAGCAGCTGGAACAGCGAGCGCCCCATGTCGCCCGCCAGCCACCAGAGTTGGAGGTCGGACGGCCGATAAAGGTCTACGGCGATCTCCCCGGTGCGGATACGCTCCATCAGGTCCTTTTCCGCACCGCCGCCCTGGATGGCCAGCGTCGCGTACAGACACTGTCCGAGCCACACATAGGTGACCGCCTGCGCCTGGTCGTACCCCCCGAGGTGCGGCTTCTCGTCCCAGAGCGCCAGGTACGTGTAGACGAGGATCACGCCGAAGACGGTGTTGGTGAACACCCCGGCCGCCGTGGCCGCCCGATATGTCGCGTATCGTCTGAACCCGCCCACTGCGACGGCTAAGTACAACCGCCCCGATCCCACATCCACAGCCCTCCTCGCCCGCGCACGGCACCGAAGCGCAGGAGCCTAGTGCGCGGACGAGAAGAGCTGCCAGCGGATTTCGGGCGGCGTCCGGCGAGAGAGTCTGCTCACTTTCACGGACGCGCGCCGGTTTCCGGGAACGGAACGACCGGTGCGAGAGTCTTCGATTGGGGGCGCAACTAGGCGTACGAGGCGTACGGGAACGTACGACGCGAAACAGGAGTCCGTGCACGACATGAGTGACGAGCAGCAGCCGGCACAGCAGCCGACCCGCGGTCCCGGGCGGCCGAGACGGACGGGCTGGCGACGGATCATCCCGACCTGGCGGACGGTGCTCGGCACCTTCGTCATCGGCGCGCTGCTGCTCTTCGGGCTGTTCTTCCTCGGCTACTCGCTGGTCAAGATCCCGCCGGCCAACGCGCTCGCGACCAAGCAGGCCAACGTCTACATGTACGCCGACGGCTCCGTGATCGCCCGCGACGGCAAGGTCAACCGGGAGAACGTCACCCTCGCGCAGATCTCCAAGGACGGCCAGCACGCGATCCTGGCCGCCGAGGACCGGGACTTCTACACCGAGTCCGCCATCGACCCCAAGGCGATGCTGCGCGCCGCGTGGAACACGGCGACCGGCAAGGGCAAGCAGTCCGGCTCCACGATCACCCAGCAGTACGTGAAGAACTACTACCTGCGTCAGGAGCAGACCCTGACCCGCAAGGTGAAGGAGTTCTTCATCTCGATCAAGCTGGACCGTGAGACGAGCAAGGACGACATCCTTGAGGGCTACCTGAACACCAGCTTCTTCGGCCGTAACGCCTACGGCATCCAGGCCGCGGCCCAGGCCTACTACGGCATGGACGCCAAGGACCTGGACCCGGCCCGCGCCGCCTACCTGGCCGCACTGGTCAACGCGCCCAGCGAGTACGACGTCATCGCCCACCCGGAGAACAAGAGCGCGGCGCTGGCCCGCTGGAACTACGTCCTGGACGGCATGGTGACCAAGGGCTGGCTGCCCGAGTCCGAGCGGGCGGGCATCAAGTTCCCGATGCCCAAGGAGGCCACGGTCTCCACCAACCTCTCGGGGCAGCGCGGTTACATCGTGCGGATCGTGAAGGACTACCTGATCAAGAACAAGATCGCCACCGAGGCGGATCTGGAGGCCGGCGGCTACCGCATCACCACCACCCTGCAGAAGAAGAAGCAGGACGCCTTCGTCGACGCCGTCAACGACCAGCTGATGTCCAAGCTGGACAAGAAGAACAACAAGGTCGACAACTACGTCCGCGCGGGCGGCGCCTCCGTCGACCCGAAGACCGGCAAGGTCGTGGCGATGTACAACGGCATCGACTACGTGAAGCAGTACACCCCGAACGCCACCCGCCGGGACTACCAGGTCGGCTCCATCTTCAAGCCGTTCGTGCTGACCTCGGCCGTGGAGAACGGCTCGACCACCCAGGACGGCCGCCAGATCACCCCGAACACGATCTACGACGGCACCAACAAGCGCCCCGTGCAGGGCTGGTCCGGCGGGAGCTACGCCCCGGAGAACGAGGACCAGTACTCCTACGGCGACATCACCGTCCGTACGGCCACCGACAAGTCCGTCAACTCGGTGTACGCGCAGATGGCCGTGGACGTGGACGCCGAGAAGGTGAAGGACACCGCGATCGAGCTGGGCCTGCCCACCGACACCCCGGAACTCCAGGGGGTTCCCTCCATCGCGCTCGGCACCGCCACCGCCAGCGTCCTGGACATGGCGGAGGCCTACGCAACGCTCGCCAACCACGGCAGGCACGGCACGTACACCATGATCGAGAAGGTCACCAAGGACGGCGCCGACGTCATCGAGCTGCCGGAGCGCAAGACCTCCCAGGTCATCAGCCGGGAGGCCGCCGACACCACCACGTCGGTCCTGCAGAGCGTCGTGGAGAACGGCACCGGCTCCCCCGCACAGGCCACAGGGCGCCCGGCGGCGGCCAAGACCGGCACCGCGGAGGAGGACAAGGCCGCCTGGTTCGCCGGGTACACCCCCGACCTCGCCACCGTCGTCTCCGTGATGGGCCAGGACCCGGACACGGCCGCGCAGAAGCCCCTGTACGGCGCGCTGGGCCTCAACCGTATGAACGGCAGCGGCCCGCCCGCCGGGATCTGGGCCCAGTTCACCAAGGCGGCCCTGAAGGGCAAGCCGGTCAGCGAATTCGACCTGGAGCTCCAGGAGGGCGCGGACGTACCCCAATACCCGACGACCGACCCGACCCAGGGTGACGAGGACGAGGGCGACGAGGACGACGACGGCGCCACCGGGAAGCCCACCCCCGGCACGGACACCGAGGGCCAGACCGGCAGCGAGACGCCGGGCCAGACGGACGGCGGCACCACGGGCGACACGACGACCGGCGGCACCACGGACGGGGGCACGACCACCGACGGCGGCACGACCGGCGACACCAGCGACGGCGGCACCACCGACGGAGGCACGACCGACGGAGGCGCCACGGGCGGCGACGACGGCGGGACCGACACCGGAGGCGGCACGGGCGGCGACGACGGCGGGACCGACACCGGGGGCGGCACGACGACGGGGACCACGAACGGGCTGGTGAGTTCGACCCGCAGACAGTGACCGCCGGGCCGGCCCAGTCACCGCCGGGCCGGCTCGGTATCACCGCCGGGCCGGCTCAGTGACCGCTGGTCGCCTTCAGACCCACCACGGCGACCAGCAGCAGGGACACGAAGAAGATCCGCGCGGCGGTGACCGGCTCACCCAGCACCGCCATGCCGACGATCGCCGCACCGGCCGCGCCGATGCCCACCCACACGCCGTAGGCGGTACCGATGGGCAGGGACTTCGCGGCGTACGACAGCAGCAGCATGCTGGCGACGATGCCCGCGCCGGTGAACAGGCTGGGGACGAGCCGGGTGAAACCGTCGGTGTACTTCATGCCGATCGACCAGCCGACCTCAAGCAGACCGGCGACGACGAGCAGGACCCAGGCCATGACAGGCACCTCCGAGACGTGACGACGTAAAGCGGGGGTGCGTCGTCTTTTCCTGCATCCCGGTACGGCGCGTCTCGTCGGGCTCCTTCAAAGCTAGCAAAGAAGCAGAAAAAGGGGCTGGTGACCATGGTCACCAGCCCCTCGAACTACAGAATCACAGGTAGAGCCCCGTCGAGTCCTCGGACCCCTCGAACCGGTCGGCGGCCACGGCATGCAGATCACGCTCACGCATGAGCACGTAAGCGACCCCGCGCACCTCGACCTCGGCACGGTCCTCCGGGTCGTACAGGACCCGGTCGCCGGGCTCCACGGTCCGGACGTTCTGCCCCACCGCGACGACCTCGGCCCAGGCCAGCCGACGGCCGACGGCCGCGGTGGCGGGGATGAGGATGCCGCCACCGGAACGCCGCTCGCCCTCGCCGGTGTCCTGCCGCACGAGTACACGGTCGTGCAGCATCCGGATGGGCAGCTTGTCGTGATGGGTGCTGTGCTCGTTTCTGTTGGCGCTCACGCCTTGAACCTACCTGCCTTTACCGCGCCCGTACGCCGCCGGGTCCGCCGTCACTCAGCCCTTGCGGCGCCGGGTGCCGAGCGCCAGCAGGCCCACCAGGCCGACGGCGACGAGCGCGACGGGCACGATCCGCTCCAGGCGGGGCGCGCCCTCCTCGTTGGTGAACTGGGCCTTGACATCGCTCACGGCCCGGTTGACCCCGACGTAGGCCCTGCCGAGCGTGTGGTCGATGTTCGACACGATCTTGGCCTTGGCGTCGCCGACGATCGTCTTCGGGTGCACACGCACCCCGATCTCGTCGAGCGTCTCGGCCAGACTTGCGCGGCGGGCTTTGATGTCCGCCTCGATCTGCGCCGGTGTTCTGGTGTCCGACGTGTCCGCCACCGTACGGCCTCCGAAGTGAAGCTGATGCTGTTTCCGGACAGTCTGTCAGCTCCACGCCGGACCGCACTGTCAGGCTCCCCGGTTACGCTGGTCCGATGAGCGAGCGACTCCAGCCGGGGGACGTGGCCCCCGCCTTCACCCTGCCCGACGCCGACGGCAACGAGGTGTCCCTCTCGGACCACAAGGGCCGCAAGGTCATCGTCTACTTCTACCCGGCCGCCCTGACACCCGGCTGCACCAAGCAGGCCTGTGACTTCACGGACAACCTGGAGCTGCTGACCGGCGCCGGATACGACGTGATCGGCGTCTCCCCCGACAAGCCGGAGAAGCTCGCCAAGTTCCGCGAGCAGGAGTCCCTGAAGGTCACGCTGCTCGCCGACCCGGAGAAGTCCGTCACCGAGGCCTACGGCGCCTACGGCGAGAAGAAGAACTACGGCAAGACCTACATGGGCGTCATCCGCTCCACGGTGGTCGTGGACGAGGAGGGCAAGGTCGAGCGGGCGCTGTACAACGTGCGGGCGACCGGCCACGTGGCGAAGATCATCAAGGACCTGGGCATCTGAGCACCCGGCCCGGCCAGTAGCATGGCCGGGCAAGGTCATGCGGCCGTGGTGGAATTGGCAGTCACGCTGGGTTTAGGTCCCAGTGGGGTAACACCCGTGAGGGTTCGAGTCCCTCCGGCCGCACCACCTATCGCGCGAGCAGCTCGCGCACGACGGGCACCAGCGCCCGGAACGCCTTGCCCCGGTGGCTGATCGCGTTCTTCTCCTCGGCGCTCAGCTCGGCGCACGTCCTTCTCTCCCCCTCCGGCTGGAGGACGGGGTCGTACCCGAAGCCGTTCGTACCGACGGGGGCGTGCCGCAGGACGCCCCGCAGCTGCCCCTCGACCACGCGCTCCGTGCCGTCCGGCAGGGCGAGGGCGGCGGCGCAGGCGAAGTGGGCGCCGCGGTGGGCGTCGTCGATGTCGCCCAGCTGGGCCAGCAGCAGTTCCAGGTTGGCCCTGTCGTCACCGTGCCGGCCGGCCCAGCGGGCGGAGAAGATGCCGGGGGCGCCGCCCAGGACGTCGACGCACAGCCCCGAGTCGTCGGCGACGGCGGGCAGTCCGGTCGCCCGGGCCAGGGCGTGGGCCTTCAGCAGCGCGTTCTCGGCGAAGGTGACGCCGGTCTCCTTGACGTCGGGGACGTCCGGGTAGGCGTCCGCGCCGACGAGGTCGTGGTGCAGTCCTGCGTCGGCGAGGATCGCCCTGAGCTCGGTGATCTTTCCGGCGTTACGGGTGGCGAGGATGAGGCGGGTCATGGGGTCCAGTATCCCGGCCGGCCCGCCGGCCCTTCAGCGCAGTCCCGGGTGTTACGGCGTGCAGACCTTGGTCAGTTCGCCGGCGGCGTTGGTGACCGGGCTGATGTCCGGGGTCTTGTCGCCGTTCTTGATGGAGTCACGGACGTTGGTGACGGCCGTCTGGAGGTCGTCCACCGCCTTGTTGACGTCGGCGTTGTCCGTCTTGTCGCCGATCTTGTCGAGGTTCTTGTCGATGGAGGTCAGGGACTCCTCAAGCTGCGTCGGGTCGTTCGCGGCGTTCTCCACGGCCTGCTGGAGTTCCGTGACGCTGTCGGCTATGGCGTCGGCGGTCTGGACGCAGTCCATCGCCTTGCTGACGGCGTCACAGCCGGTGGTCAGCCCGGCCGTCAGCCCGACTGCCGCGACTGCTGCGGCGGCTATGGCGATACGGCTCCGGCGGCGTCGGCTCGTGGCCATGTGAACGGTCCCTCCCTGCTCAAGGCCTTGCAGGCCCCCCGTGTTCGGTGGCCGGGCGCACAGCGGTGGCCGTACGCCCGTACCCCTAGTGACGCCGGGGCAGGCGGCGGGGTTGCCCGAAGAGGCGGCTCTTCTTGGTGTGTCCTTTACTTTTCGAGGACGGTATCAAGTGCCTTGCGCTGCAGTTCCGCCAGCTCCCCGCAACCGGAAACGGCGAGGTCCAGAAGGGAGTTGAGCTCCTCGCGGGCGAAGGGCTCGGCCTCGGCGGTGCCCTGGACCTCGACGAAGCGGCCGTCGCCGGTGCAGACGACGTTCATGTCGGTGTCGGCCTTCACGTCCTCCTCGTAGCGCAGGTCGAGCAGCGGGACGCCGCCGACGATGCCGACCGAGACGGCGCTGACGGTGCCGGTGAGCGGCTTGCGGCCGGGCTTGATCAGCTTCTTGCCCTGGGCCCAGGCGATGGCGTCGGCGAGGGCGACGTAGGCGCCGGTGATGGCGGCGGTGCGGGTGCCGCCGTCGGCCTGGAGGACGTCGCAGTCGAGGACGATCGTGTTCTCGCCGAGCGCCTTGTAGTCGATGACCGCGCGCAGGGAGCGGCCGATCAGGCGGCTGATCTCATGGGTACGGCCGCCGATCTTGCCCCGCACGGACTCACGGTCGCCGCGGGTGTTGGTGGCGCGGGGCAGCATGGCGTACTCCGCGGTGACCCAGCCCTCGCCGCTGCCCTTGCGCCAGCGCGGGACCCCTTCGGTGAAGGAGGCGGTGCACAGGACCTTCGTGTCGCCGAAGGAGACGAGGACGGAGCCCTCCGCGTGCTTGCTCCAGGCACGTTCGATGGTGACCGGGCGGAGCTGTTCGGGAGTACGACCGTCGATTCGAGGAAGTGAGGAGGTGGCTGCCATGCGGGTGAGCCTAGCCGCAGGGCGACAGACCCTGGAATCTGGAAGGGGCCCCTCCCGAGGTGGGAAGGGCCCCTCAGGCTCTGAAGCCCGGGACGATGCCCGCGCTTCACATCATGTCTTCGATCTCCGCCGCGATCGGGTCGGCGTCGGTGCCGATGACGACCTGGATGGCGGTGCCCATCTTCACGACGCCGTGGGCGCCGGCGGCCTTCAGGGCGGTCTCGTCGACCAGCGAGGCGTCGCTCACCTCGGTGCGGAGTCGGGTGATGCAGCCCTCGATCTCCTCGATGTTGTCGATGCCACCGAGCCCGGCGACGATCTTCTCAGCCTTGCTGGCCATTTCGGTCTCCTCATGCACTGTTGGCCCAACTTCACGAGCGGTTGCGTCATGCGTACCGAAGGATGACGTCACAGCAACCCCATCGTCGTAACTGGTCTACACCACCCGACAGGCGGCCGCCAACCCATGACTGCCGAGACCGAGCCCTCTCCCGCGCGCCGGCGGTGGCAGGCGGCGTTCCAGGGGCTGCAGAAGATGGGCCGCAGCCTGCAGCTTCCCATCGCCGTCCTGCCGGCCGCGGGCATTCTCAACCGCCTCGGCCAGCCGGACGTCTTCGGCGACGAGGGCCTCGGGTGGGACAACCTGTCGAAGGTGATGGACGGCGCGGGCGGCGCGCTGCTCGACAGCGCGCTCGGGCTGCCGCTGCTGTTCTGCGTCGGCGTGTCCATCGGTATGGCGAAGAAGGCGGACGGCTCTACGGCGCTGGCGGCGGTGGCGGGGTTCCTCGTCTACTACAACGTGCTGCGCGAGTTCCCGGAGGACTGCCCGGACGGCACGAAGGAGATCACCGACATCGGCTGCGCCGCGACCGACGGGACGGTGAGCGCGTACACCTACCAGAACCCTGGCGTGTTCGGCGGCATCGTCATCGGCCTGCTGACGGCCTTCTTCTGGCAGCGCTACCACCGCACCAAGCTGGTGGACTGGCTCGGCTTCTTCAACGGACGACGTCTCGTCCCGATCATCATGGCGTTCGTGGCGATCGTGTTCGCGGTGCTCTGTCTGTGGGTCTGGCCGCCGATCGGTGAGTCGCTGGAGAACTTCAGCGACTGGATGAGCGACCTGGGCTCCTGGGGCGCGGGCGTGTTCGGCATCGCCAACCGCGCGCTGCTGGTCGTGGGCCTGCACCAGTTCCTCAACGTGCCCATCTGGTTCCAGTTCGGCAGCTACACCAAGCCCGACGGCGAGGTCGTGCACGGCGACATCAACATGTTCCTCGCGGGCGACCCGACCGCCGGCCAGTTCACCTCGGGCTTCTTCCCGATCATGATGTTCGCCCTCCCGGCGGCAGCCCTCGCGATCACCCACTGCGCCCGGCCGGAGCGCCGCAAGGAGATCGGCGGTCTGATGCTGTCGGTGGCGCTGACGTCGTTCGTCACCGGCATCACGGAACCGATCGAGTACTCGTTCCTCTTCGTCGCCCCGCTGCTGTACGCGGTGCACGCGCTGCTGACGGGTGTCTCGATGGCGGTGACCTGGGGGCTCGGGGTGCACGACGGGTTCAGTTTCTCGGCCGGGCTGATCGACTACGTCATCAACTGGAACCTGGCCACGAAACCCTGGGCGATGATTCCGATCGGCCTCGGCTTCGCCGTCGTCTATTACGCGATCTTCCGTTTCGCGATCACGAAGTTCGACCTGAAGACGCCGGGCAGAGAGCCCGAGGACGAGGTCGAGGACGTCACAAAGGTCTGACCAATCAGGGCACTGCGCGTAGCACTCCGGTTGCGGAATTCACGGGTTCCTTATATCGCCCTCACCGTGCTACAACAGGTCTACACCACTCAGTGGTGTAGACCAGACGCCGCCGTCCCCTTCCTGTCCCCGGGCGGCGCCATGCCCTCCCCCAGCCTACGGCCGGGCGGACCCCCTGGAGGAAGTTGTGACCACGGCCAGCGCCGCTCCCGCGGCCGACAAGAAAAAGGGCGCCGCTGCGATGGCTGTGATGCAGCGCATCGGCCGCAGCCTGATGCTGCCGGTGGCGGTGCTGCCCGCAGCCGCTCTCCTGGTTCGCTTCGGCAACACCGACATGCTGGGCGACCCGGAGTACCCCGCGTTCCTCACGAAGATCGCGGGCTTCATGGCGGCCGGCGGCAACGCGATCCTCGACAACATGGCGCTGCTGTTCGCCGTCGGTATCGCGATCGGCTTCGCCAAGAAGTCGGACGGCTCGACGGCGCTCGCGGCCGTGGTCGGCTACCTGGTCTTCAAGAACGTGCTCGCCACGTTCACCGACCCGAACCTGCCGCAGGTGGCGAAGGCCGTCGACGGCAAGGTCGTCATGGTCGACGCACCGGTGGACGCCAAGGTCCTCGGCGGCGTGGTGATGGGCATCGTCGTCGCCCTCCTCTACCAGCGCCTCTACCGCACCAAGCTCCCGGACTGGGCGGGCTTCTTCGGCGGCCGCCGACTGGTCCCGATCGTCTCCGCCTTCGCGGGCCTGGTCATCGGCATCGTCTTCGGCTACATCTGGCCGGTCCTCGGCACGGGCCTGCACAACTTCGGTGAGTGGCTGGTCGGTTCGGGCGCCGTCGGCGCCGGCATATTCGGTGTCGCCAACCGCGCCCTGATCCCGATCGGCATGCACCACCTGCTCAACTCGTTCCCGTGGTTCCAGGCGGGCGAGTACCAGGGCAAGAGCGGTGACATCGCCCGCTTCCTGGCCGGTGACCCGAGCGCCGGACAGTTCATGACCGGCTTCTTCCCGATCATGATGTTCGCGCTGCCGGCCGCCTGTCTGGCGATCGTGCACTGTGCCCGCCCGGAGCGCCGCAAGGTCGTCGGCGGCATGATGTTCTCCCTCGCGCTGACGTCCTTCGTCACCGGCGTGACCGAGCCCATCGAGTTCACCTTCATGTTCATCGCCCCGGCCCTGTACGCCGTCCACGCGGTCCTCACCGGCGTCTCGATGGCCCTGACCTGGGCGCTCGGCATGAAGGACGGCTTCGGCTTCTCGGCCGGCGCGGTCGACTTCGGCCTGAACCTGGGCATCGCGACCAACCCGTGGGGCCTGGCCCTGGTGGGCCTGTGCTTTGCCGCGGCCTACTACGCGATCTTCCGGTTCGCGATCACCAAGTTCAACCTGCCGACGCCGGGCCGCGAGTCCGACGAGGAACTCGCCGAGCTCCAGAAGGCGGAGGCGAAGTAGGCCGGACGGCCCGCCAACGACGACGAAGGCCCCGGAACCTCTTCGGTTCCGGGGCCTTCGCGCGGATACGGGCCTCAGATCTCGTACGTCTGCCGCGGCGCCGCCAGATGCACCGGACCGTCGTAGACCTCACGCGCGTCGGCCAGGTTGACCTGGGGGTCGGTCCACGGCGGGATGTGGGTGAGGACCAGGCGGCGGGCGCCCGCGCGGGCCGCCGACTGACCTGCCTCACGGCCGTTGAGGTGCAGGTCGGGGATGTTCTCCTTGCCGTGCGTGAAGGCGGCCTCGCACAGGAACAGGTCGGCGTCGCGGGCGAGTTCGTCCAGGGCGGTGCTGATGCCCGTGTCGCCCGAGTAGGTCAGCGTCTTTCCACCGTGCTCGATCCGGATGCCGTACGCCTCCACCGGGTGGGCGACGCGCTCCGTGTGCACCGTGAACGGGCCGATCTCGAAGGTGGACGGCTTGACCGTGTGGAAGTCGAAGACCTCGCTCATGGACGAGGCGGTGGGGGTGTCGGCATAGGCGGTGGTCAGTCGCTGCTCGGTGCCCTCGGGGCCGTAGACCGGGATCGGGTCGCAGCGGCCGCCGTCGTGCCGGTAGTAGCGCGCCACGAAATACGCGCACATGTCGATGCAGTGGTCGGCGTGCAGATGGCTGAGGAAGATCGCGTCGAGGTCGTAGAGACCGCAGTGGCGCTGCAGCTCGCCAAGGGCGCCGTTGCCCATGTCGAGGAGCAGCCGGAAGCCGTCGGCCTCGACGAGGTAGCTCGAACAGGCCGATTCCGCGGACGGGAACGACCCCGAGCAGCCGACGACGGTGAGCTTCATGAAACAGAAACCTCCGCTGGCGGGAAATCCAGAAGATCGAGGAATGGGGCGTCGGGGGTCGTGCGGTTTGTCGAGCGTAAGGCGCAAAACCTCCGGTCGCTCCTCCGCCAAGGGCTGTTGTGGGCGAACTCACCTGTGGTGTCACGCGTTCGGCTGGACGCGGGGAGTGTGAGGCGGGAGTGAAGGCGCGCGGGGGTGAGTGCGCGCCGGTACCTTCGTCCCTATGGACACGTCATGGTGGCTGGCGCTCGCGGCGGTGGTACTGCTCGCGCTGGTCGCCGCGCTCGTCGACGGGTGGGGGCGGCGACGGCCCGGGGGGCGGCGGACGCGGCCGCCCGGACGGCCGCAGCGGCGGGGGCGGGCACCGGGTGGCCGGCCGGAGCCCGCGGAGATCTGGTGGGCCCGGGTGCCGTACGAGGACGGGCCGGGCGCCAAGGACCGGCCGTGTCTGGTGGTCGCGGTGCGGGGGCAGCAGGTCACCGTCGCGAAGATCACCAGCAAGTACCGGGACGAGCGGTACGGGGTGATCCCGCTGCCGCCTGGTTCGGTCGGGGACACCCGGGGCCGGGCCAGCTTCCTGGAGACGGGCGAGCTGCGAGACGTACCGGTGTCGGACTTCCGGCGGCGGGTCGGGGTGATGGACCCGGTCGTGTGGGACCAGGTCCGTCACCTCTCGACGTGACCTCGCGACATGGCCTCTCGGCGTAGGCGCTCCGCCGGGGAGGCCGCGCCCTTTACGGGGCGCCGCTCATGCCCAGAGCTGACCCTGCAGGGTCTCGATCGCTTCCTCTGTCGTGGCCGCCGTGTAGACGCCGGTCGAGAGGTACTTCCAGCCGCCGTCGGCGACGACGAACACGATGTCGGCGGACTCCCCCGCCTTCAGCGCCTTCGCCCCGACACCGATCGCGGCGTGCAGCGCGGCGCCGGTGGAGACGCCCGCGAAGATGCCCTCCTGCTGGAGGAGTTCGCGGGTGCGGGTGACCGCGTCGGCCGAGCCGACCGAGAAGCGGGTGGTCAGGACGGAGGCGTCGTACAGCTCGGGGACGAAGCCCTCGTCGAGGTTGCGCAGGCCGTAGACCAGGTCGTCGTAGCGCGGTTCCGCCGCGACGATCTTGACGTCCGGCTTGTGTTCACGCAGGTAGCGGCCGACGCCCATGAGGGTGCCGGTGGTGCCGAGGCCCGCCACGAAGTGGGTGATGGAGGGGAGGTCGGTGAGGATCTCCGGCCCGGTCGTCGCGTAGTGGGCGCCCGCGTTGTCCGGGTTGCCGTACTGGTAGAGCATCACCCAGTCGGGGTGCTCGGCCGACAGCTCCTTGGCGACGCGTACGGCGGTGTTGGAGCCGCCCGCCGCCGGGCTGGAGATGATCTCCGCGCCCCACATGGCGAGCAGGTCCCGGCGCTCCTGCGAGGTGTTCTCGGGCATCACGCACACGATGCGGTAGCCCTTGAGCTTCGCCGCCATCGCCAGCGAGATGCCGGTGTTTCCGCTGGTCGGCTCCAGGATCGTGCAGCCCGGGGTGAGACGGCCGTCCTTCTCCGCCTGCTCGATCATGTGCAGGGCGGGGCGGTCCTTGACCGAGCCGGTGGGGTTGCGGTCCTCCAGCTTGGCCCAGATGCGGACGTCCTCGGACGGCGACAACCGCGGCAGGCACACCAGGGGGGTGTTGCCGACCGCGGCGAGCGGGGAGTCGTAGCGCATCCGGATCAGGCCATACCGCCGGCCACGGCCGGCAGGATCGTGACGTTGTCGCCGTCGGCGAGCTTGGTGTTGATGCCCGCGAGGAAGCGGACGTCCTCGTCGTTGAGGTAGACGTTGACGAAGCGGCGCAGCTCGCCGCCGTCCACGATGCGGGCGTGGATGCCCGCGTGCCGGGTCTCAAGGTCGGTGAACAGCTCGGCGAGGGTCTCACCACTGCCCTCCACCGCCTTCTGACCGTCGGTGTAGGTGCGGAGGATGGTGGGGATGCGGACCTCGATGGCCATGGCTCAGGGCTCCTGTCGGGAGTAGTCGATCGGGGGCGCGCGGCAGCGCAAGTACAGCAGGGGTGGTGCGTGGGTGCGGCGCCGCGGCTCACGGCCGTACGGCGGCAGGGTGTCGCGTCAACAGATGGCGCTGGCGAGCCTGCACAGGTCGACGTGCAGCCGCGCAACGAGCAGCATGCCCGGCGTCTTTTCGCTCACGTCGTGGGAAACCATGGGGTCATCGTATCGATTCCCGGTCCGGCTTTTGGAATGTGATCCCACATCGCGGACGCTTTTCGGCCGGGGAGTGAGACCGCGCTGTTCAGGTCGGCCGTCGGCGGGCTCAGTACGCCTCTACGACCTTGACCTCCTCCTCCGTCACCTCGCCGTCGACGATGCGGAAGGAGCGGAACTGGAAGTCACCGAGGCCGTCGGTGTCGGCGGTGGAGACGAGCACGTAGTGGGCGCCGGGCTCGTTGGCGTAGGAGATGTCGGTACGCGAGGGGTAGGCCTCGGTGGCCGTGTGGGAGTGGTAGATGACCACCGGCTCCTCGTCGCGGTCGTCCATCTCGCGGTAGAGCTTGAGCAGGTCGCCGGAGTCGAACTCGTAGAACGTGGGCGACATGGCCGCGTTCAGCATCGGGATGAAGCGCTCGGGGCGGTCCGAGCCGGCGGGGCCCGCGATGACGCCGCACGCCTCGTCGGGGTGGTCCTTGCGCGCGTGGGCGACGATCTGGTCGACGAGGGCCTGGGTGATGGTCAGCATGTCCGTCAGGATAAGCAGAGGGCCGCTCCGTACCGAGGGATGGTACGAAGCGGCCCATATGCCGGACGTGGTACGTCCTGAGCGTGGACGCCTGAGCGGCAGCCGCACGGGGCGCCACGAGTGCTCCCTGCGGCGGGCGTCCACGGCCCTGTGTCAGCCGACCTTCTCGAACTCGGGCTCGCCGCCGCGGTCGGTGATCTGCGGGTTGCGGCTCTTGAGGATCGCCCAGCCGATGCCCAGGGCGAGGGCCCAGCCGGCCGCGACGTACAGGCAGACCCGCGCGTCCTTGTCGTACGCGATCATGCCGGTCACGCCGATGAGGAAGAGGAGCGCGACCCAGCTGAAGAGCGCCCCGCCGGGAGCGGGGAAGGACGAGGCGCGCAGTCGGCCTGCGTCGACCGCGGAGCGGTAGCGGATGTGGCTGACGAGGATCATCATCCAGGTCCAGATGCCGGCCGCGGTGGCGACAGAGGTGACGTAGGTGAACGCCTTCTCCGGGACGATGTAGTTCAGGACGACGCCGATGCCCATGAGCGCCACGGAGACCGTGATGCCGACGGCGGGCGTCTTGCGGGCGTTGAGCTTGCCGAAGGCGCTCGGGGCCTCGCTGTTGGCGGCGAGGTCGCGCAGCATGCGGCCGGTCGAGTACATGCCCGAGTTGCAGGACGACAGGGCCGCGGTGAGCACCACGAAGTTGACGATGCCCGCGGCGAGCGGGATGCCGATCTTGCCGAAGGCGTGCACGAAGGGGCTCTCACCGGCGTGGAACTCGGTCCACTTGACGACGGAGAGGATCACCGTCAGCGCACCGACGTAGAAGACGATGATGCGCCAGGGCAGGGTGTTGATGGCCTTGGGCAGGGTCTTCTCGGGGTTCTCGGACTCGCCCGCGGTGACGCCGACGAGCTCGACGGCGAGGTAGGCGAACATGACGCCCTGGAGCGTCATCAGGCTGGAGCCGATGCCGTTCGGGAAGAAGCCGTGGTGCGACCAGAGGTTGGAGACGGCGGCGGTGTCACCGGCGTCGGAGAAGCCGAGGGTGAGCACGCCGAGGCCGATGACGATCATGCCGATGATGGCCGTGACCTTGATCATCGAGAACCAGAACTCGACCTCACCGAAGATCTTGACGGAGATCAGGTTGACGCCGAAGAGCACCACCAGGAACACCAGGGCGCTGACCCACTGCGGGATCTCGGGGAACCAGAAGTGGATGTAGATCGCGGCGGCCGTGAGCTCGGCCATGCCGGTGACCACCCACATGAGCCAGTACGTCCAGCCCGTGACGAACCCGAAGAACGGGCCGAGGAACTCCCGGGCGTACTCGGCGAAGGAGCCGGAGACGGGCCGGTAGAGAAGCAGTTCACCCAGGGCCCGCATGATGAAGAAGATGACGACGCCCGCGAGGGCGTACATCAGGATGATGCTGGTGCCGGCCTTCTCGATGTTCGCCCCGGCGCCCATGAACAGGCCGACGCCGATGGCACCGCCGATCGCGATCATCTGGACCTGACGGCTGCCGAGACCCCGCTCGTACCCCTCCTCGGGGGCGCCGGTGGCCTTCGCGTCAGTGACCTTCGAAGAGGTCATGTGTAGTGCGCCTTTCTCCATGCCGACCCGGGCCTTCGTCGGCCGCGGATCGGGTCTCGATCCCCCCGGATTGCTGGAGCTGTGCCTGACCGACGATCCGTCGGCCATACGGCGCACCCGGCCGAACATTCGGGTGGTGCTCGGCGGGCGTCGTGAAGATTTATCACGGCCGTAACAATGATCGGCCATGGATTATGTGGCGCATCACACAGGAAGAACCGGACAAAATCATCGCCGCCTCCCAGAGTGGGCGGCGGCGGTGACACGATCGTTATCCGGATTTGAGCGTCCGCTGAGCGAACACAAAACCGTCACAGATGACGGCCAAAAGGGGCACGAGTTACGGCAGCAGCGTCGCGACCAGCGTCTCCTGGAGCCCGCCCAGCCACAGATACGCCATCACCATCGGCTTGCGCGGGTCCTCGTCCGGGAGCCGGTAGAGCAGGTCGGTGTCGTCCTCGTCGGCGATGTCCAGCCGGGAACCGATGGCCAGGCGCAGATCGTTGAGGGCGCCGAGCCAGCGCTGGGACTCCTCGACGGAGAGCTTGAGCACCGCACCGCCCTCCCCGGCGGAGGCGCTGCTGAGCTCGTCCAGGGAGCGGACCACCGCGAGCGCGTTGTCGCGCTTGCCGGCCCGCAGGTCGTTCTCGGTGTAGCGGCGGAACTCCGCGGAATGCGCCCGCTGCTCCTCGGCCTCCTTGGCCTGCGGGGTGCCCTCGGGGTCGCCGTAGGCGTCCGGGAAGAGGCGCCGCAGCACCGGGTCGGCCGGCGGTTCGCTCGGCCCCTCGGCGAACAGCTCGGCGAGCGGGTCGTCGGGGGCGTCCTCGGCGGGGCCGGGACCGATGAGCTCCAGGAGCTGCACGGCCAGCGACCGGATGATGGAGATCTCGACGTCATCGAGGGCGACGGCCGCGCCGCCGCCGGGGAGCGGTTCGAAGGTTCCTGGCATGGAGGCGATTCGCTACTTCCGGTCCTGCGGGCGAGAGGTCATTTACGGTCGTGCTGAAGGGTGGCCCACAGGCCGTAGCCGTGCATGGCCTGCACGTCGCGCTCCATCTCCTCACGAGTGCCGCTGGAGACGACCGCCCGGCCCTTGTGATGGACGTCGAGCATGAGCTTGGTGGCCTTGTCCTTGGGATAGCCGAAGTACGACTGGAAGACATACGTCACGTAGCTCATGAGGTTGACCGGGTCGTTGTGGACGATCGTGACCCAGGGGACGTCCGGCTCGGGTACGGCGAAGGTCTCCTCCGCCGCTTCGGTACGTTCGATCTCTACGGGAGCGGGTGACGTCACAGTGCCCATGCTGCCACCGGAGGGGGGTGGTCGCACAAATCCCCGGCGAACCCATGGACCAAATCGTCAGAGTGACGAGATGGGGGTACCATCGGTTGCCATGAACACAGCGGACCTTGGGCTGCCGGTGGACGTTCCCTCGACGGCGCTCTTCACTGACCAGTACGAGCTGACGATGCTGCAGGCCGCGCTGAAGGCCGGTACCGCACAGCGGCGCAGCGTCTTCGAGGTCTTCACCCGGCGACTGCCCGAGGGACGGCGCTACGGCGTCGTGGCGGGCACCGGACGCGTCCTGGACGCCGTCGAGAACTTCCGTTTCGACGCGGACGTCCTCGGCTTCCTGCGCGAGCGGAAGATCGTCGACGAGGAGACCCTGAAGTGGCTCGCGGACTACCGCTTCTCCGGCGACATCTGGGGCTACCCCGAGGGCCAGGTCTACTTCCCGGGCTCGCCGATCATGCGGGTCGAGGGCACCTTCGCCGAGTGCGTGCTGCTGGAGACGGTGATCCTCTCCATCCTCAACCACGACTCCGCGATCGCCGCGGCCGCCTCCCGGATGTCGTCGGCCGCCGGGGAGCGCCCGATCATCGAGATGGGCGCCCGGCGCACCCACGAGCTGGCCGCGGTGGCCGCCTCCCGCGCCGCGTACGTCGGCGGCTTCACCTCCACCTCGGACCTGGCCGCCGGCTTCCGCTACGGCATCCCCACCGTCGGCACCAGCGCCCACGCCTTCACCCTGCTGCACGACCGCGAGCGGGACGCCTTCCAGGCCCAGGTGGACACCATGGGCCGGGGCACCACGCTGCTGGTGGACACCTACGACGTCGCCGAGGCGGTCCGTACGGCCGTGGAGATCGCCGGGCCGGAGCTGGGCGCCGTCCGGATCGACTCGGGCGACCTGCTGCTGGTCGCGCACCGGGTCCGCCAGCAGCTGGACGAGCTGGGCGCCACCGGCACGAGGATCATCGTGACCTCCGACCTGGACGAGTACGCCATCGCCTCACTGGCGGCGGCGCCGGTCGACGCGTACGGCGTCGGCACCCAGCTGGTCACCGGGTCCGGGCATCCGACCTGCTCGATGGTCTACAAGCTGGTCGCCCGCGCCGAGTCGGCCGACCCGAAGGCCCCGCTGGTGCCGGTGGCGAAGAAGTCGAGCGGCGGCAAGACCTCCATCGGCGGCCGCAAGTGGGCCGCGCGCCGCCTCGACGAGTACGGCGCCGCCGAGGCCGAGGTGATCGGCACCGGGCCGGTCCCGGCGGAGCTCGCCGAGCGGCAGCTGCTGGTCGAGCTGGTGCAGGGCGGTGACGTACTGGCCCGCGAGTCGCTGGATGTCGTACGGGACCGGCACACGCGGGCGCGCGCGGATCTGCCGCTGTCGGCGACCCAGCTCTCGCGCGGGGAACCCGTCATCCCGACGGAGTATGTCAACGGGCGCTCGGGTAGCCGGACGGGGTTGTGAAGCGAGTGCGCCCGGCGTGCTCACTCCATGCCCCCTCCCGCACGGTTGTCGAAGTCTCTAGGCTCGGAAGTTCACGGCCGGGCCGAACCGTTTCACCGTCCCGACCTCAGCGTCCATAACCGAAGGACACCGACCATGCGCCGCGCCTTGATCGTCGTAGACGTGCAGAACGACTTCTGCGAGGGAGGCAGCCTCGCGGTGGCCGGCGGTGCCGATGTGGCCGCCGCCGTCACCGAGCTGATCGGGCAGGCGGCCGGGTCCGGCTACCAGCACGTCGTAGCCACCCGCGACCACCACATCGCCCCTGGCGGCCATTTCTCCGCGAACCCCGACTTCGCCCACTCCTGGCCGGCGCACTGCGTCGCGGGCACGGAGGGCGTCGGCTTCCACCCGAACTTCGCCCCGGCGGTCGCCTCCGGCGCGATCGACGCCGTGTTCGACAAGGGGGCGTACGCGGCGGCGTACAGCGGGTTCGAGGGGGCCGACGAGAACGGCGTGAAGCTGGCCGACTGGCTGCGGGCCCGGGCGGTCGGGGAGGTCGACGTGGTGGGCATCGCCACGGACCACTGCGTGCGGGCCACCGCGTTGGACGGAGTGCGGGAGGGGTTCCGTACGCAGGTGCTGCTGGATCTGACCGCCGGGGTGGCCACGGAGACCACTGAGCGGGCCCTGGAGGAGATGCGCGAGGCGGGGGTCGAGCTGACCGGTAAGCCGGTGGTGGCGTAGCCGAGCCGAGCGCTCCGCAGAGTGCCGTGATTCGCCGTCGGGCGACTGCGGCGCCATCGTGGCTGGTCGCGCCCACGCGGCGGTAGCCGCATATCGATACAGCCCCGCGCCCCTTTAGGGCGTTGCAGCGGGGCGTCTCAGGAGTGCCCGGATCGGGTGCCACAGTTCCTGCATCAGCTCCGGGCCCGCCACGACACCGTTGTCAGGTGCCGTTCGCCATATCAGGCCGTCGGGGTGGTGGAGGACCGCCGTGATCTCGTCGGGGGTCGGTGGGGCGGCGTTGCCGCGTAGGTAGACGGCGCGCATGCCCAGGTTGCGGAGCCTGGTCAGGGCTCGGGCGCGGTTCTGGGCGTGTACGAGGACGCGGACGCAGCCCGTGCCGTCGGCGGTGGGTCTGGGCAGGTTCAACGCCACCACCACGCTGCCGGTCGGCAGCTTGCAGAAACCTCCTGCGGCCATGCGGTCACACCCCCGTGCGAGTCGATGTCAATAAGGGAAGCACAGGGTGCACCTAAACACGAGCGGCGGCAACCCGCCAAGGGGTCGCCGCCGATCATGCTCTGACCTGCGAGTATGCCGACTACTTCACCGCAGGGCCGACCTCGACCTCGATCGTGGAGCCATCCTTGGCCTCCTTGACGATCTTGATCTTGGTGTTGGTGTCAGTGATCTTGACACCCGCGGTCGGGGTCTCGGCGTCGTAGTACGTGTTGGTCCGGTCGTTGAAGACCGGCACCCCCGCACGCGACGGGATCCTGGCCGCGACGTCCGCGTTGTGCAGCGTCATGCCGTCCGTGCGGTAGCGGCTGAACGGCGCGTCGTAGGACTGGACGCGGTTGCGCATCAGCGTGCCGTCGGTCCACTTCAGCGGGGCCGGGTGGGAGTCGATCGGGAGGACCAGGCCGACACCGGGGTGCTTGCTGGTGTTGTTGTCCTGCTGGGAGGTGTCCCACTTCCAGATCAACAGACCGTTCTGGTAGGCGTAGTGCTCCACCCAGGACGGACGGGTCGTCGAGAAGCCGAAGTTGTACGGGCCCGTCTTCAGGGTCTTGTCGTACGACACGTACTGACGGTTCTCGGCGATGTAGTACTGCGCGTAGTCGCCCGTGATGGACGCGCCGATGCGGGAGAAGCCCTTGGTCTTCCAAGCGGCGTCAGCGCTCTCGGCGTTGTCGGAGAACAGGGCCGTGCCGTCGGCGGTCACGGTGATCTCGTCGGCCGCGAAGCCCTTCTGGGCCACGCCGCCGTCCGTCTGGTAGCGGAAGCGCAGGTCGATCTTCTTGCCGGCGTAGGCGTTCAGCGGGAAGACGAGCTTCTTGTACGCGTCCACCGTGCCGGTGATCGCCGGCTTGCCGCTGGCGTCCTTCGGCAGGGCCGTGCCGTCGACCGTGCCGTCGATGGCGGTCCAGTTGGCGCCGCCGTCGGTCGAGACCTCGGTGTAGAGGAAGTCGAACTCGGCCTCGATGTCGTACCAGCCGTCCAGCGTCAGCGAGGCGGCGGACTTGCCGGTGAGGTCCACGGAACGGGTCAGCGTGTTGGCGAGGTTGTCGCCCTTGCCGCTCCACCACTGGTTCGCGCCCTGCGCCGGGGCCACGATCTCGGTGGTGACCTTCTTCTTGGGCAGCTCGACCACGAGGGCCTGCTTGTGCTTGGTGTTGTACTCGGCGACGCCCAGCTTGTGCCACGAACTCGTGGCGGCCTTGGCGGTGTCGTACTTCAGCCAGCCCAGCTGCAGCTTGTCCCAGGCGGTCATGTCGCCGGGCAGGTCACCGATCTCGCTCTTGCCGGTGCCGAGCCAGGAGCCGGAGGACATCAGGGTCCAGAAGCCGGTGGAGTTCTCGCCGCCGGAGGTGTCGTAGTGGTCCGGCAGACCGAGGTCGTGGCCGTACTCGTGGGCGTAGACGCCCAGGCCGCCGTTCTCCGGCTGGACGGTGTAGTCGCCGACCCAGATGCCGGTGTCGCCGATCTTCGCGCCGCCCAGCTTGTTGCCCGCGGGGCCGGTGGCACCCGCGTCGGTGCCGAACGCGTACCAGCGGTGGGCCCAGATCGCGTCGGTGCCCTGCGCGCCGCCGCCCGCGGACTCGTCCTCACCGGCGTGCACGACCTGGAAGTGGTCGATGTAGCCGTCGGGCTCGTTGAAGTCGCCGTCGCCGTCGAAGTCGTAGCGGTCCCACTGGTCGAACTTCGCGACGTCCGTCTTGATCTCGGCGTCGGTCTTGCCGGCCGCCTTCTGCTGGGCGACCCACGCGTTCAGGCCGTCGCTGACGACGTTCCAGACGCTGGAGCAGTTGGTCTGGCCGCAGGCGTTGTTGCCGTAGCGGGCCTCGTTGTACGGGACCTTGACCCAGTCGGCGACCTCGCCGTCGACCGAGTAGCGGCCCGAGGACTGCTTCTCGTAGTACTTCTTGACCGACTCGGTCTTGTTGCCGGTACCGAAGTACAGGTCCTGGTAGTGCTTCTGGTTGTAGTCCGCCTGCCAGGCGGTCGAGTTGTCCTTCGCCCGGTCGGGCTCGGCTATCTGGTTGTGCAGCGGACCGGGCGTGCCGCCGGCCTCGCTGGTCTTGTCGCCGAACTCGACCAGGATCGTGAAGATCTTGTCGGTCTTCTCGCGGCCCAGCTCGACGTACTTGCTGTCGCCCTTCTTGCTCTTGAGCTGGACGACCTTCGAGCCGTCACGCTCCTTCACCTTGGCTTTGCCCGATATGACCTGGTTCAGGGCTTCTTCGCGCTGGGCCTCCTGAGTTTTGCTCATCGGGCCTTCGAGGTCATGGTCGGCGTGAGTGTGCTCCGCCGGGTCGTGCCGCTTCACCGATGCCGCCGCCGCGCCTTCGTCGGCCTGAGCCACCGCGAAGGTCGCGAACGTCGCCGTCGCCGTCGCGAGCGCGACGGTTGTCGCCGCCGCTCTGAACGTCCAGGGTCTGATGGTCACTTGCATCCTCCCCCGCGTCCGGGCGCACGGAATGAAGGGGGTCCTGGTCATGGAGGGTCCGCGCGCGCCTGATCAACGCGTGTAGTCAAGTGACGACATTTGACTAGAGGTTAACCAGAAAAGACAGACCTTGACTTGGACCCGTCAAGTGCACTATGCGGAGTCGATGTTCGCTTTACGGACAACGGCGGCTCCGTCCGAGAGGCGCGTGCGTCTGTCCACTTGGTGGACGCTATGACTCCGTGCGCCCCCTGTGCACCGGCACTGTTGGTTAGGTCACGCTTACGGTTTGTTCCCCTCGGGCATGCACGCGATTAGAGTCGGATGGCGGAACGCCCGGACGTCGGCGGAAAGCCAGGCCGAGACCCCCCGTGCACCCCTGATTCCGAGGACACGATGATCATGCCTCGTCCGACTGCCGCACAGCTCGCCTACGGCTCGTGCACCGTGATCTTCTCGACGCTCGCCATGCTGCTGCTGTCGCAGACGAGTTCGGGTGTGGGGATCGCGGTCATCGCCGTCTCGGCGCTTCTGCTCGGGCTGCTGGTCGCCATGACGGTGCCGATGCCGAGCCGGGCCCGTGTGGTGGCGATGCGCAAGCCCGCCGCCGAGCGCGAACAGACCGAGGAACCCGTACTGACGCAGTCCTGACCCGACATACCCCGGCCTGCGCGATCCCGGGGTACGCCATCCTCAGGTGCTGACCACCACCGTCTTCGCCGCCTTGTCGTGCAGGCCCTGTTTGTAGGGCCGGTCGAAGAAGCTCCAGCCGCCGCAGATCGCGGTCCAGATACAGGCGCAGCAGAACGCGAACGGGATCCACAGCACCGCCGCCCGCGTCAGCGCGCTCTGCGTGGAGGGCGTGGCACCGTCTTCGAGGTTGGCCACCCGCATGTTGAGCAGCTTCTTGCCGAGCGTCTGCCCCGACCTGACGGTCATGAAGGTGTCGTAGCCGATGAAGAGCACGGCGGCGACCAGCGACTGCGCGAAGGACTTGCCGTACTCCACCTTGTCGGCGTCCACGTCGTACTCGTGGTCGCCGAAGCCCCAGGTGAGCAGCCAGACGACGACGCCCACGAGGATCATGTCGATGATGCGGGCCAGCGTGCGCTTGCCGCTGTCGGCGAGCGGCGGCATCCCGGCCAGCGGGTCGGTGGGGAGCCCGCCTCCGCCGTACGGGTCACCGCCACCGCCGTAGGGAGGCGGGGGTTGGCTGCCGTACGGCGGCTGATCACCGTACGGCGAACCCGAGCCCCCGGGCGGCGGGGGCTGCTTCCTGAACGGGTCGTCCTCCGGGGGCGGCTGACCGGAGCCGGGAGGCGGTTCGCTGCTCATGGCCCGAGTCGACCGCGAACCCCACGGCTTCGCATCCGGCGCGGGGCCGTCCGGGGTACGAAATCGCCCGGGCCGTTCGGCGGATACGGCGATCCCGCGACGGACGCAGCGGGACCCGGGCCGGCCGCAGGAGGCCCGGCGCTGTCAGCCGGCGACGAAGGTGCGGGCCGCCTTGTCGTGCCAGCACTGGTGCCACGGCCGGTCGAACAGGCACCACAGGACACCGACGACGCCGATGCCGAGCAGGCCGGGGATGCTGTAGACGAGCCAGCGGCGCAGGGCCGCGCCGAACTCCGGGGGCTCGTGGGCCTCGATGTCCCGGACCTCCAGGCCGAACAGCTTCTTGCCCAGCGTGCGGCCCCACTTGGCGGTGGGCAGGGCCTCGTAGGCCAGGCCGAACAGCAGCAGGACGGCCACGATGATGCCGAGATACACCGACGTGGTGCCGTCCAGCAGCCACACGGTGACCGTCTCGCCGGAGAGCTTGGCGGCGTCGATCTTCTCGTTGACGTGGTCGATCGCCTTGGTGCCGAGCGGTACGGCGGCCACCGCGGTGACGGCGGCCAGGACGACGGTGTCCAGCAGCCGGGCGGCCAGCCGCTTGCCGAGGTTCGCCGGGCGGGCGGCGGCCTGGCGCAGCGCGGCCGCCGCGAACGGGTCCTCCCGCACGGGCTTCCACGGGGCGACCGGCTGGTCGTCACCGGCGAGCCGGTGCACCTGCTGCGCCCAGGAGGACTGACCGCCGCCCTGGCCGCTGCTCATCGGCGGGCCGGACTGCTGGGGGACGCTCGGAGAGGCCTGCTGCGGGCCCGGGAGGCCCGTGGCGGCGGCACCGGCGGCCGGGGCGCCGGCAGCGCCCTGAGCGCCCTGCTGAGCGCCCGCCTGGGCCACCGAGGCACGGTCGGCCGCGGCCTTCCCGGCACCGAAGCCGGGGCCCTGCGGAGCACCGGCCGACGAGCGGGCGCCCGCGTCCGGATGTGCGGCGCCCGGACCGGCGGACGCGCCCGTGCTCCCGGCCTGCGCCCCGGCCGCCCCGCTCTGCTGCCCCGTGCGCGGGGACAGGGCGCGGATCGCCATGGTGCCGGCGTCGGCGCCGGGACCGGCGGGGCTCGGGATGTGCGGGGTGGCCTGCCCGGAGGCGCCGGACCCGGCGGTGGGCCTGCGCATCATGAACGTGTTGCCGGAGGCGAGGCCCTGGGCGTCGGCGTCCGGCTCGGCGGGCGGGGTGTCGACGGCGCCGTCGGCGCGGGCGGCCGTGCGCGGATCCCTCGGACCGGCGGGCTCGGCGCCCTGCTGGGCACCCCAGGAGACACGATGGTCCTGCTCACCGCCGAAGCCGGACTGGTGGGCCGGGTCGGCGCCCCAGGCGGACGCCGACTCGGGACGGCTGCCGTGCCGGGGGTCGGACGCGGCCGGCCCGTCGGCCGGCTCCTCGTCGAAGAAGTGCGGGCCCGTCTCCTCGACCGGGGCGGCCGGGGCGGCGGCAGCGGGCTGCGAGCCCGGCGGCGGGCTGAGCGTCTCGCCGTCCGTCGGCGCCGGACGGCTGGTGCCGGGCACCCAGGAGGCACCGTTCCAGTACCGGACATATCCAGGAATGGACGGGTCCGGGTAATACCCTTCGCGGGGCCTGTCGTCACCGGGGGCCGGGGTTGGGGCGCTCATGTCCGTCGTCCGGTATCTGCTAGAGGGTCGATTCGGGGCCTCCACATCTATCAGACCGACGCAACACGCACCGCCAGTCCCGCAGGACCCACCCCTTTCCGGGCAACCTCGTACACCGACTTCACAACGAACGGAACCCTCTCGGAACAGGGGCGGAAAAAAAGTTCTGTGAAGCCGCGTAATGATTCACGCCCCTGTGCCCTCTCCACTCGTACGGGACCGTCCACAGGGCCCGCGTGCGACACGGGAGAGGACATTCACGCCATGCACTACACCGCCATCGAGCGCGAGCTGGAGCTCAAGCTGATTCTGTCGCCGGAGCGGAGCATCGCCGTGCCGGCCCGGCTGAGTTACCGCAGTGACGATCCGTACGCCGTGCACATCACGTTCCACATCAACTCGGAGCACCCCGTGTACTGGACGTTCTCCCGCGATCTGCTGGTCGAGGGCGTGTTCCGGCCGTGCGGGCACGGGGACGTGCGGGTGTGGCCGAGGAAGGTCGAGGGGCGCAGCGTGGTGCTGATGGCGCTGACCTCGCCGGACGGGGACGCCCTGCTGGAGGCGCCGGCGGCCCAGGTGTCGGCCTGGCTGGAGCGGACCTTGCGGGTGGTGCCCCCGGGGACTGAGGGCGAGCAGCTCGGGATCGACGACGCGCTCGATCAGCTGCTCGCCCAGTGAGGCACGCTCACCAGACGTCAGAACAGCTTGCCCGGGTTGAGGATGCCCAGCGGGTCGAAGACCTCCTTGATACCGCGCTGCATCTCGATGCCGACCGGGCCGATCTCCCTCGCCAGCCACTCCTTCTTCAGGACTCCCACCCCGTGCTCGCCCGTGATCGTCCCGCCGAGTTCCAGGCCGAGGGCCATGATCTCGTCGAAGGACTCACGGGCGCGCCGGGACTCGTCCTCGTCGGCCGCGTCGAAGCACACGGTCGGGTGGGTGTTGCCGTCACCGGCGTGCGCGACGACGCCGATGGTCAGCTGGTGCTTATCGGCGATCCGCTCCACGCCCTCGATGAGGTCACCGAGCCGGGACCGCGGCACACACACGTCGTCGATCATCGTCACGCCACGCACCGCTTCGAGCGCGGTGAGGGACAACCGCCGCGCCTGGAGCAGCAGTTCGGACTCGGCCGCGTCGTCCGCGGGGACCACCTCGGTCGCGCCGGCCGCCTCGCACAGGGCACCGACCGCGGCGAGGTCGGGCGCCGGGTCCGGGGTGTCGAAGGCGGCCAGGAGGAGAGCCTCCGTCGTCTCCGGCAACCCCATGTTCGCGAGGGCGTTCACCGCCTTGACCGTCGTACGGTCCATCAGTTCCAGCAGTGACGGCACATGCCCGCCGGCCATGATCCGGCACACCGCGTCGCAGGCGGCCGCCGCGGACGCGAACTCGGCGGCCAGCACCAGTTGCTGCGGCGGCTGCGGCTTCAGCGCCAGGACGGCCCGGACGACGATGCCGAGCGAGCCTTCGGAGCCGACGAAGAGACGGGTCATGTCGTATCCCGCGACCCCCTTGGCCGTACGGCGGCCGGTGGTCATCAGGCGTCCGTCGGCCAACACCACGTCCAGCCCCAGGACGTACTCGGCCGTCACCCCGTACTTCACACAGCACAGGCCGCCCGAGGCGGTGCCGATGTTGCCGCCGATCGTGCACATCTCCCAGCTGGAGGGGTCCGGCGGGTAGCACAGGCCGTGTTCGCCGACCGCGCGGGAGAGCGTGGCGTTGATGACGCCGGGCTCGACGACCGCGATCCGGTCGACCGGGTTGATCTCCAGGATGCGGTCCATCTTGGTCAGGGACAGCACGATGCAGCCGTCGGAGGCGTTGGCGCCGCCCGACAGGCCCGTGCGGGCACCCTGCGGGACGACCGGGACGCGCAGTTCGGTCGCGGTGCGCATGACGTGCTGGACCTCTTCGACGGTGCGCGGCAGCACCACCACGGAGGGCGCGCCGGCCGGGCAGAAGCTCGCCATGTCGTTGGCGTAGGAGGCCGTGACGTCGGGGTCGGTCAGGACGGCCTCGGTGGGCAGACCCGCGAGCAGCCGCTCGGTGAGGTCACCCCGGGCCCGGTCGGGTGCGGCTTCGATCCTGCTCATGATCACAGCGTGACACCCGGGGGCCATCGGTGTGAACCCCGCGTACGGCAGCCGTGGTGCGGCGGGGTGTGGTCGTCGTACGGGCGCACCGTTTCACGCACAGTGAGCGGCATGGAGAACCGCACAGTGAGCGCCGCGGAGAGCGGCGCCCCGCAGGGCGACGCCCCGGTGGACGGGCAGGGCAGCACACCGGGGCGTCGCCCGCGTGTCCCGCGGCGGGTGCTGATCGCCTCGGTGGCGGGGTGTGCCGTGCTCGGCGTGGTGCTGGCGCTGCTGCCGTGGGGCTCGGGCCGGACCGAGGCGCCGGTGCCGGCTCCGGGGGCGCAGGCGCTGGCCGCGGTCAGCTCGGGGGTGCCGGCCGCGCTGCCCGATCTGGCGGTGCTGATCGAGGAGCGCGAGGCCCGCTTGCGCAGGCATCCCAAGGACGCGGTGTCGTGGGCCGTGCTGGGGGCGGCGTATGTGGAGCAGGGGCGGCGGACCGCGCAGCCGGGGTACTACCCGAAGGCCGAGAAGGCGCTGCGTACGTCGCTGAGGGTGCGGGCGCGCAACGCCGGGGCGATGGACGCCATGGCGGCGCTGGCGAACGCGCGGCGGGACTTCCGGGCGGCGCGCAACTGGAGCGAGGCGGCGCTGGAGGTGGACCGCAGACAGTGGTCGGCGTATCCGCAGCTGATCGAGGCGCACACGGGGCTGGGTGACTACAAGGCCGCCAAGCGCACCCTGGACCGGCTGCTGAAGCTGCGTTCGGGTCCGGCGGTGCGGGCGCGGGCGGCGGCCCTCTACCGGGACCGGGGCTGGCGGGAGGACGCGGCCGTCGCCCTGTCCGACGCGGCGGCGGGCGCCGGGTCCCCGGCCGAGCGGGCGGCGTATTTGGAGCGTGCCGGGCAGCTCGCCTGGGAGCGCGGCGACCTGGACGTGGCCCTGCGCTACTTCCAGGAGGCGGTACGGCTCGACCCCGACCAGCGGGCGGCGCTCGCCGGGCAGGGGCGGACGCTGGCCGCGCTGGGCCGTACGACGGAGGCGCTGAACGCGTACCGGGTGGCGTTCGCCAAGCAGCCGTATCCCGAATACGCCCTGGAACTGGGCGAGTTGTACGAGTCGCTGGGGCTGGGGCAGGCGGCGCGGGTGCAGTACGACCTGCTGCGGGAGCGGGCGGCCAGGTCGGCGGCCGGCGGTGTGGACGAGGAGCTGGTCCTGGGCCGCTTCGAGGCGGACCACGGTGACGTGGAGTCGGCGGTACGGCGGCTGCGGGCCGAGTGGCGCCGTCAGCCGGGCATCGCGGTGGCCGACGCGCTGGGCTGGGCGCTGCACCGGGCCGGGGAGGGCAAGGCGGCCCTGAAGTACGCGCGCGTGGCGACCGACCGGGCGCACGGGGGCGGCGTGCGCAGCGCGCTGTACGTCTACCACCGGGGGCTGATCGAGCGGGAACTGGACATGCCGGGTCCGGCCCGACGGCACCTCCAGGAGGCGCTGCGCATCAATCCGCACTTCTCCCCGACGGGGGTGCCGGCGGCCGACGCGGCGTTGCAGGAGCTGGGGGAGCCGTCGATGGAGAAGGTGCCGGACATGGGAGAGAAGGCCGACAAGGACTGAGCTACAGGGCCGCCGTGCCGATCAGCGCGTTGCGTGTCACCAGCCCCGCGAGCTCCTCCTCGCTCATCCCCTCCGTGCCGTCCGGGCGGCGGGGCAGGACCAGGTAGCGGGTCTCCGCGCTGGAGTCCCACACCGTGATCCGGGTGTCGGGCTGCAGGGTGAGGCCGAACTCGGCGAGGACGGCGCGGGGTTCGCGGACCACGCGGGAGCGGTAGGCCTCGGACTTGTACCAGCTGGGGGACGGGCCGAGGAGACGGATGGGGTAGCAGGAGCAGAGGGTGCAGACGATCACGTTGTGGGTCGTGGCGGTGTTCTCGACGACGCGCAGGCGCTGGTAGGAGCCCTCCATGCAGCCGAGTTCGCGCACCGCCGCCGTACCGTCCGCCAGCAGCCGGGTCCGGTACGCCTCGTCGGTCCACGCCCGGGCGACGACCCGCGCCCCGTTCGCCGGAGAGGCGCCCGCGAGGAACGCGTCGATCGCCTCGTCCAGCTCCCCGCCCGTGAGGACGCCCTTCTCCTCCAGCAGGGTCTCCAGGCGTCGCACCCGGCGGGCGATCGTCGCGTCGGAGTGGTCACCGCTCATCGTCACGGTCCCCTTCGTCACGGGCCTCTTCGTCACGGTCCTCTTGCAGATAGCTCTCCCACAGGTCCAGTACGACCTCATGGTCGCCCGCACCCCACAGATCACACGCCTCGAACCGCACCGCGTACACCTGCTCCACCGGCGCGTCCGCCCGCCCCCGCGCGCTGACGTCGGCCAGTTCGGCCGGTCCCTCCGGCTCGACCACGACGCCGAGCTTGCCCCGCGCGTACCGGGGCAGCCGGGTGTGGTGCGGCGGGTCGTGGCGGTACGTCACCACGCGTACCCCCGGTGCGAAACGGTCAGTCATCGAGCTCACCCGGCTCGATCACGCCCTTGCGTTCGAGGAGGGCGCTGATCGCCTCGAACCAGCGCTCGTAGTACGACGCCGCCAGGTACTCCCGCGGCGGCATCGACTCGATCGCGTCCCGGAACTCGTTCAGATTGAAGATCCCCTGTGCCCGCAGGGCGTTCCAGATACCGAAGACCCGCGCCTCCCAGTCGGCGTGGAAGGGCTCGGTGTCGTCGGTGATGTCGACAGGGCCGAAGCCCTCGACGCCGCCGACGTCGTTGATCCTGGCCATGGGATCAGCGTACGGCCGCGTCATGCCTTGTGCGGCTTGTAGTAGATCGAGAACCTGCGCTGCCCCACCGCCCCGGAGGCGAGACCCAGACACAGCTGTCCCCCGGCGCCTTGGCGGACGGCGAGGCCCTCCGGTTCGCGGTGGTCGAGGGAGTGCCCTGCCTCGGTGCGTTGCCGGTCGAGCAGCCTGCCGGTACGGATGTCGAGGCAGGAGAGGTAGGTGTTGCCGCGTCGCGCGGGCGGGTTGGTCTTCGCGTCGTACGCGGTTCCGGCCAGCTGGTAGAGGTGGTCGCCGTGCAGGGCGTACCCCTGGAAGGGAATGTCGGGGTCGGGATGCGCGCCGGTCTGCGCGAAGTCGGCGATCGGCTCGGAGTAGTCGCGGGCGACGAAGTCGGCGAGGTCCCAGATGCGGTAGCGGGGCTTGCCGTCGACGCGGTGGCGGACGGCGATGCGGCGGGAGGCCGTGCAGACCGACGGCTGGTTGCCGGTGGAGCCCGGGATCGGGTGGCGGACCTTGACGTCGTCCCGGGTGCGGACGGCGCCGTCGAAGAAGCGGAACCGGGTGACGCCACGGCCGTAACCGTCCTTGGCGTCGGCCTCGGTCCAGATCCACACCGTGCCGTCGGAGCCGTGCTGCACGCCCATGGCGACCCCGTGTCCGAAGCCCCGCAGCTCCATGTGGCCCAGCCGCTTGCCCTGGAAGTCGAGCCGGTTCAGGCACAGGTCGCCGGCCGCGGCGCCACCCCGGCGCAGCTGAAGGACGTACAGATGCTTGTTGACCTCGTCGAAGGCGAACGACTGCAGGAGGGTGGGCTCCCTGAGCGTGTCCTTCTTCCACAGCCAGCGCTCGGACGGTGTGGACAGGTCGAAGCGGTCGGCCACTCTTGCCTCCCCGGTCGCGGGGGGGGGGGGGGGGGGGGCCGGCCCCCCCCCCCCCCCCCCCCCCCCGCCGCGGGGGGGCGGTGATCTCAATGAAAAATTATTAAGGTGTCACGACTGAGGAG